>NZ_JBEPDM010000004.1:0-132961 GCF_040300305.1 Streptomyces sp. NPDC000410
CCCTTCGAGATCACGGCGCCGCCAAGCCCTGTCGCGCTCGCCTGACCCGCTCACAGCGAGTCACCGCAAGGGGTTGACAACTCCATTGGGAATCCTTTCCACGGTCGGTAGAACGGTTCGGTGGAGCGGTCAACGGTCAGCCGATGCGCGTCGCCACGACGCGCAGTGCCTCGGCAAGAGCAGCGAGGAACAGCCGTACTTCCTCGTCGCCGGCGATCGCGGGCGGAGTCAGCCGCAGTACCCGGCCGGCGTTGAGGGAGTGGTTCACCAGGACGCCGCGCCCGACCAGTTCGAGGACCAGTTCACCGACGGCCTGTTCCGAGGTGAACTCCAGGCCGATCAACAGGCCCCGTCCCCGCACCTCGTGCACCAGGCCGCCGGTGTACGCGGCACAGGCGGCCCGTACGCCCGCGAGGAGGCGGGCGCCCAGCAGGGCGGCGCGGCCGACGATGTCCTCCCGGTCCAGGGTCTCGACCGCGGCCCGCGCCGCGGCGCACGCGAGGGGGGAGGCGCCGAAGGTGGAGGTGTGGAGATAGGGGTCACGGGAGAAGGGCCGGTAGGCCTCGTCGGTGGCGATCAGGGCGGCGACGGGGACCACTCCGCCGCTGAGGCCCTTGCCTGCCAGCAGGACGTCCGGGACCACGCCCTCGGCATCCACACCCCACCAGGCCCCCAGGCGCCCGAGGCCCGTCTGGATCTCGTCGACGATCAGGAAGGCACCGGACGCCCGGCACAGCCGGCTCACCTCCGTCAGATAGCCGGGCGGAGGGATCCGTACGCCCCCTTCCCCCTGCACCGGCTCGACGATGACGCAGGCGCGGTCGCCGAGGCCGGCGAGTGTGGCCGCGAGCGCGTCCGTGTCCCCGTAGGGAACCACCGTGCTGTCCGGCAGCAAGGGCTGGAAGGGGTCCTGGTACTTCGGGTTGGCGGTGGCGCTCAGCGCGCCCAGGGTCTTGCCGTGGTAGCCGCCGGCCGTGGTGACGAGCGTGGTGTGACCGTGGGTCCGGGCCAGCTTCAGGCCGGCTTCGGTCGCCTCGGTCCCGGAGTTGACGAAATGGACGTGGTCCAGTCCGTCCGGGGTGTGCTCGGCCAGAGCCTGCGCCGCACGGGCCGCGACCGGCTCCAGGAAGACCCGGCTGGCCAGGGGATGCGTGTCCACCTGCCGGTGCACGGCCGCGACCACGGAGGGGTGCCGGTGTCCCAGGATGAAGACCCCGTACCCGCCGAAGTCGAGGTAGCGGCGACCGTCCTCGGTGTGCACCCACGCACCCTCGGACGCCGTCTCCAGCATGCCGCCGAGCACGGTGCCCATCACTGCGCGGCCGGACGACAGGTGCTTCCGGTAGAGGCGGGCGACCTGCGCGCCGCCGGTGTCCGCCCCGGTGCCGGTGGGCCGGGTGATCGGAGTCGCGGTCATGACGCCCGCTCCCGCGCTGCCCTCGGCGCCGTCGCTGCCACAGGCACAAGCGGCTGGGCCTGTGGCTGTGGCTGTGGCTGTTGCTGTGGCTGTGGCTGTTGCTGTGCCTGTGGCTGTGCCTGTGCCCGGTGGCGTGAACGTGAGCCGATGCCGCCGGGCCCGGTCGACCAGGCTGTCAGATTACGGACCAGCGCCTGCTTGAGCGCGTCCTTCGACAGGGCGGAGCCGCAGTGCGGCGATCCCAAGGAGGACGCGAAGGGAAGGGCTCGCTGAAAGACCAGCAGCAGTTCCGCGTAGGTCCGGAAGCGGCGGCGCAGCGACTCCGGGAAGGTGGGGCCCTCGATCAGCGGCAGCAGCAGTCGGTGCACCGACTCGACCGGAATGAGCCGGGGAGGGTGGGGCCTCGGCCCGTGCCGTTCCGCGAACTCCAGGCACGTGTCGACCACTTCGCGTTGGAGCAGTGCCTGTGCTCCGGCCGTCAGCCAGTACTCGCCGGCGGTGACGCGATCGCGCAGCAGGTCGCCCACGGCACGCGCGACGACGTCCTGGGGCACCATGTCGATCCGCGCGTCGGGCGCTCCCGGCAGTACCGGAACCTGACCCTTCACAATCGCGCCCAGCGCACGCGTCAGCCCCTGCACCCCCGCGATACGGCCGGTGACCGAGTCGCCCATCACCACCGACGGACGCAGGATCACGCCCGGCACCGGGGCATCGCGCACAGCTTGTTCGGCCGCGGCCTTGGAGGCGAGGTACACGGCGGCACCGGGGAAGCGTTCCTGTTCCTCCGGGGCCAGTGGGTTGGCGATGAACGCGGTGCTCATGTGGTAGAAGGGCGCGTCGGCGCGGGCGGCGAGGTCGAGCATCGTGGCGGTGCCGCCGAGGTTGGCGCGCCGGATCGCGTCGGGCGCCGCACGCCAGTTGGTGGCGGCGCCGGAGTGCAGGACCAGATCCACTTCGGCGGCGAGCTGTCCGAGGTCCGCCTGCGGCAGGCCGAGACCGGGCTCCAGTAGGTCCGCGCGGACCTCGCGGACCCGTGGGTCGTTCAGGGGGGTGCGATGGCGTAGGCAGATGATCCGGAAGTCGGGCGACAGCTCGTCGATCAGGGCTCTGCCGAGTACGCCCGTGCCGCCGGTGAGCAGGATCGTAGGGAGTTCCGTGGACGGTGGAGGGCCGGGCGGAGCGCTGGGCCGGGACTGAGGCATGGCGATGATCCCCTCGGTCGGGTGAGGTGAGCCGGTGGCTCGTGACGGGCGGCGGCCAGGGACGGGCCGGGCAGTGGCCCGGGGCAGGTGGCGACGCGGGACAGGTCGGGCAGCGACCCGAAGCGGGCAGTGGCCCGGGGCAGGCAATGGCCCGGGACAGGCGGCAACGCGGTACGGGTAAGGCAGCGACCCGGAGCGGGCGGCGACCTGAGACGGGGCGTGGCCCGGAGCGGTCAGGCGATCGTCAGCGGCTCGCCGGCGAGGTACGCGGACAGCGGGCCGGTCATCCGTGACCTCGACGGCGGGTGCAGGGCGAGGCCGTTGGCGCAGGCGGCGAGGTACCCGACCTCGTCCGAGGTCATGAAGTTGAGCCCGCCGAGCAGTTCGACCGCCTGCGGGACGATCCGGGCGAGGCTGTCCTGCACGGTGTAGCGCACGTAGAGCGAGTCGGCGAGCGTGGACTCGTCGGGCGCGCCCTCGTCCACCCGGCGGGCGAGGCCCTCGACCGCCGCCATCGCACCCTCGATCTGTACAAGCAGCCTGACCCGTTCGGCATCGGGCACCCGGTCGTTGAGCAGCACCCGCTCCACCAGGGCGCTCGCGGCGCCGAGGTAGCTGCCGGTCATCAGCAGCTCGAACCAGACCAGGCCGGCGGTCTGCACCTCGTCCAGCCTCGCTCCGGCCGGCGATGCCGTCCGCACCAGCAGCTCCGGCGGCACCAGGACGTCGTCCAGGGTGACCTGGTCGCTCTCGGCGCCCGCGAGGAAGCTGCTCGACCAGAAGCCGCTGACGCTCAGCCCCTGGCTCTCCGCGGGGATCAGCGCCACCGCCGGCTCGTGTCCCTCCCCCTCCTCGCAGGGCACCATCACGCTGGCGGTGAGCAGGTCCATGGAGCGGGCGAGGCTGCACGGCCGTTTCACCCCGGTGATCCGCACCCCCTCGGGGGTGACGGTGGCGGACATGGAGGGTGACAGGATTCCGGCACCTCGTCGCCCTTCGGCGAAGCCGGACGCCATGAGGCGGTTGTCGGACGCGACGCCCTCGATGAGCATCCACTCCAGTCCCTCACCGGAGTCGCTCAGCCCGACCAGAGTGGCCATCGAGAAATGGTGCATGGTCGTCGCCACCGCGAGCGAGGGCGAACGGCTGCCCAGCGCGCGCTGCACCCGCAGGGCGTCGAGAGCCTTGGCACCTCTGCCGCGTAAGGCGACCGGGGCCAGCAGCCCAGGGCCGCCGCTCTCCCGGAACAACTGGATCCCCGGGCTCTTGGGTGTTTCCAGTGTCATCAGTGGCAGGGCGCTCAGACTCTCGTCGAGGCCGGGCAGCAAGGTGTCGAAGGTCGCGCGCTCACGCTCCAGGAATCTCATGTCGTGCCTGCTCCTTGGTCCTCGGATGCCGTCAACAGCGTCGCTTCTCTTTACGCGCCCGCCCCCGGGACCCCTCGGGTCGAAGTGAGGCCGGGGCGCCGATGCCCTGACGTGGCGAGGCCGGTCCGCTCTCGATACGCTTGACAGGAATCTCTGCGCCCGCCGGTCCCTCCTCGAGCAGGTCGACCGCAGCAGCCACCATGCGATTCCGTCGCTCGCGCCTGTCGTCTCGTGCCTGTCGTCTCGCGAATCTCACGAATGTCGTCTCGCGAATGCCGTGGTGAGGGAGATCGATTTCCCATGGACCTCAACACCATCACCGAAGTCGTCCGGCGGCCTTCCGCGCGGCCGGGCGCGGACTGGCGCGAAGGCGATGCCTGGCTCGCGGGCGGAACGTGGCTGTTCTCCGCGGAGCAGCCGAGCCTTCGCCGCCTGATCGACCTGACGGCGTTGCGCTGGGATCCTCTCGTACCGAGCGACGCCGGCCTGGAAATCGGCGCCACGTGCACCATCCGCGATCTGTATGCCTTCGCGCCGCCGGGCGACTGGATCGCGGGTCCCCTTTTCACGCAGAGCTGCGAGGCGTTCCTGTCCTCGTTCAAGGTCTGGAACTCGGCGACCGTCGGCGGCAATATCTGTATGTCCTTGCCGGCCGGCCCGATGATCACGCTGACGGTCGCCCTTGAGGCGAAGTACGAGCTGTGGGCTCCTGACGGGTCCGTGCGGAGCGTCGATGCACTCGAATTCGTCACCGGGAACAATCAGAACACTCTCACCCCCGGGGAGATCCTGCGGCGCGTCGACATTCCGGCGCGCGCCCTGAGGAAACACACCGCGCACCGCCGTTTCACGCTGACCCACCTCGGCCGTTCGACGGTCTTCCTCATCGGTACTCACACGCCGGGAATGAGCGACCTGCTGCTCACCGTCACCGCCGGCACGACGCGGCCCGTGCGTATGGCTTTCGAGACCATGCCCGATGCCGGGACTCTGCAGCAGAGCATCGACGCCATCCCCGCCGACGTCTGGTTCGCCGACCCCAACGGGACCCCCGACCACCGTCGCCACCTGACCAAGCACTTCGCCGAAGAGATTCGCCGCGAACTCATCACTGGGGGCCCGGAATGACCTACATCGTGAACGGCAGGAGCTTCGACGAAGAACCGGAACCGGGGCAGTGTCTGCGCAGCTTCCTCCGTTCGCTCGGCCACTACGGTGTCAAAAAGGGGTGCGACGCGGGGGATTGCGGCGCGTGCACGGTGTGGTTGGACGGCGATCCGGTGCACAGCTGCATCACCCCGGCTTTCCGTGCGGAGGATCGCGAGGTGACGACGATCGAGGGCCTCGGATCACCGGGCAATCTGCATCCGATGCAACGACGGTTCCGCGATGCCCCGGGATTCCAGTGCGGTTTCTGTACCGCCGGGATGATCATGACTTCGGCGACGTTCACCGAGGCCCAGAAGCAGGACCTGCCCCGGGCTTTGAAGGGCAATCTCTGCCGCTGCACCGGCTATCGGGGGATCGAGGATGCCGTGAAGGGCGTCGTCGGCGTGGAGTCGGCAGCGCCGGGAAAAGCCGTCGGGACGAGCGTGGGTGCGCCGGCCGCCAACGATGTGGTGACCGGTCGCGCCGAGTTCACGATGGACACCCATATCGACGGCATGCTGCATCTCAAGGTGCTGCACTCACCCCACGCACACGCCCGGATCGTCTCGATCGACAAGGCCGCCGCACTCGCGGTTCCCGGCGTGCACCGGGTCTACACCTGGGAAGACGTGCCGCGTAAGCGTTTCACCACGGCGATCCACACCGACCATCTCGTCGATCCGGACGACACCTTCATCCTCGACAGAACGGTCCGCTTCGCCGGCCAGCGCGTCGTAGCGGTCCTGGCCGACACGGTCGCGGCGGCGGAAGAGGGCTGCCGGAAGGTCGTCGTCGAATATGAGGTCCTGCCGGCGGTGTTCGACCCCGAAGAGGCAATGGCCGAGGGGGCGCCACAACTGCACGGCACGGATGATCCGTTCGCCCGCGATCCCGCGCACAACATCCTGCTGGAGATCCATGCGCACATCGGCGATGTCGACGCGGGGTTCGCCAAGGCCGATGTGATCCACGAAGGCACGTACTCCTCACCCCGAGTGCAGCACGCGCACCTCGAGACCCACGGCTCGATCGCGTGGATGGAGAACGGCCGTCTGAACGTTCGCACCAGTTCGCAGTCACCGTCGATCGCGAAGGTCAAACTCGCGCATCTCTTCGCGCTGCGCCCGGACCAGCTCCGCGTGTTCTGCAAACGCGTCGGCGGCGGCTTCGGCGGCAAACAGGAAGTGATCTCGGAGGATCTGGTCGCGCTCGCCACCCTGGACACCGGGCGCCCCGCCTGCTTCGAATACACCCGTGAGGAGGAGTTCACCACGGCTTCGCCCCGGCATCCGATGACGTTGACCGTCAAACTCGGCGCGAAGGCGGACGGAACGCTCACCGCGTTCCAGGTCCGCAATGTGTCGAACACCGGCGCCTACGGCAACCACGGCGGCGAAACGCTGTACGCGGGCGGCGCCGCCGTCATGATCTACCGCTGTCCCAACAAGAAGTACGACGCGTACTCCGTCTATACGAACAGCATTCCGAGCGGGGCACTGCGCGGTTACGGGATGACGCAACCGGCGTTCGCCGTGGAATCGGCGATGGACGAACTGGCACTCGCCCTGCACATCGATCCGCTGGAACTGCGACGCCGCAACATCGTGCGACCGGGTGATCCGCTCGTCGCGCTTCATGACGGCCCCGACGACGTACTGTTCACCGAGGACGGCCTCGCGAAGTGCATCGATCTCGTGGATTCCGCCATGGCCCGTACGGCCGATCAGCCTCCCCCCGGCCCGGGGTGGGTCGTCGGGTCCGGGGTGGCGAGTTCCCTGCACGAGACCGCGCCCCCGACCGAGCACATCTCCGAGGCCTGGGTCACGCTCGGCGACGACCTCATGTACGAGGTGGCTGTCGGAGCGGTCGAGTTCGGCGAGGGCACATCGACCGCGCATGTCCAGATCGCGGCCAATCAACTCGGCACGACGCCCTCACGGATTCGCCTGGTGCAGTCCGACACCGACCGCACGGGATTCGACACCGGCGCCTTTGCCAGTGCGGGCCTTTTCGTGTCGGGAAACGCGGTACTCCGAGCGGCCAACGCCGTGCGCGACCGCATCCTGGAATTCGCTGCCGCGCGCACGGGCGTCCATATCGTGATGTGTTCGATGGACGACGAGGGTGTCGTCTGCGGCGACCGCCGCGTGTCGTTGGCCGAGCTCGTGGCATCGGCCCGAGCGCGCGGGATCCGGTTCACCGCCGCCCGCAAGGCCTACGGCTCGCCCCGGAGCGTCACCTCCAATACGCAGGGATTCCGCATCGCGGTCCATCGGGTGACGGGTGAGATCCGTATCCTCTACAGCGTCCAGGCGACCGACGCGGGCGCGGTCATCAACCCCGAGCAGGTCCGGGGACAGGTGGACGGCGGTGTCGCCCAGGGAATCGGGTTCGCCCTGACCGAGAATTTCCACGTCGACGCGAACGGCGTCATGGTCAACCCGAACTTCCGCAACTACCGCATCCCCACCTACGCCGACATCCCCCGCACCGACGTGCTCCTGGTGGACTCCGCGGACTCCGTCGGGCCCATGCGGTCGAAGGGGATGGCGGAGTGCTGCATCAACCCGGTGGCGCCGGCATTGGCGAACGCGCTCCACGACGCCACGGGTGTCCGCTACCGCGCGCTGCCCCTGACTCCGGAACGGATCTACAGCAGGCTCGACGAAAGCCGGCCGGCACCGACGGGCCCGCGCAAATGAACACCGAACGAGCCACCGGACGAGCCGAGGACGCCGCGGCGACGGCCATCATCGGTCTGAAGGTTCTGCCCGGTCTGGAGCGGGAGTACGAAGCGTGGCAGGAGGAGGTCAACGCCGCCGCCGCCGACTACACCGGGTACCTCGGCGCGGAGATCTCCCCGCCGACACCCCTGCAACCGGACTGGGTGGTCGTCTACCGGTTCGACTCGATAGCCCATCTGCAAGCGTGGATCAACAGTGCGACCAGGCAGAGCCTTCTCGACACCGGCAGCAAGTACTTCGACGGGCCCGCGACCCAGCAGGTCGTCAGCGGCGGCATGCAGACACCGGATCCTCTGGTGACCGTGGTGGTGACGCACCGCGTTCACCCCCACCACGTCGACGACTTCCTCGACTGGCAGCGCCACATGAGCCAGGAGGAGAGCAAATTCGAGGGCTTTCGCGGAACCGAGGTCTTCCGCCCGATCGAGGGGCTGCAGGACGAATGGACCACGCTGTACCGGTTCGACAGCGCCGAGCACCTCGATGCCTGGCTGACGTCGGGCAAGCGGCAGGAGGTTCTCGCCGAAGGAGAGAAGTTCAACGACTTCAAACTGCGTACGATCGACAACTCGTTCGGCAGCTGGTTCGCCTTCGAGGAGAACGGCAAGGAAGCGCCGCCGCCCTCGGAGACCAAGACCGCCCTCGCGGTCTGGGTCGGCCTGTACCCCACCGTCGTGCTGCTGACGCTCGCCCTGTCGCCGCTGCAGATGCCGCTCTGGCTCGGGCTGCTCGTGGGCAATCTGCTCTCGAGCTTCATCATGAGCTTCTTCACGATGCCCTACTACGTGAACCCGCTGCTCAAGCGGTGGCTGCGGCCCGCACCGGACGAACCGGCGGCGAGGACCAACCGCACCGGCCTCGGTATCGTCGCCGCGGTGACCGTGTTCTGGGCCGTGGTCTTCTACCTGGTCACGACCCAGTTCTGGACGCTGCCCTGACCTTCCCCACCCGACCGGACCGGGCACAGGATGTCGGGTCCGGCAGGGTGGACCCTTCCTAGCGTGGGTGAGCGAACGGGAAGGAGACCGGGGTGCTGGAGCGGCTGAACCAGGCCATGGATCACATCGAGGACCACCTCGACCAGCGGATCGAGGTGTCCGACCTGGCGAGGATCGCGCAGACGTCGGAGCACCACTTCCGGCGGCTGTTCTCCGCGCTGGCGGGGATCCCGTTGTCGGAATACGTCCGGCGCAGACGACTGACGGTCGCGGGGGCCGAGGTGCTGGCCGGGGAGCGGACGCTGCTGGACGTCGCGGTGCGTTACGGCTACGGCTCCGGGGAGGCGTTCGCGCGGGCGTTCCGCGCGATGCACGGCGTCGGTCCCGGTGAGGTCAGGCGGGTCGGTGCGAGCCTGCAGTCCCAGCCACGGATGTCCTTCCGCCTCATCGTGGAAGGGAGCAGCAGCATGCGGTACCGGCTCGTGGAGAAGGAGCGGTTCCGTGTGGTCGGGAGGAAGGCACGCGTCCCTCTGGTGCACGAGGGGGTGAACCCCGCCATCGCCGCGTTCATCCGGGACATCGGCCAGGAGACGTCGCAGCGCATCCGGAGTCTGTCCGATCAGGAGCCGGAGGGGATCGTCTCGGTGAGTGACAATCTGGACGAGAGCCGCGCCGAGGGAACGGAACTCGACTACTACCACGGTGCGGTGACCTGCGCCGTCGCGCCCGAGGACATGGACACACTGACCGTTCCGGCCGGGACGTGGGCGGTCTTCAAGAGCTCCGGGCCGTTTCCGCAGGCGCTCCAGTACCTGTGGCGGGACGTGTTCACGCAGTGGTTCCCGTCCAATCCGTACCGGAGCCGGCCGGGGCCCGAGATCCTGCGGACCCGGTTGTCCGAGGACGCGGCCCGGGCTGACGCGGAGCTGTGGATCCCCGTGGAGCGGACGGCGGTCTGAGCGGGAGCGCGCGGCGGCCCGGGGCCGCCGCGCGCCCGGGGTCACGGGCCGGCCAGCAACGCCTCCAGTGCCATCGCCGTATCCGGATGACGGCCGGCGAGGACCGCGCCCGTCGGGCCGGGACCGGCCGATTCCCACGTCCCGTCGCAGCCCAGCAGACTCGCCACCGCGTCGCAGGTCTCCGGGTGGGCGGCGAGCAGCACGGCACGGCGTCCGCTGTCCGCGCGTCGCGTCCGGTGCGCGGTTCCCGGCTCCGGCTGTGCCCGCCACGGCGGCACCCATGCGTCCAGCGCGGCGAGCCGGCCGGGGAAGATCCGCCCGGCCTCGCGGATCAGCAGCGGGGCCAGCTCGGCGCCGCCGGACCGAACGGTGGTGATCAGGGTCGGCAGCCACGGCAGGAGCACCGGGTCCGGCAGGCGTCCGAACGCGTTCGACACCGCCTCCACGACGAAGTCGGTGAGGTTCGGGACGGGCTCCAGGGCGTGCAGGAGGCCGCTGAGGTAGCGGGGATAGGCGGACACCACCATGGGGTTGCCGAGCAGCTCGTCGCACCGTGCCCGGAGGTCCGCGCGGGAGAGGTGGCCGAGCTGCGTCTGCGCCGCCCACAGCAGCGCCGTCTTCGACGGGTCCCGCGGGTGCGACTGGGCGACCGCCAGCTCCAGCTGGGTCCGGTCGCAGCCCAGTGACAGCGCCAGGCTCTCCATGCTGAACAGGAAGCCCAGCATCGCCGCGACCTGGCGGACGGTGGCGTCGTCGTCGGTGAACGCCGTCGGCAGCAGGGTGCAGTAGTGCGCGTAGCCGGTTTTGACGAAGGATTCGATCCACGGCGGCAGCACCGGCTCGCTGGTGCGGTAGTACGCCAGCAGCCGCCGCACCCGGCGCAGCACCTCCGGCGCGCCGTCGACGCTGCGCTCGGCCGACAGCGCCTCCAGGGCGCGGGTGCCCAGCTCGTCGGCGAGGCGGCGGCTGCGCAGGTACAGCGTCGCGTCCTCGACGGCTTGCAGGACGGTCGCCGCGGTGGCCTGCGGGTCGTACGCCGTGCGGCGCAGGCGCTGCTCCAGGACCTGCTCGATGCTGACGCCCTCGTAGCCGAGCTCGATGAGGGCCCGCTGATGGGTGCCCAGGGCCAGGTCCCACGACTCCTGGATCGGCCGCTCGCCGAGCCGCCGCTCGCCCATGATCGGCCGGGCGGCGCCGTGCGGCATCAGGTACCGCAGCATCCACAGCACGTCGGAGCACTGCTCCAGTTCCGGCTGGGAGGCGATGTCCAGCAGTGCCCGCTGCACGCCGCGCTGCTGAAGTTTCAGGTTCAGCGGCGCGAGCCTGTCGTGCACGTCGCGGGCGAGGGGTGGCAGGGCGTCGTAGCCGACCTGGCCGATCCGGTCGCCGCCCATCATGATCTCCACGAGGCGGCGTACGTCGCGCCGGCCCGGCACGGTGTCCTTCTCGATGCAGGTGACGGCCGCGTCCTGGAAGTCGTACGGGGTGGGCTTGGCCCGGTCGCGCATCCCGGCGAGCAGGATCGACGTCTCGAACACGGCGATGGCGTCGGCGGTGGACGCGAGGTAGCCGTTGCGGCGGGCGGCGCGCACGATCTCCACCGACCAGCCGAGCAGTTCGGCCTCGTCCAGCCGGTCCATGACCGGCGGTTGCCGCAGGAAGCCGGTCAGCTTGTCGGAGGGCGGGAGATCCGGTACGGGAGCCGCCGCGGCGGCGGTCTTCCTGGCCTTCGGCTTCTTCGCGCCGGCTTGTCCCGCCAGACGGTACGGCTCGACGCGGGTACGCCTGACGTTCTTGGCCCAGAGCGTCGCGGCGATCGACACCGAGCCGGCGGCGAGGGCGAACTGCGCCTCGATCGCCGCGTGACTCGACGGGATGAGGCCGTGCTGCCACTTGGTGGCACTGCGCGGGCTGATCTCGAAGGTGTCCGAGCCGTGGACGCCGAACTCCTCGACGCGGCTGGCGGCGTGGAAGGCGCCGCAGACGTAGAGGCAGTCCGCGGGGTCGGTATCCGTGGCGGCCAGGTGTTCACGCATCCTGGTCCACATGTAGCGCTCGCGGTCCTCGTCCACGCGCACCCGCTGCGGGTCACCGGGTGCGAGGCGCCGGAAGAGGCTGCCGATCAGGAGCATGACCTGGCGGTAGGTGTCGTGGTCGCTGTCGCCGAGCGGCAGTTCGACGTACTGGTGCCACCACTCGGACCAGTGCCGCACCCTGCCGTGGCGCAGCAGGTGCTCCTCCAGTTCGGCGAAGCGCGGGCGCAGGTCGCCGATCTCCACGCCGACCGCGTCGCCGTGGAGCTGGGCCTCCTCCTCGGCGGGCGGCACGTCCGGCCCTTCCGTTCCGGCGTCGCCGGCCTCCGCGGAGTGCGTCGCGCGCGCGTCCCACTGGAAGACGTGGTCCGAGGAACGGTCGACGAGGACCAGCTCGACGCCCGGTGTGTCCAGGGCGTAGGCGATGGCCTGGTACTCGGCCGAGGCCTCGGTGAGGGGTGCGACCACGGACAGCGGGGCCCAGTCGGGCGGGAAGCCGTCGATCTCGGTCGCGAACGCCTGGACCGCCACCGGGAGCTTGCAGTTGCGCAGTTCGGTCAGCAGCGGCGCCAGATCCTCGCACAGCTCCAGGTACACCACCTTGGGCTGCTTCTCCCGCAGGCGGCGTGCCATCGCGATCGCGGAGGCGGGCGAGTGGTGGCAGACAGGGAAGATCTCCAGTGGCTCGCGCACCGCGCGGTCGACGTCGTCGACGATGCCGAGGAGGATGCCCTCCAGAGCGTCGGGCCCGTCGGCGAACGTCGAGGCGGCCTCCTGGAGCTGTGCGCGCAGCGCTTCGAACGTTCCCTCGTGCGTGCCGCTCATGACAGGGTGGCGATCGCGTCGCGGCCGCCCTCCAGGAACTCCGGCCAGGATCCGCCCTCTTCCTTGCTGCGCGGCTCGACGACCCCGTGCAGGTACTTGTTGAGGATGGCCAGGTCCTCGGGCTCGCGCCGCGCCAGCGATCCGACGAGCGAGGAGGCCAGCGTGTGGGCGGTCAGGGCGCGCTCGCCGAAGAAGTTGCTGTGCAGGATCGCGTCCTCGAGCACGCCGATCTGCTCGGCGGTGGACAGCGCGGATTCCAGCTTCTCGTCGTCACTTCCGGCCGCGGCCGCCGAGGCGCGCAGGTCGGCGAAGCTCTGCAGCAGCACGTCGAGCAGGGTCGGCGGCACGTCCAGCTCGATCTGGTGGCGGCGCAGCAACTCCTCGGTACGGAAGCGGACGATCTCCGCCTCGCTCTTCTTGTTCGTCACCACCGGGATGCGTACGAAGTTGAAGCGGCGCTTGAGCGCCGAGGACAGGTCGTTGACGCCCCGGTCGCGGCTGTTGGCGGTGGCGATGACGGAGAAGCCGGGCTTGGCGAAGACGATGTTGTCGCTGTCGAGTTCGGGAACCGAGATGTACTTCTCGGACAGGATCGAGATGAGCGCGTCCTGGACGTCGCTGGTGGAGCGGGTCAGCTCCTCGAAGCGGCCGATCGTGCCGGTCTCCATCGAGGTCATGATCGGCGAGGGGATCATCGACTCCCGCGACTGGCCCTTGGCGATGACCATGGACACGTTCCAGGAGTACTTGATGTGGTCCTCGGTGGTGCCGGCCGTGCCCTGCACGACCTGCGTGGAGTTGCGGCAGATCGCGGCGGCCAGCAGCTCCGCCAGCCAGCTCTTGCCGGTCCCGGGGTCGCCGATGAGCAGCAGGCCGCGGTCGGACGCCAGGGTGACGATGGCGCGCTCGACGACGCTGCGCTCGCCGAACCACTTCTGCGGGATCTCCCGGTCCAGGCCGTCGGAGCGCTCGGAGCCCAGGACGAACAGGCGGATCATCTTCGGGGACAGGCGCCAGGAGAAGGGCTTGGGGTTGTCGTCGACGGACTCCAGCCAGTCCAGTTCCTCGGCGTACTTGATCTCGGCGGGGGCGCGCAACAGGTCGGACATAACAGGGCCTTTCAGGTCTTAGGCGAGGAACGTCTTGAGTTCGTGGACGAGCTTGCGGATGTGGCCGGAGAGCACCGGCGTACCGAGATCCTTGAAGCGCTCCCGGAACCACGGGTTGACGCTTCCGCGGCCGGAACTGGTCACCGAGCCGACCGGGATGAACTTGGCTCCGGAGCGGTGAATGGCGGCCATGCTCTCGAACAGCTGCTCGCTGCGCCATTCGTAGAAGTCGGAGATCCACACCACGACGGTGTTGCGGGGCTCGGCGATCTTCGGCTGGGCCAGTGCCATGGCGACCGTGCCGTCGGTGCCGCCCCCGAGGTTGGTGCGCAGCAGGGTCTCGAAGGGGTCGTGCACCCACGGCGTGAGGTCGAGCGCCTGTGTGTCGTACGCGATCAGGTGGACGTCCACCTTGGGCAGCCCGGCGAAGATCGACGCCAGGATGGTGCAGTTCACCATCGCATCGACCATCGAGCCCGACTGGTCCACGACGACGATCAGCCGCTGGGGCGTCGTCTTGCGGGCGGTGTGCCGGTAGTAGAGGCGGTCGACGTACAGCCGCTCCTCCTCCGGGCTCCAGTTGGTGAGGTTCTTCCAGATCGTGCGGTCGAGGTCGAGGTTGCGGAACACCCGCTTGGGCGGGACGGAGCGGGCCAGGGCGCCCACCGTGGCCTTCTCCACCTGGGTGCGCAGCACTTCGGCGACCTCGTCGACGAATCGGCGGATCAGGGCCTTGGCGTTGGCCAGGGCCACCCCCGAGAGGTTGTTCTTGTCCCGCAGGAGCTGCTCGATGAGCGACATGCTCGGGGTCAGCCGGGCGGCGAGCTCGGGATCGGCCAGCACCTCGCGCAGGTGCATCCGCTTGACGAGGTCGGCCTCGATGGCGCCGAGTTCCGGGCCGATCTCCGGAATCAGCCGGCCGAGGTCGGGCGTCGTGCCGCGGCCTCCGGTGCCGGTGGGGCTGACGCCCGCTCCTGGAGCTCCCGCGCCTGCTCGGCCGCCGCGCAGCTCGCCCGGCTTGCAGCCGAGCGCGCGCTCCAGCCAGGCCGCGTCGGACTGCCAGCGCGCCAGCTGTCCGGCGGTGACCGTGCCCGATCCGGCGGCGAAGACGTTGAGCAGCACCTTCGACACCAGGGCCGCGCGCCGTACTTCGGCGGCCCGGTCGCGTGCGCCGTCATCGTCGGCCTCGGGCGCCATCAGTCCGTCGAACTCGGCGGCCAGCTCCGGGTGGCGCTGCACGATCGAGTCGACGGAGGCCTGCGGGTCCAGCAGCGCGGTCGGCAGGCCGATGTCCTCGACGACGGCGAGGCTCGCCGATTCCAGCGTGGCCTGCTCCTCCTGGTCGAATAGGCGGGCGAGGAGCCGCCAGTACAGCACCTGACGGCGGTTGTCGTGAGGGTCCGTCCCGGCGTTCCGCGGGGTCGTGTACGCGGCCGACCGCTCGGTTCCGGGGGCGTGCCCGGTCGTGTGCTCCGTCATTTCCGCAGCAACCTCCCGGCACGCTCCCGCAGCACGGCGACGGCGTCGGTGGCGGCCTTCTCGGCCTTGACTCCGGCCTTGTCCGTCGTCCCTCCGGCCCATCCCCCGGCGTGCAGCGCGACGGCCTTCTTCCGCACGGTCGCCTCGACGGCCAAGGGCTGAACGCGATACGTCCCGGCGTCCCAGCGGAGCAGCCCGATGCAGGCCCCGGACGCCGTTACGGCCTCGGGGGTGAGCGGACCGGCGGTCGGAATGCGGTCGGTGTCGACAACGAGAGGGTGTCCCGCGACGGTGAACGTCAGTGCGTCGTCCTCCTTGTGGGCCGTGTAGCCCTCCAGGAACACGGGTACGGCGATGCGCGCCGGGTGCCGGTCCAGCGGCGCGGTCGCCACGGCGGTCGCGGTGGGCAGGGCGACGCGTGCGGTGGCGAAGGCATCGGCGGGCTCGCTCGGGCGGGCGTGCTCGTCGCTCCAGATCAGGTCGCCCTCGGGGGTGACCGGCATGCCGGCGAGGTCCATCGAGCGGCCTTCGCCGACGGCCGCCAGGAGCGACATGTGCGGGCGGAGCAGCTGCCAGAGGCCGGATCCGACGACCGTGTCGGGCTTCGGCACCGACACGGCCGCGCGCACCAGACAGGGCGCGGCGCCGTCGGCGGGCTCGAACACCGCGTGGACCTGGGCCTGTACGGCGGTCGCGTGTTCATGCACGTCGACACCGAGGGGGAGGAGGCGGCCGGTGACGGTACCGGTCATGGGCGCGTCGGCCGCACCGGGCAGCGTCAGCAGCATCGCGCGTGACCACAGGTCGGCCCAGCGGCGTGCCGGGACGCGCTCCAGAGCCGCGCCCGGGCAGGAGGCGGCGAGTTCGGCGGCGAAGCCGTCGAGGAGCGTCGCCAGGCGGCGCAGGGCCAGGTCCGGAAGCATCGCGGAGACGAGTTGCGCCGCCCCGGAGACCACCTCGTGGTCGATGCCCTGCCACCCGCAGCGCGCCAGGTCGGACAGCCAGGAGCGGGCGGCGGCGAGCACGTTAGCCGCTTGTCCCCCGCCGGGCGCCGGAGCGTTCTGCTCGCCGCGGGGCCGACCGGTCGCCTCCTCGACACGGGTCATCAGCGCGTCGTGGACGGAACCGAGCAGTGCGGCGCGGGCGGCGGCGAGGGCCACGAAGTGGTCTTCGCTCGCGGCGCCGGCCGCCGCCTTCTCGGCGGCTTCGGCGACCCTGGCGGCGAGCGGCGTCCCCGCGACGGCATCGGCGAGCTCGGCCAGGCCGGCCGCCAGGGCGGGCTGGGGACGGAGCAGACCGCCGGCCAGGGCCTGGTCGAAGGCGTCGACGGCCGCCAGGGCTTCGTCGAGCCCGGCGATGGTCTCGGCGAGCAGATCGGCACGCATCACGCCACCGCCCTGGTCGGCGGGAACCACTGCATCTCCGGCAGCGGCGCGGTGGTCGGGGCGAGTTCCAGATAGGCCAGGTGCCGCAGGAACCGGCTGAAGACGGGCGCGGCGGCCGCGCTGTCCCCCTGGGACGGACGGGTGTTGCTCATGGCGACGGCGATGGCCGGCCCGCTCGCATCCCCGTCCGCGAGCTCGACCCGCAGGTAGCGGGCGACGCGCCGGGCGCCGTACTGCAGCACCGCCTCGTTGATCAGGGCCCGGATGTGATTGCAGTACGACCCCCGCGCGCCGCCGCAGGGCCGGTTGTTGTTGGTGCTGCAGGCGAACGCGTAGGTGCCGGCCTTGACCGACGAGACGTAGACCCGCCCGATGTCCGAGCCGCTGGACACCACACCCTGCAGGCGTCCGTCGGCCAGCTCGACGAACGGAACCTTGGCGAGCTTGCGCGGCTGTACGGGTGCGATCACCCGTGCCGTGCTCGACCTCTCCCAATCTGACAACGCACCATCTCCCATGCACCAGGACGAGTTCCGCGCCACAACGACGGAACACACTGAACATAGATGCGACCACTGACAACGCCGGTGGCCTGGGGAAATGGAAGGTATGGCCGCCGGACTCAGCGCCGGAGCAGTCGCTTCTGCACCGACTCCAGCGGTCCGTGCTCGAACCGCCGCAGCCACAGGCTCGCCCCCGCCACGAGCACCAGGCAGATCGTCGCCCACAGACCCATCACCCACCACGGGCCACTGCCCGCCAGGCGGGACGCCAGGCCGAGGCCGATGCCGTAACAGGCGAGCATGGCGAGCACGTTCTGAAGGACGTAGCAGGTCAGGGCCGTACGGCCGACCGAGCTCAGGGCGGAGGTCAACAGGCCCGGGTTGCGGAGCCGGTCCATCACCATGCCGATGAGGCCGAGGTAGCCGATCGCCAGGACCGGCGCCGCCCCGTACCGCTCCAGGAGGAAGAAGTCGGAACCGCCCAGCACCGCAAGGGTGTTGAGAGGTATGCCGATCCCCAGTCCCCACCCGGCCAGTCGGCGCCGGATGCGCCGCCCCGCCTCATCGCCCTGAAAGGCCCCGGCCCTGAAAAGCCGTACGCCGAGAAGGAACAGGAACACCAACAGCATGAAGGAGAACACCGGTTCCATGCGCAGCACCACGGCATGCGACAGCCGGAACGCGACCTGCTCCGCGTAACTCCCCTCGGCGTACAGCTTCACGACATCGGCATCCGCAGCGGCCTCGCCGCCGTCACTCGTCTCGGCGCCCGAGGCGAGCAGTATGGCAACCGTGAGCAGCGTCATCGCCATGAGATGGAGTCCCCCCATGGCGATCCACGTCACGCGCTGGGCCCGCGCGGAGCGCGTGAGCAGCCAGGCCACCAGCAGCGCGACCACCGCGTACCCCATCAGCACGTCCCAGGCGAAGACGAGTACGAAGTGCACGGTCCCCTCGGCGAAGAGGAACAACGCCCGCCACTTGTACCGCCCCGGCCACGGCTGCCCGCGCTTGGCGGCGGACCGGAACTGGATGGCCAGCCCGACTCCGAAGAGAATCGTCAGCATCGACAGGAACTTGCCGTTCGCGACGGACCGGAAGACCGTCTCCGCCACCCCGGCCGGGGAAGACGAATCGGCCGTGTCCGCGCCCCCGCTGAGGAGACCCCACTCGGCGCCCGGCCCGGCGAAGATCCAGACGTTGCTCATCAACGTCCCGAGAATCGCCACCCCACGCAGTACGTCCAGCAGTGGCAGGCGCGCCGCCCGCGCTCCGTCGGCCGCGCTCCCGGTGGACTTCCCGGCCGCCACGACGGCTCGCGTCCCTACTACGTCAGCCACCTCGCCCCACTCCCATGATGATCGCCGTTTTCACCATGGTCGGGGCGCGCGGCGCCGGATTCCTCGTCCGCGGTGACGAAAGCCCACTACATCCTTCGACGCAGTCCGTACGGAGCGTGGGAGCTGTCCGTCGTCCGGGCGGACCCTAGGCCGTATGCCGCACCCTCAGACTGTTCACCGCACGTCGAAGCCTGCCCGTGCGCTCGGCGAGGCCGGCCGCCTCGGGGCCCTCCGTATCGCGCAGTTGCAGCTCGATCTGAGCGAGCTCTTCCGCGATCTCCGCCAGCCGGTTCTCCGGTTCCGCCGCCTCCACGCGCGTCCGGTCGGCCATCAGAAGCCGCCGCAACTGCTCGGCCTGCATCGCCAGCTGGCGGTTCTTGCGGTCGAGGTCGAGGAAGACGCTCACTTTGGTGCGCAGCACCCAGGGGTCGAACGGCTTGGTGAGAAAGTCGGCGGCGCCGATCGCGTATCCCCGGTAGGCGTAGTCCGTGTCGGCGTCGGTCCCGGTCAGCAGGATGATGGGCACGTCTTTGGTCTGATCGAGGCGCTTGATGGTGGCGGCGGTCTCGAAGCCGTCCATGCCGGGCATCAGGACGTCCAGCAGGACGACGGCGAAGTTCTGGCGCAGCATCGCCTTCAGCGCCTCCTCTCCGGAGGAGGCTCGTACCAACTGCTGGTGGAGGGGGCCGAGCACGGCCTCCAACGCGATGAGGTTCTCCTCCATGTCGTCGACGAGGAGGATGCTGCACTTGTCAGGGGCGGTGGTGGTCATGGCCTCTGCCTCAGCGGTTCTCGTCATCTTCATCGTCATCAGCTTCGGCTTCAACTTCGGCATCGGCATCGGCATCGGCATCGGCGATCGCGAGCTCTGAGGGCGCGCCCTGCGGGTCGAGCAGGTCGCAGATGACCGACAGCAGGTGGTCGACGTCCACGGGCTTGGGCACGTAGTCGGAGGCTCCGCTGTCGATCGCCTTGGCGCGGTCTCCCGGCATGGCCTTGGCGGTCAGCGCGATGATCGGCAGATGGGCGAGGCGAGCAGTGGCCCGGATGGCCCGTATCGTCTCGTAACCATCCATCTCGGGCATCATGATGTCCATCAGAACCAGCGACACATCGGGGAACCGCTGCAGAACCTCAAGGCCCTCGCGGCCGTTCTCCGCGTACTTCACCGTGATGCCGACGCGGCCCAGCACATGCGTGAGCGCGAAAACGTTACGGATGTCGTCGTCGACGATGAGGATGAGACGTCCGGCCAGCACCCGGCCGGGGCGTCCGCTCAGCCACTCCTTGAGCCGTGTCGTCTCCGGCCAGGCGTCCTCTCGGATCTCCGCGGGCCCCATGGCGCCCCAGCCGACCAGACTGTCCGGAGCGCCGATCACGGTGTTCGGCGCGTAGACGGTGGCGGGCCGCACCGGTTCCGGCTGCATGGGGAGCACGGGTGGGACAGGACCCGGGGCCGACACGGCAGCCGGGGCGCGTGCGAGCTCGGAGGCCGTGACAGGGGGCCCCGTGACCCGCAGTGCCGCCGCTTCCGGCGTGGCGGCGGCGCCGGGGTAGCGCGCCGGAATGTAGAGGGTGAACTGGGAGCCGACCCCCACCTCACTCTCGGCGACGATCCGGCCGCCGAGCATCCCGGCGATCTCCCGGCTGATGGACAGGCCGAGACCCGTACCGCCGTACTTGCGGCTGGTGGTGCCGTCGGACTGCTGGAACGCTTCGAAGACCACCGGAAGCTTCTCGGGCGGAATGCCGATCCCGGTGTCCTTGACCGAGAAGGCGATGACGTCCTCCGCCGTCTTCAGCGTCTCCTCCTCGAAGCGCTCCCCGGACACCCGGTCGACACGCAGCTTCACGCCACCGGAGGTGGTGAACTTCACCGCGTTGGACAGCAGATTGCGCAGAATCTGCTGGAGCCGCTGTTCGTCGGAGAACAGCTCCCGTGGCACGTCGTCGGCCACCGCGATCTCGAAGCTCAGCCCGCGGTCCACGGTCAGCGGATGGAAGGAAGCGTGCACGTAGTCGAGCAGCTTGTTCAGCGGCAGCGGCTTCGGGTGCACGTCCATGCGGCCCGCCTCGATCTTCGACAGGTCGAGGATGTCGCTGATCAGCTGGAGCAGGTCCGAGCCCGCCCGGTGGATGGTGGCGGCGAACTGCACTTCCTGGTCGGACAGATGGCCATCATGATTGTCGGCAAGGAGCCGCGCCAGGATCAGCAGCGAGTTGAGCGGAGTGCGCAGCTCGTGCGACATGTTCGCCAGGAACTCCGACTTGTACTGCGAGGCGGTCGCGAGCAGCGCCGCCTTCTCCTCCAGCTCGGCGTTGGAGCGCTGCAGCTCGTCGGAGCGCATCCGCAGCTCGGCGGTGAGCCGCTGCGACTCCGACAGCAGCGACTCCGTACGGGAGTTGGCGATGATGGTGTTGATCGAAACACCGATGGTGTTGGCGAACTGGTCGATGAAGGCCAGGTGTACGTCGCTGAACCTGCTGAGGGAGGCCAGCTCGATCACGCCGAGCACCTGGTCCTCGAAGAGGATCGGCAGGATGACGACACTGTGCGGGAGCGACGAGCCGAGCCCGGAGTTGATGGTGATGTAGTCCGGCGGGGCGTCCGTGATGATGATGCGCTTCTTCTCCTGGGCGGCTTGGGCGATCAGGCCGCGTCCCGGGGTGCCGGTTCCGGGGAGCGGTCCGCGACTGCCGGCCTGGTCGGTGCCGTACCCGGCGATGAATTCCAGGCCCGCGCCGGGCGGTGCACCGGCCTCGGACAGGAAGAACGCGCCGAACTGCGCGTTCACCAGTGGTGTCAGCTCGCGCAGGATCAGGTCGGCGACCTCCACCAGGTCGCGGTGGCCCTGCATCAGGGCGGCCATACGGGTGAGGTTGGACTCGAGCCAGTCCTTGGCGCGGGTGGTCTCGCGAAGGTTGGCCACCATGAGGTTGACGTTGTTCTTCAGCTCGGCGACCTCGCCCTGCGCCTCGACCGCGATGGAGCGGGACATGTCGCCCTGGGTGACCGCGCTGGCCACCTCGGCGATGGCACGCACCTGGGTGGTCAGGTTCAGGGCCAGCTCGTTGACGTTCGTGGTCAGCCGCTTCCAGGTGCCGTAGACGCCCTCGACGCGGGCCTGGCCGCCGAGCTGCCCTTCGCTGCCGACCTCGCGGGCGACGCGGGTGACCTCGGAGGCGAACGAGGAGAGCGTGTCCACCATCGTGTTGATGGTGGTCTTCAGCTCCAGGATCTCGCCGCGCGCGTCGACGTCGATCTTCTTCGACAGGTCGCCCTGGGCGACGGCGGTGGCGACCTGGGCGATGTTGCGCACCTGGGAGGTCAGGTTGTCGGCCATGAAATTGACGTTGTCGGTGAGGTCCTTCCACACCCCGGAGACACCTCGGACCTGGGCGCGCCCGCCGAGCCGGCCCTCGGTGCCGACCTCGCGGGCGACCCGGGTGACCTCGTCGGCGAAGGCCCGCAGCTGGTCGACCATCGTGTTGATGGTGTCCTTCAGCTCCAGGATCTCGCCGCGCGCGTCCACCGTGATCTTCTTCGACAGGTCACCGTCGGCGACGGCCGTGGTCACCTGCGCGATGTTGCGCACCTGGGAGGTCAGGTTCAGCGCCATGAAGTTGACGTTGTCCGTCAGCTCCTTCCAGACGCCCGAGACGCCGCGGACCTGCGCCTGACCGCCCAGGTTCCCCTCGGTGCCGACCTCGCGGGCGACGCGGGTGACCTCGTCGGCGAACGCGGACAGCTGGTCGACCATCGTGTTGATCGTCGACTTCAGCTCCAGGATCTCGCCCTTCGCCTCCACGGTGATCGTCTTGCCGAGGTCGCCCTGGGCGACGGCGGTGGCGACCTGGGCGATGTTGCGCACCTGGGAGGTCAGGTTGTCGGCCATGAAGTTGACGTTGTCGGTGAGGTCCTTCCACACCCCGGAAACGCCGCGGACCTGGGCGCGCCCGCCGAGCCGGCCCTCGGTGCCGACCTCGCGAGCGACCCGGGTGACCTCGTCGGCGAACGCGGACAACTGGTCGACCATCGTGTTCACGGTGCTCTTGAGCTGCAGGATCTCGCCGCGTGCGTCCACCGTGATCTTCTGGCTCAGATCGCCGTTGGCGACCGCCGTGGTCACCTGGGCGATGTTGCGCACCTGGGAGGTCAGGTTCGAGGCCATGAAGTTGACGTTGTCGGTGAGGTCCTTCCACACCCCGGAGACGCCCGGTACCTGGGCGCGGCCGCCCAGCTGCCCCTCGGTGCCGACCTCGCGGGACACCCGGGTCACCTCGTCGGCGAACGCCCTCAGCTGGTCGACCATCGTGTTCACGGTGAGCTTCAGCTCCAGCAGCTCGCCCGTCGCCTCGACCGTCACCTGCTGGGTCAGATCGCCGCGCGCCACCGCGGTGGTCACGACCGCGATGTCGCGGACCTGCGCCGTCAGCCGCGAGGCCATCGTGTTGACGGCCTCCGTCACGTAGCGCCAGTCGCCCGACAGGCCCTGCACCTTGGCGCGCCCGCCGAGCCGGCCCTCGGTGCCGACCTCCCGGGCGACCCGGGTGACCTCGCCGGTGAACAGCGACAGCTGGTCCACCATCCGGTTCACGCCCCGCCCCAGGCGCCGCAGGTCGCCGCGGAGCTGGCGGGTCTCGTGGTGCAGCTCGACCCGCTGGGTCAGATCGCCGTCGGCGACCGCGTCCAGCACGCGCGTGGCGTTCGCGACCGGCGTGACCAGTGCTTCGAGCAGTGAGTTGGTGGCGTCCACGCTGGTGGTCCAGGCACCCTGTCCGGGGCTCGCCGCGATCCGCTCGTCCAGCCGGCCCTGCCGAACCACCTCGCGGCGCACCCGCTGAAGTTCCAGGGCCAGATGCGCGTTCCGCGCGACGATCTGGTTGAAAGCTCCCGCCATCTCGGCGAGCAGGCCCTCGTGCAATCCGTCCACACGTACGGTGAAATCGCCGTCGCACAGAGAGTTCATCGCTGCGAGCAATGGGCGCAATTCGGCCGGGCGCACCCACTGTCCATCCGGGGCGGAGGTCGGTTGACCTGCGCGTTCAGGTGACTCGTCGAATTTCCCGGACAAGGTGGTGGGGGAAACGGAATCGGGTGCGGCCGGGTCGAGCTTCATGAGGACCCCATACTCGAAAATCAGGACATATGGGCATCTTGATCGCCTTATTAGGTTACATTGGGTGCTCTCAATGTCGAAGTGATCCAGGGGCCGCACGTGGGGCCGTCCTCCCTCTACCCACGGGAGTCCGTTTCGCGGATGAGGCTCCCCGCGAACGAGCTCGCGGCTTCTGCTGCCCGAAAATTCGTGCGCGCCGCGCTCGCCGAATGGGGCTCGCCGCCCCCCTCCGGGGCACCCGCAGTGCCCCGGCCGCCGCTGATCACCGACCGGCTCGTCGACGACGCCGTGCTTCTCGTCAGCGAACTGGTCACCAACGCGATCATGCACGCCGGCACGGACATCGAGGTGGCCTGCCGTCTCGAGTCCGGACCCGGCCCCCTCGTCCCGTACGCGGCGGACGCGCCCAAGCACTCGGGGGTCGTCGTCGAGGTGGTGGACCACAATCCCTCCCGCGCGGTGCGCGGCGGGAGGGACGCATGGCGCGAGGACCGCGGCCACGGCTTCCAGCTCGTACGCGCACTGGCCGAATCATGGGGAGTGATCTACCGGCGCAGCGAGAAGTCCGTGTGGTTCCGGCTGGAGACCGCTCGCAGCACGGCGAAGCCCGACGACTCCGTCAGCCCCTCCACCGACAGCGCCGCCACGGACGCGCTCCAGCCCGAGTCGCGCGCCCCGGAAATCCTCCCTCCCTCCCGGTCCCGTCCCACCCGGGGCCGCACCGCCGAATGGGTCGACCGCGGCGGGCCCACGTTCGTCGCCGAGGCCGGCGAACTCCTCGCCGGGCAACTGGACGAGGACATGGTCGCCGCGATCGCCGGACAGCTCCTGGTGCCCAGGCTCGCCGACTGGTGCGGCGTGTGGTTGACCACCGACTCCGGCGCCATGCGGCTGTCCCGCGTCTGGCACACGGACGAGCGGTGCATCGGCGGACTGCGCCTGGCGCTCGAGAACGACCCGCCGCCCGCCCGGCTCCGTGCGACCGGCATTCCCTGGCCCTGGCCGCAGAACGCGGACGCCGTCGGCGCGGGCGGCTCCGCGCTGCTCTTTCCCCTCGTCGCGAGCGGCTACTGCCACGGCGCGCTGTTGCTGGGGCGCACGGGGGTGTCACAGATGACCGACGGCCTCGTACGACTTGCGGAGGACGTGGCGCGTCGCGTGGCCCACGCCGTCGCCACAGCCCGCCACTACACCAAGCAGGCCACCATCAGCCGGGCGCTCCAGCGCCGGCAGCTGCCCGAATTCCTCGCCGAGATCCCGGGCTTCGACACGGCGATCGTCTACGAGCCGCACGGCGAGGGCCAGACGGTCGGCGGCGACTTCTACGACCTCTTCCCGATGGGAGACCTCGAAGACCGCCGCTGGTGCTTCCTGCTCGGCGATGTCATGGGCCACGACGTGGAGGCGATGTCCGTCACCGGCCTCGCCCGGCACCTGGTGCGCCTGCTGGCCCGCGAGGGGCACGGCGTCGAATCACTCCTCGGCAGGTTGAACATCGCACTCGCGGAGGAGAGCGTGGAGGCCGTCGCACTCGGCGGCGAGCAGGCGGGGCCACGCTTCCTGAGCCTGCTCTACGGGGAGCTGGAACCCGACCCGGTGGCGGGCGGCGCCCGCTGCACGATCGCCAGCGCCGGGCACCCGCTGCCACTGCTGCTGTCGGCCGACGGCGACGTGGCGCCGGCCGCGGACCCGCAGTTGCTGCTGGGGGTCTCCGAGGGCGCGGAGTTCCACGCGAACTCCTTCCACCTCGCCCCGGGCGAGACACTGCTGTGCGTGACCGACGGCGTGACCGAACGCCGCCGGGGAAACCGTCAGTTGGACGATGCCGACGGGCTGGCCGAGGTGTTGCGTGGATGCGTCGGAATGGGCGCGAAGGCCGTGGCGGAACGGGTGCGCCGGGCCGCGCACGACTTCGGCACCGGCCCGATCGACGACGACCTCGCCGTGATGGTGATCGAAGCGATACCGGTGCCGTGATCCGTCGGACGCGGCGGACTTGCGCAGCGCCGTCGGCACTGCCGCGTCGTCGGCGCGCGTCAACCGGAACGGCCCTCAACGCGTGATGCCCTCGGGCATTTCGACGGTACCGCGATACCACAATCCCCAGTGATGCAGGAACCACCGACACCGATACCAGAATCCATCGATCCACTTAAGGAGGAATTGTTTGTTCCGATAGAAGATGTCGCCGCCCCATCGATGTGCGTACCGATCTTCCGCCAATTCGTTGCCGCTGTTGCCGCGAAAGAATCGCCCCCAGGTGGCCTGCGGCTGCTTCTCCGCCCTCCTCCACCGCCATCTCCACGTCCAGACCTGTACAGACAGCGAGTTGACGCCACCGGAGGCTCCCGTGAGCCGCCTCACACGGGGGCGTGCAGAGTGGATCTTCCCGGTAAGGTCACGTCTGCGCTGCCGGCCTGCCCGACACCCGGATTCACGCCGAGCACCACATCTTGCGAACGATTGTGTGGAACTGGCTGGTCGGGGGGCTGGCCCAATAATGACGAGATTCACAACTGTCCGTCCTCAGCGCTGTCTTTTAGTCTGGCTGATTCCGTTCTTCTGGACCGTCACGCTCGGCCTGTGGGGGCTGTCGCGGCAGCACAGTCTCTGGCGGGACGAGGCCGCTACCTGGCAGGTCGCGCTCCGGTCCACCGGCGAGATCGTGCGCATGCTGGAGCACGTCGACGTCGTGCACGGTCTCTACTACCTGTTCATGCATGGGCTGTTCGAGTGCTTCGGCCCTTCGACCACGGTGTTGCGTCTGCCCTCCGTGCTGGCCGTCGCGGTGGGAGCGGCATGTGTGGCGGAGCTCGGGCGGCGGCTGGCAGGGAGTCCGGTGGGCCTGGGCGGAGGCATGGCGTTCGGGCTGCTTCCCTCCGTGCAGTTCTATCTCCAGGAGGGCCGTCCGTACGCCCTGGTGGCAGCCGGGGCCGGGCTCTCGACGCTGCTGCTCGTGGCGATACTGCAGGGACGACGGGACCGGTGGGCGTACTGGGCCGGCTACGGCTGCACGATCCTCATATGCGGCCTGCTGAACTGGTTCTCGTTGCTGATTCTGCCCTCGCACCTGGCGACTCTGACGTGGGCACGTGTCGCGCGCAGGACATGGGTCCGGTGGGCCGCGTCATCCGCGGCCGCAATTGCGGGCGCCTCGCCGCTGATTCTCTTCAGCCGGACGCAGTCCGGCCAGGTGTCCTGGATACCGCCGCTGACCTGGCACATGTTGATCGGGCCTGCGGTCCTGCTTGCGATCGCCGGCCTCGGGACCCTGCTGGACCGGCCCCGGGTGGGACGGGTTTCGGCGGCGACCGTCGGGCTGCCACTGCTCGCGGTTCCCCAGCTCGGTCTCGTCGGGCTCTCCCTGTTCAAGCCGCTTTTCGTGGACCGGTACGTCCTGTTCAGCCTGCTGGGTCTGGCCCTGATGATCGGTGTCGTTCTCGGCGCGCTCGTGCGGGCGGTCTCGCGGCGGTCGTCAAGCGCGTCGCGGTGGGTCCTTCCCGTAGCGGTCGCCGTCGCGTCGGTCGCCCTGCTGCCGCAGTCACTGGCCAAGCGCTCGCCGCAGAGCCGGGTGGACGACGTCCTGGCAGCGGCGACGCAGGTGGAGCGGCTGAAGGAGCCCGGGGACGCCGTACTCTTCGTCCCCGCAGCGCGGCGGGACACCAGGATGGTCTCCCCGCACGCGTTCACGGGCCTCCAGGACATAGCCCTGGAGGAGACCCCGGAGCGTTCCGGAACGCTGAAGGGCGTGGAATGGAGCCCTACGCGAATACGGACGGAGATGCTCGCCCAGCAGCGCATCGTTCTCGTCACCGACGCGGCGAAGGTGTCGAAGCCGACGAGTTCGGTCCGGGACGGGACAAAGCTCTCCACCCTGCGGCAGTACTTCACGCCGGTGGCCGACGAACAGGTCCGCGGCCGGAGAGTGACGGTGTACGAGAGGCTCACACCCGACCGCCCGTCGTGACCTCCGCCCACACCGACTTCCCGGGCCTTCGAGACACGGGGTGACGCCTCAACGGCAGACGCGACGGTCCACGCCGAGGCCGCCGCGACCGGGTTGTGCGCAGGTGGTGCGGCGGCGGTGGGTGTGCGGCGGCGGGAACGCCCCGATCGACGTCAGCGCTCACCCGCGAGGTCGAGCTAGTCCCGTGCGACATCCGCCGCGGCATCCGCAGTCCCGGGGCGGCGCCACGGACGGGCGACAGGGCCGGACACCGGGCGCCACCAGGGCTCGACGGGGAGGTCCCCCGCGGGCTCGAAGGGCTCGCCCGGCCGGGGCACCGCCACGGCCTGGCCGGCCTCCTCCCCCGCGTCCATCGTCCATTCCCCGGGCTCCGCCCACGGGTGCAGGGCCAGGTTGAACGTGCCCCAGTGGATCGGCAGCATCACACCGGACGGCCTGCCTCCCTGGAGGTCGAGGTGGGCGCGCATGCCCTCGGCCGGGGTCATGTGGATGTCCGGCAACAACCCCTCGTTCTGTACGCGCTGTGCCGCGCGCCCAGCCGTGTGGTTATGGGTCGACGGCAGCGAGGCCGCCTACCACGCGGCGGGTGAGCGGATCCCATTCGTCCGGCTGGGGGCCGCTAACCGCTGACGCGCCTCACGGCTGCGCGGAAGGCGGAGAGCTCGGGGCCCGAGGACGAGGCGAGAAGGTCCACGACTCGTCGTACGCGGGCGGGCTCCAGGTGGGGGTGGAGGGGGGCGCGAAGGGCCCCGCGCGGTTCTCCATCATCACCATCATCACGATGACCAAGGCCACGCTGGCGAAGATGAGGCAGAGACCGATGGGGTTGTTCGGGTTGTATCGGGTTGTAGTAGTAGCGGTTCGTCCCCCATGCGCTCTTCTTGAATACGGGCTCGTCGTCGTTGTTCACAAACAGCTCCTAGGTGTGGTCGGGTGCCGAGGCCGTCAGCGGAAGTACGCGAGCACCGTGGCGGCAGTGACCGCCCCCAACAGGTGCGGGCGGTCGTCGCCGTCGTACTCGCGACCGCGACGACGGGACT
This sequence comes from Streptomyces sp. NPDC000410, assembly GCF_040300305.1. Lineage (NCBI taxonomy): Bacteria > Bacillati > Actinomycetota > Actinomycetes > Kitasatosporales > Streptomycetaceae > Streptomyces > Streptomyces sp. NPDC000410. Next base: position 28,581 of record NZ_JBEPDM010000004.1, read on the forward strand.
GCCGGTCCTGGCCATGACGGCGGACATCTGCAGCGGCGCGGCATGGGGGCTGACCATCGCAAGGCCGGCAGGGCGCCGGGGCAACACGTCGGCACCATCAACATGGTCATGTGCGCGCGGACCTCGTGATCGAGGCGGTCGGTGACGACGCCGGCGCGCATGTGGTCGTCGCGCCCCGCATCGGGCAGGGCTCCGGCCAGGATGTGCTGGCCTTCCAGGATCGCGAAGGGGTGTCGCTCCCCGCTCACCACCACGATCGCGGCCGCGCCCTCGTCGGCCGGCAACTCGACGGCGCGGAGGACCGACTCATCGGCGGACAGGGAGGCGCACCGCCGAGCGAGGTCACGTGCACGCATGCGCACCCGCCTCCGCGTCGGCGGTCTCCGAGCGAGCCTGCGTCCGCTCTCCGCCGGCCTCGACGAGGTGGTCGACGTGGAACAAGCGGGCGATCGGGACGTCCGTACTGCTGTGGGCGATGATCGAGAAGGCGATGCACACGGCGATGAGCGTGTACGCCTCCTGCCCCTGCGGGATGCCTGCCTGGAGGACCAGCAGGCCGTAGACGACCGACGCGAATCCCTTCGGGCCGAACCAGGCCGCGACCAGCTTCTCCCTGCGGTCGATCCGCGTCCCCCACAGGGACAGCAGCAGCGAACCGGGCCGGACGAGCACGATCGCGAGGATCACCGCCGCGTAGCCGCCGAGTGAGAGGTCCCCGAAGAGCTGCGGGGTGAGCAGCGCGCCGAACACCAGCAGGGCGGCGAACTTGGCGAGCTCCGCCAGCGACTCGCCGAGGGGCTCGAACGCCTTCTGGGACTCGGGCGATACGGCCGCAAGGACCGCGCCCGCGGAGAAGGCGGCGAGATAGGGGTTGGCGTGGGTGAGGTGGCAGGCGGCGTACAGGACGACGCCGGTGGCCAGGGGCAGCAGGGGCTGGAGCTTGGGCTCTGCCCCCAGGAGCCGGAACCGTACGAGTCCGTTGACGATCAGCGGCATCAGGACACCGAAGAGGAGACCGAGCCCTAGCTCCAGGCCGATCATGCCGAGGGACGCCTCGGCGTGGGGCGAGCTCGGTCCTGCGGCGGCGATGAGGATCAGGACGACCGGCAGCGCGAGCCCGTCGTTGATCCCGCTCTCCACGTTGAGGAGTTCACGCAGCCTGGCCGGAACCTCCTTTCGTCCGACGATCGCGGAGGCGAACACCGGGTCGGTCGGCGCGAGGACCGCGCCGACGAGGAACGACGTCGTCCAGTCCAGGCCCACCAGGTAGTGGGTGATCAGCGCCATGCCCACGAAGGCGAGCGGCATCCCCAGCCCCAATGCCCTTGCCGGGTTACGCCAGTTGGCTCGGAGCTTGGCGAACGAGACGTGCATCCCGTCCGTGAACAGGACGGCGAACAGAGCGAGGTCGGCGGTGACCGTGACCATCTCGCTCTCGGGCGTGATGACGCACCCGAGCGACCCCCAGGACTTGTCCGGCCGATCATGTGACGGTCTCACCGCCGCGGCGCAGGCGGTCGGTCCGGCCCTGGGCGGTGTCGGTGAGGTGAATGCCGTGCCGACGCAGCAGCGCGGGGCTGCCCACGAGGAGCCGGGTGCCGTCGAGTTCGGCGCGCATGCCCATGCCGAGGACGACCTCGCACGCCTGGTGGAGGGGGCGTGCAGGTGCTGTTCCTCGGTGTGGGCGACGATGGCCTGGGCCAGGGGGTGACGGGCGTGGAGCTCTCCGGAGGCGGCCAGGCTCAGCACCTCTTCGGCGCCGAACCGTTCGCTGAGCGTGACCACACTGGTGACCAGGGGTTTGCCGAAGGTCAGGGTGCCGGTCTTGTCGAAGACCACGGCCGTCACCCGGCCGACGCCTTCGAGATGGGTGCCGCCCTGCGCGCCGCTCTGAACCGGCTGAACCCGGCCGCGCGGGTCGTGCCCGCCGTCCGCGGGCACATCGCCCTCGACCACGTCCTGGGCACCAGCCTGTTCGACGTCGAGAAGGCGCAGCAGGCACCGGGCTGGGGCCAGGAGCTCAACGGCGGCCATGTCCCCGAGACCGAGACGGATCCTGCGTTCAAAGGGCTTCTTCTGGCTCGCCGGCCGGCCCCACATGACCGGACTGTGGTCCCAGGTCGGCGCCGTGGCCCGGTTCGAACCCTCCGGCACCCGTGGGCCGGAGACCGAGCAGGGCCAGGAGCTGGTCTTCATCGGCACCAGCCTGCGTCGCGAGGCCCTCCTCGCGGCACTGGACGCCTCGCTGCTCGCCCCCGGCGAACCGGCCCCGGAGCAGGACGAGTTCCCCGCGTGGGAGACGTACGGCGTGGACGACGACGCCTGCGACCTCCACGAGCACGCGAGCGCGGGGTCCGCATGAGACTCCGGGCCAGGTGGTGGTCGCAGCCACGGCATCACCCGGCCCGGCTCCTTCTGAAGCACGACGGCGTAGAGAAGCACGACACTGATATGGCCACCGACTGACTCGGTGGCCATGTCAGTGTCGTCAGCAGAACTCGGGCGTCGGGCCGGAAGCCGTCGCGCCCTACCCGGGCTCGAGCTGCATCGCCTGCACGGCAGCCGTTCGCGTGGCGGTCGCGAGGTAGGTGATGCGGAGGGTGTCGGTGGCGGGTTCGCGGTCGACGAGGACCTCGACACCGTAGACGGACATGATCAGGTCCGAGGTCAGCACGCTGTCCGGGGGGCCAGCTGCGACCACCTGTCCGTGCTGGAGGAGGACGAGGTGGTCGCAGTACCGCGCGGCGAGATTGAGGTCGTGCAGGGCGACGACGCAGGTGACGTCGAGCGAGGTCAGCAGGTCCAGGAGTTCGAGCTGGTGGCGGATGTCGAGGTGGTTGGTGGGTTCGTCGAGCAGGATCTCTCGGGGTTCCTGTGCGAGGGCTCGGGCGAGTTGGGCCCGCTGCTTCTCGCCTCCCGAGAGGGTGTGCCAGCTCCGGTCCTGCCGGTCGGTGAGGTCGGTCCGTTCCAGCGCGGCGTCGACGGTCCGCCGGTCGTGCTCAGTGAGGGCGTCGAAGCGGCCGCGGAAGGGTGTGCGGCCGAGTTCGACGACCTGGCGGACGGTGACGTGGTGATGGGCGGTGACGTCCTGTTCGACGACGGCGAGCCGCCGGGCCAGCGCCCGGCGGCCGAGGTCCCGGAGGCCGGTGTCGTCGTAGCGGACGGTTCCGGTGTCGGCGCGGCGCAGTCCGGCGAGCAGGCGCAGCAAGGTCGACTTGCCGGAACCGTTGGGGCCGAGGAGACCGGTGACCTTTCCGTCATGGGCAGCCATGTCGATGCCGTCGAGGAGCCGTTGGCCCTTGACCGACCAGGAGAGGTGGGTGGTGGTGATGCGGCCCATCAGGACTCCAGACGCTTCAGGACCAGCGCGAACGCGGGCGCGCCGAGAAGCGCGGTGATGACGCCGGCGGGCAGTTCGTGGGGGGAGAAGGCCGTGCGTGCGAACACGTCCACCCATATGAGGAAGACGGCGCCGGCGATCGCGGACAGGGGCAGGAGGGAGCGGTGCGTCGGGCCGGCCAGGATACGGACGGCGTGCGGGACGAGCAGGCCGATGAAGCCGATCGCTCCGGAGGCCGCCACGGCGGCCGCCGTGATGACGGAGGTCAGCACCATGAGCCAGACTCGGGCCGCGGTGACGTTGATCCCCAGGGCGGCCGCGGAGTCCCACCCGAAGGTGAAGGCGTCGAGGGCAGGCGCGAAGAACTGCACGGCGACCACCCCGATCAGGATGATGACGACGGTGACGGTCACCCCCTCCCACCGGGCGCCCCCGAGGGTGCCGAGCAGCCAGTAGGTGAAGCCGCGGGTGGAGTTCGCGTCGCCGCTGACCATCAGGATGACCGACGTGACCGCGGCGAAGAACTGGGACACCAGCACGCCGGTCAGCACCACCCGGGACGGGCTGGCCACGCGCCCTCCGCCGAGCAGGAGCAACAGCAGGCCGAAGGAGACCAGGCCGCCGGCGAATGCTCCGGTGGAGAGGGAGACGCTGCCGCCGATGCCCAGCAGGAGTACGGCGACCGCGCCGGTCGAGGCGCCGGAGGAGACTCCGAGCAGGTAGGGGTCGGCCAGGGAGTTCCTGGTGACCGCCTGCAGGACCGCGCCCGAGACGGCCAGGGCCATGCCGACGGCGGCGGCGAGCAGGACTCTCGGGAAGCGGGACTGCCAGATCAGGGCGTCGAGGAGCCCAGGCAGGGGCTCGGTGGGGGCGATGCCGCCCAGGCCGATGTGCCGGAGGATCGTGGAGACGACGTCCAGGGGCCGGATGTCCGCGCTCCCGAACAGCGAGGCAGCGACGACCGACACCAGCAGAGCGGTCACGGCCAGGAACAGGAGCACCGCCGCCGGGGCGCGCCGCCGGCGCACCGGAGCCCCTTCGCGGCGGGAGGTCGGCGCTTCGGTGCGCGCGGCGGTCTTGTGTGAACTCGTCATGATGGTGGACGGGTCACCGGAGCTTGTTCAGGCCGTCGACCAGCGCGGGAACGGCGGACGCGCTGCCGTAGCTGGGATCCATGTGGCTGCCGGAAATGGTGATGAACTTGTCCCCCTTGACGGCGGCGAGCTTGCTGGTGAGGGGGTCCTTCTTGAGAAGCTCGATCTTCTCCTTGGCGGTGTCGTTGGGTTCGCCCCGGGTCAGGTCGGCCAGGATGATGACGTCGGGGTTGCGGGCGGCGACCTCGTCCCAGCTCACCTCCGCCCACTTGGTCTTGGCGTCGGCGAAGATGTTCTCGACCCCGACGAGCTTGGAGATGTGCTGGGGCAGACCACCGGGCCCGGCGGCCCACGGAGTGCCCTCGTAGGTGGAGTAGAACCACATCACCTTCAGCGGCTTGTCCCGCTTCTTGACGGCGCTCACCGCCTTGTCGACCACGGTCTTCTGCTCGGCGGCCAGCTTCTCGCCGGCCTCGGGAACGCCCATGATCCTGCCGAGCCGGCGGTACTCCTCGAACAGCTTCGTGAAGTCCGCGTCGGCCACGCTCTCGTGGTACGTGCAGTCGAACTCGGTCAGATAGGTGGGCACGCCCAGGTCGTGGAACTGCTTGCGCTCACCGGACTGTTCCTTGGTGAACATGCTGGCGAAGGAGCCGTACACGAAGTCCGGCTGGGCCTCCAGCAGCTTCTCGTGCTTGATCTCCGCCCCGGGCGCGGACAGGACGGGGATCTTCTCGTACTGCTCGGCGATCGCCGGCGGCGTCTTCTCGACCTCGTAGCCCGTGCCGCTGATCCGGTCGCCCACGCCGAGGTGGATGAGGATCTCGGCCGCGGTCTGGTTGAGCGTGACGACCTTCTTCGGCGCGGCCTTGTAGGTCACGTCGGTGCCGCAGTTCTTGAGCGTGAACGGGTAGGTCGTCGCGCTCGTCGCCGTCCCGGATGACTTGCCGTCGGCACCGGAGGAGGAGTTGTCGGCGTCGCATCCCGCGACCGCGAGCACCGCCAGGGCCGTGCCTATTATGGAAATCGTTTTCGTTTTCATCGGCTGAGAGTACCAGGTGTTCGAAGGGTCAGAAGGCGTGGTGTCAGTCGAGCGGGCCGACCAGAAAGGTGGATCAAAACGGCGCCCTGGATGGGCGGTTCGACGTTCGGGCAACGGTTCCGATGCCGTCAGGGGGCGTGACCGCGGCGCTACCGCAGCATCGTGGCCAGCCTGCGGACGACCTGTTCGTCGTACATGCCGTTGGAGGCCATCCAGTCGTCGTTGAACACGGTGTCCAGGTACTTGTCGCCACCGTCGCAGACCAGCACGACGATGGTGGTGCCGGGTGGCGCGGTCCGGGCCCGCTCCAGGGCCTTGTACACCACGCCGCCCGCCGAACCGCCGATCAGGACACCGAAGTTACGGGCCAGGTAGCGGCAGGTCTCGAAGGCTTCCGCGTCGCTGACCTTGATCCCCTCGTCGAAGACCTCGTAGTCGACGACACACCCGATCTCCGAGCCCGCCGGCGTACCGGTGCCGGACTGGTGGTAGGGCGCGCCTTCGCCGCCGAAGACGACGGATCCCACCGGCTCGACACCGACGATCTTCAGGTCCGGGATGCGTTCGCGGAGGAAGCGGCCGGTGCCGCAGAGTGAACCGCCGGTGCCGACGGCCCCGTACAGGTAGTCGATGTCGTCGCCCAGGTCGTCGTGGAGTTCACGGGCGAGCGGCCGGTAGCCGTTGGGGTTGCCCTCGTTGCGGTGCTGGGCGGTCCAGTACGCGCCGTGTTCGGCGGCGAGGTGCTCGGCCGTGGTGTCGCGTTCGGCGGTGGCGAGTCCTTCCTCGTCCCCGGCGACGTTGAGGATGTGGGCGCCGTAGGCGAGCATGCCTCGCAGCTTGTCCGTGCTGGAGTGGTTGTCGACCACGGCGGTGAACTTGTATCCGCGTTCGGCAGCGATGAGCGCGAGGCCGAGACCGGTGTTGCCGGAGGTGGACTCGACCAGCCACCCGCCGGGGGCCAGGAGCCCGGCCTCCTCCGCCTCGTCGACCATGTTCCTGGCCATCCGGATCTTGGCGGTTCCGGTGGGGTTGAACTGCTCAAGCTTCAGCAGGACGGTCGCCCCGCCTTCCGCGACGGGCAGCTTCAGCAGCGGCGTCCGCCCTATCAGGTCGGAGATCCTGCTCGTGATCACGGCTTGTCCTTCGCGCATATCTCGGTCAGACACCGTACGAAGACGTCGTTGTCCCCGGGGGTGGACAGTGAGGCTCGGATGTAGGTCTCGTAACCCGGCTCGCGCCACGCCTTGACGATGATCCCGGCACGGTGCAGCTCCCGGGCGACGTGGTCGGCGGGGTGGCCGGTGTCGATGAAGAGGAAGTTGGTCGAGGACGGAACGACGCGCAGTCCCACGTCGCGCAGACTCCCGGAGACCCGGTCGATCTCCAGGGCGGTGCGGCGGACCGTGTCCACCAGGTGCGCGTGGTCGCCCAGCGCGGCGATCGCGGCCTCCTGGGCCGGATGGTTCACGTTGTACGGGGTACGGACCCGGTCCAGGGCCTGGATCAGGGCCTCGTCCGAGGCGATGCCGTACCCGACGCGGACGCCCGCCAGGCCGTACGCCTTGGAGAAGGTGCGCAGCACGATCCACGGCCGGTCGAGACCGCGCAGGGCCTCAAGGCCGTCGGGGTAGCCGGGGCGGGACCGGGCGAACTCGCCGTACGCCTCGTCGAGCACCAGCAGGGCCGACTCCGGGAGGGCGGCCACGATCTGCGCCAGCTCGCCGGCGTCGAGCATCGCGCCTGTGGGGTTGCACGGGTTGGCGAGGAAGACGATCTTCGGGCCCGCCGCGGCGCCCTCGCTCCAGGCGTCCGCGTCGAACCCGAACTCGGCCGTGACCCGGACCTTCTGGACACGGGCTCCCATGACACGGGGGAAGGTCTCGTGCAGGCTGAACCCGGGGGCCTGGGTGACCACCAGGTCACCGGGGTCGAGGACTGCCTGGCAGAGCAGCTCCAGGATGTTCTCCGAGCCGTTGCCGAGCACGACGCGGCCGGCCGGCACGTCCAGACTCTTCCCGATGGCCTCCGCCAGCCGCCGCCCGGTGGGGTCGGGGTAGCGGGAGACGCCGTCGGCCAGGGCCTTCCGTACGGCTTCGGCGACCGCCGGGGAGACGCCGAACGGGTTCTCGTTGTTGGAGAGTTTGATGACGCGACCGGAGCCGCTGAGGGCGGCCACCTCGTCCGGGTCGGCGCCGGGATCGTAGCGGGGCAGTCCCGCCACCTCCCTGCGTATCAGGGACGTGGAAGGGGTCGGCGTGAGGACGGGGTTCATGACTGCTCCGGTTCCGTGACGGGTGCGCCAGACGTCTCCCGGTGCAGCCGGTCGACGCGGCGCAGGAAGGCGACCAGCAGGAGGACGGCGGTTGCGGCGAGGCCGATGGTCTGGCCGGTCCAGACGCCCTCGACGCCCCAGCCGGCCGTGACCCCGAGCAGGTAGCCCGTGGGAAGGCCGATCAGCCAGTAGCCGACGAGGGAGATCCGGAAGGGGCCGGCGGTGTCGCCGATGCCGCGCAGGATGCCGTTGCCGATGTTCTGGGTCGCGTCGAAGACCTGCATGAGGGCGGCGATCAGCAGCCCGGTCACGGTCAGCGCGACGATGTCCACGTTGTCGGCGTGCTCGGCCGAGACGAACAGGGACACGATCGCGTCCGGTGCCACCAGGTACACGACGGCGACCAGCAACGTCGCGATCACGCCCCAGGCGGTGCCGAGCAGCCCCATCCCGCGAGCCTCCCGGTAGTCGTCGCGACCGTCGGCCTCGCTGATGAGGATCGACGCCGCGTGGGAGAGGCCGGCGGAGATCATGAACACGATGTAGACGATCTGGTTCAGCACCGTCTGCGCGGCCAGGGCCTCGACGCCCAGAGAGCCGATGACCAGGGTGAGCACGCTGAAGAACCCGGCCTCCGAGGCGTAGGTGCCCGAGATCGGCAGGCCGAGGCGCCAGACCGACCGGACCGCGTCCCCGTTCCAGCGCCGCGCGTGGAGCGAGGTGAGGTAGGGGCGGACGGTGCTGTCGCGCAGGATCACCGCGACGAACGCCAGGAAGGACAGCAGGAACACGGTGACCGTGGCGATCGCGACGCCGACGAAACCGAAGGCGGGCAGCCCGAACTTTCCGTAGATCAGGACGTAGTTCAGGCCGATGGTCACGCCGACCGAGACCAGCGTGATGGCCAGCAGCGGGCCGGGGCGCTTGAGGCCCGTGGTGAAGTGCCGCAGGTTCTGGAACCACAGGCAGGGCAGCATGCCCGGCGCCAGGACCATCAGGAACTCGCCCGCCCTGTCGACCACGGTCGGGTCCTGGCCCAGCAGAACGAGCAGCGGGCCGATCTGCAGCAGCGCCACGCAGAAGACCACACCGCAGACGGTCGCCCAGAAGAAGCCCGCGAACAGCAGTGCGCCGACGCGGACCCTGTCGTCCCGCACCCGTGCCTCGGCCACCAGGTTGCTGACCCCGGTCACCAGGCCCGTACCGGTGGTGCGCAACTGGTTGAACAGCGCGATGGCCAGACCGGCGGCGGCGATCTCGACCGCGCCGAGCCTGCCCAGCATGACGATGTCGACCGTGGTCAGCGCGACATAGGCGAAGTTGGTGAGGATCAGCGGGAACGCCAGCTTGAGCAGCGCACGCGAGTTCCCGACCCACCAGGCGGCGCCGGTCGCCTCCGCGCGGCTCGTAGGGGTCGTATCCGTGGTTTCGGTACTCACCAGAAGTTGACCTTTTCTCCGCGCCCGGCCGCGAGCGCGAGGTCGGCTATGTACCGGCCGAGCGCGGCGTCGGTGACCGCCATACCGCTGTTGTAGGCGAAGACCACATCGTCCGGACGGCGCCGGGCGGGTGCCAGGCCGAGCAGGATGTCGGGGAGCTGGGCATCGACCTGCGGCAAACTGCCGTCCGCGCCCCGCAGGTCGTCGCAGGTGGCGTGCATCTGGGCGGTGTCCGTCGCGATCCGGTAGTCCGCGCCATGGCACACGTCGGCGTGCACGCCGTACCCGAGGAGTACGGCGACCGAGCCCGGCTTCATCCAGTCGCGCCGGACCTCCTCCGTGGCGGACAGGCCGGCGGCGCCGACCACGATGTCCGCCTCGCCGGCGGCCTCCCTCAGGTCCTTGACGATCTCGACCTCGCGGCCGCCGACGCTGTCCTGGACGGCGTGCAGCCCCTCGGGGTACGTGCCGAACACCTGCAGGCGCTCCAGCTCGGGCATCGCCCCGACGAGCATCGGCAGGGCTGCCTGCGCCTGGACGCCGGTGCCGACGACGAGGGCGGTCCGCGCGTCGGGGCACGCGGCACGGGCGAACAGGGCGGTGGTGGCCGAGGACCGCAGGGGGCCGAGCTTCACCACGTCCATCAGCGCGATGGGCGCCCCGGTGGTGTCGTCGACGAGGAAGACGAACGAGTGGAACCGGTAGGAGTCCCGGGTGCGGCGCGGGTCGAACTCGTAGACGGCCTTGAAGCAGACGGTGCTGCTGCCGGCGTCCCTCGCCACCATGGAGTAGCTGAGCGAGCGGTGGTCGGGGTCGTCGATGATCGTCTTGACCGGGTTGTTCGAGCCGCCTTCGCGCAGCGCGCGGTAGGCCTGCTCGACGACCGCGATCACCTGCCGGTGGTCGAGGTCCAGTCCTTCCTGCTGCGCTTGGGGCAACAGCCACAACTGCCCGGGCGGGGCATAGCTCGGGGACATGCGGAGCTTCTCCTTCGTGGGGGGTGTGATCGGATCGGTACGAGGTCTCATCGGATGCCGTCCAGGCGCCAGCGCGGCGCGGCCCCGTCATCACCCAGCCGGACGACGATTTTCGACGGCAGCGGGGCGTCGTGGAACGGCGACTCGTTGGAATCCATCTGGTAGCCGGCGGTGTTGAGGTAGACCAAGTGGTCACCACGCCCCACAGGGCGCGGGAAACCGATCTTCCGCCAGGTCACCATGTCGCTCTCCAGACAGGTCGAGCCCGCGACACAAGCCGGGAACAGCTCGTCGGCTACCGGTTGGGCGGACATCAGCAGCGGGTCGGGGAGATAGTCGCTGTTGAACCACTGCTCGGAGAGGCTGAAGCTGCTGCCGGTGACGGTGACGATCGCGTACCCGTCGGACTCCCGCCGGTCGTCCACCTGTTGAACGCGGAACAGGGTGAAACCGGCCTGGTCCAGCAGAGCACGGCCGGGCTCGACAACGAACCGGATGCCGTGACGTCCCGCTTTCGCGGCCAGGCTCTCGCCCCCGCCGACCGGGTGCGCCATGATCGCGCGGACCGCCTGGTCGGCGGACTGGCCACCGTACGGGTAGAAGTCTGTGAAGTCCTTGGACGCGTGATAGTGGGACGGCTCGTTCTGCGCGAGGAACTCGTTCCACAGCCGCGGCTCGACATAGCGGACCGGCAATCCGCCGCCGATATCGACCAGTTCGGCGTTCGCCGAACCACGCAGCCTGGCGTCGAGGCAGTGCTCGATCATCTCGTTCGCCGCCCTCGCGCGTTCCGCGCCGGAGTAGCCGTTGAGGTGGAAGGAGAAGCCCCGGAGGCTGATGTGGTCCGCGAGTTCGGCGCACAGACCGACGGCGGTCCCACGCTCGGCGGCGGACATCCCGAAGCGGCTTCCCGGCTGGCCCGCCGTGCGGGACCGCAGCAGCACCGCGGCCTGTCGCCGGGCCAGCCGGGCGGTCGCGGCGAGCCGGCGGAGTTCACTGACCGAGTCAACGGCGACCAGGCAACCGTGCTGAACGGCGAGAGCGTGCAGCGTGTCGTCCTTCTCCGGTCCTGATACTCCGATCCGGTTGCCGGGCACGCCGCCGGCCAGCGCCTTGACCAGTTCGGGGGTGCTGGCGACATCGACGCCCGCACCAAGGGCGGCAGCCGAACTGACGTAACAGTCAGCCTTGTTCGCCTTCTTGGCGAAGAGGATGTCGGCGTCGGTACCCGCGTCGGCGAACGCCCGGCGAAGCCTGCCGACGTTCTCCTCGAACACTTCGGGCAGCACGACGTGCAGCGGAGACCCGAGACCGTCCAGGAGGTCGGCCAACAAGGCGCGGTGGTCCGCCAGGAGCAGGGAGACGAGGGGATGTCGGAGTGCGGTGAGCGCGAAGGGCCGGACCGTGACCGTCGGGCGCTCCAGCACTTGTCGTGGGATGAGCACCCCGTACTTCTATACGATTATGACACTCATTTTCAATAGAGGCCGACCGGCGGCTCCGGCATCGAGTGGCGAAAGGGACGTTTTCGCCCCACATGAGGCGTCCGACTCGATGGCGCCCGCCCCGTGAAGCGGGAAGCGGCGAATCACGCGGCCGGCAGGCCGGAGGCAGGCAACGCTCGGAAAGGCGGATTCCACCGTGGTCCGGCGTCGTCATCGCGACGTGAGAATCCCCACGGGAACCCCACCTCATGGCACGGGTGCCAGGTGAGAATCGCCCCGCCGACCCGCGGGAATCCGGGCAGCCACCGGACCGTCCCCGCCTGCCACCCAAGACGCCCAGTGAGCCTGGGACAGACAACCCGAGGGTCGGGCGCAGTACGGAGATTCACCATCGACCGACACCCACCATGGAGCGCCTCGGCCTCATGGGCACACCACCCCGACGGCCCGACATCACTAACGACAAGCCCACGACCACAGGCCGCCTATTGGACACTCGAGCCCTGACGCCCCTGTCACAGAACCCACTCGGCGTCACAGAACGTCACACCCGAGAGGGGCGGAGGCGGAGGTCGACCGCCCGCTCAGCAGTCGGCGCCCGGGCCCCTTCGAGAGGACCCTGCCACAGGTCGAGACCGAACCCGGCAACCACCGACCCAAAGATGACGACCCGTCACCATCTGCGCCGTCCGTGCGTCAAACGTGCGTCACGTGCGTCGAATATGCGTCAAGATATCGCACCTAACGCACGTAACGCCCATAACGCACACTCGGAGAAGCAGCAGGTCAGCGGCCCTTTTCGGCAGGCTCAAGGATCGCGACACACTCGACATGGTGAGTCATCGGGAACACGTGCAGCAGGGTAGACGGCCCAGATCCCATGACCTCACCCCGCAGACGCACGCACTCACCCGTCCGTACATAGCCACATCTCAATGGTCCACGATGCGCGTTCGGACCACAACGCGCAAAGAGCCCTTCGAAGTCGGCAACGACCTGAACCGCTGAGCGACGGCTCCACGCTCTCCGCGGGGCGGCCCGTCCAAGGCTCGCAGCACACGGTCGCGCCCTTCGGGCGGGAGCACCCGCACCACCTCGGCAAGGTCGCCCCTGAACGACGTCAACGCTCGCCCGCGAGATCGAGATCGCCGCTGCGCGTATCGGCAGCGACCTCGGCGAACTGGGGGCGGCGCCACGGGTGCGCGATCGGATGGGACACGCTCCGCCACCACGGCTCCTCGGGCAGCTTCCCCGCAGGCTCGAACGGCTCGCCGGGACGGGGGAAAGCCACCGCCTGGCCGGCTTCCTCGGCTGCGTCCTTGGTCCACTCCCCCGGTTCCGCCCAGGCGTGGAGAGCCAGGTTGAAGGTGGCCCAGTGGATCGGGAGCAAAACACCGCCAGGCTGGCCTCCTTGCAGGTCAAGATGGGCCTGCACCCCCTGGGCAGGCGACATGTGAATGTCCGGCCAAGCCCCAGGAAGCGGCGTATAGTCCGTGTGGTTCTTGGGCCAGTACTCGCTGTACGCACCGACCTGGATCATGGTCGCGTCAAAGGGGCCGTGCTCCGCGCCGATCTCCTTGAAGCCGGGGAAGTAGCCGGTGTCCCCGCTGTGGTAGACCCGATGGCCCGTGGGGCCTTCCACCACCCAGGAGGCCCACAGCGTGTGCTGCTGATTACGCAGGCCACGGCCGCAGAAGTGGCGGGCCGGGGTGGCGGTCAGCCGCATCCCGGACACGTTGGTCGACTCGTTCCAGTCGAGTTCGCGGATCCGTCCCTCACTGACGCCCCAGCGCTCCAGATGGGCGCCCACGCCGAGCGGTACCGCGAAGAGCGTGTCCGTGGACGCCAGCGCGCGGATCGTGGGCAGGTCGAGGTGGTCGTAATGGTCATGGGAGATGACCACGACATCGACGGGGCCGAGCGCGGCGAGCGGCAGCGGGACGGGGTGCAGCCGCTTGGGGCCGGCGAAGGCGAAGGGCGAGCAGCGCTCGCCCCACACCGGATCGAACAGCACCCGTCGGCCGTCGACCTCGGCGAGCACGCTGGAATGGCCCATCCAGGTGAGCCGCAGCCCCGAGGCGGGGGGCTGTGCCAGGTCGGCGCGGGTGCCGAGGTGCAGCGGAACGAGGACCTTGGGCGTGCGGTGCCTGCGGGCCTCCTTCTCGAAGTAGATCTTCGCGAACTCCAGGGCGGAGCCGGAGGGCCTGATCCTCGCCCCGAGCGGGTTCTGGAACACCCCGTCGGCGAAATTCGGTGAGCGGCGGATCCGCTCCATCCGCTCCCCTGCCGGGTCGGCCCCGAAGGCGGCGGGCCGCAGCGATCGCAGCCGGGAGCGCAGTGGATGCGGAGAAGCAGCGCCGGTCACGGCACCTCCAAAAGTGTCCGGGTCGTTCCATTATGTGCGGCTGGTCGCACAAGCCCCACGGCAACCGCAACGAACGGCGCGGTCAAAAAATGCCGTCGGGCCCGATGCCGGCCTCCGGGTGATCCCCGGCGGTCTCCGGCGGAACTCGGCGGATCTTCGGCGGATCTCCGATCGACCTCCGGTGGATGTCACATTCCGCGGTACCCGGTCCGTCGTACGGGCGTCCCACACCGTTCGTCCGACACCCCAGGGAGCCCGTCATGGCCCGTATCTCGCTCACCCCGCCCCGCACGCTCTTCTACCGCATGACCGAGTGGTACTCGAAGCGTGTGTACGGGGACGTCCTCGACCCGGTGAAGGCACTCGGTCACAACGCTCGCGTCATGCGCGCGGATCTCCGCTTCGAGCTGGCGGTGGCCAAGTGGAACACGCTGGACCCGTCCCTCAAGGCCCTGGCCGAGATGGCGGCGGCGGCATCGATCGGCTGCAGCTGGCGCATGGACTTCGGCTACTGGGCCAACCGGCGAGAGGGCATCGACGCGGACAAGCTGCACGATGTGCCGGTATGGCACGAGAGTGCGGTGTACACGCCGCTGGAGCGGGACGTCATGGAGTACGCCGAGGCGATGACCGCGAATCCGCCCCGGGTCGAGGACGAACTGGCGGAGCGGCTGCTCTCCGCGCTGGGTGAGGCGGCGTTCGTCGAGCTGACCGCGATGGTGGCGGTGGAGAATCTGCGGTCGCGGATGAATGCCGCGCTGGGGCTGACCAGCCAGGGCTTCAAGGACCACTGCGAGGTTCCGCAGCGGGTCACCGGCTGAGTGGCGGCCCGTGCTCGGGGAACGCGTTGACATCGGCACGGGCCTCTTCGGATACTGACCGACTATTCAGTTCTCTGTCGGTTGCCCGCCCCCGAGGAGCCCGTCCGATGCACGCCCCCTTGCTCTCGCTCACCTGGACGGACCACGTCACCGGCCGCCAGGGCCACCTGGTCGTCGACCGGCTCGTCCGCGGGGTCTCCAGCGGCGGACTGCGGATGCGCGCGGGCTGCACGCTCGAGGAGGTGACCGGACTGGCCCGTGGCATGACCATGAAGGAGGCACTGCACTACGACGCCGACTCCGATTCCGGCGCCCCGCCGGCCCGGTACGTCCCGCTCGGCGGAGCGAAAGGCGGCATCGACTGCGATCCCCGGGATCCCGAGGCGTACGGCGTCCTCGTCCGCTATCTGCGCGCCATGCGGCCCTACATCGAGAACATCTGGACCACCGGAGAGGACCTCGGGCTCAGCCAGGACATCATCGACAGGGCGGCCGCCGAGGCGGGGCTCGTGTCGACCGTCCAGGCCGTCCACCCGCTGCTCACCGACGAGGCCGAGGCGCGCAAGCGGCTCGCGGACGCCTTCGCCGTCGAGGTCGGCGGCATCGGCCTGGACGAGCTGGTGGGAGGCTGCGGGGTCGCCGAGTCGGTACTCACGGCGCTGGACCGGGCGGGCACGGACCATGTCGGGACCCGGGTCTCCGTGCAAGGGCTCGGCACCATGGGCGGGGCGACCGCGCGCTTCCTCTCCCGGGCCGGGCTGAAGGTCGTCGCCGTCGCCGACATCAAGGGGACGATCGCCAATCCCGACGGCCTGGACGTGGAGGCCCTCCTCGCGGCGCGTGACGCCTACGGCACGGTGGACCGTACGGCACTGCGGTCCGGCGACCGCGAGCTGCCGGGCGACGCGTGGCTGGCGGCCGACGCGGAGGTACTCGTACCGGCGGCCGTCTCGTACGCGATCGACAGCGCCAACCAGTCGCGGATCACCGCGCGTTGGATCGTCGAAGCGGCCAACATGCCGGTCCTGCCCGAAGCGGAACGGCTGCTCGCCGCGCGCGGCATCACCGTGCTGCCCGATGTCGTCGTCAACTCCGCGACGAACGCCTGGTGGTGGTGGACCCTCTTCGGGGACATCGGCGCCGACGCGGAGGAGTCGTTCGCCCACACCCGCCGCTCGATGCGCGCCCTGACCGGCCGGATGCTGGCCCGCGCGGAGGCGGACGGTACGACTCCGCGCACGGCCGCGCACGCGATCGTCGCCGAGCGGCTGCCGGTCATCGCCGAGCGCTTCGGGTGGTACCGGTGAGCCGGATAGGGTGACCGGGTGGCGAGAGTCCGGTTGGGTGTGGCGGAGCGGCGGGAGGAACTGCTGCGGGCCGCCGTCGAGCAGATCGAGGCCCGCGGCGTCTCCGCCGTGCGGATCGCCGATGTCGCCTCCGCGCTCGGCGTGAGCAACGCCCTGGTGCTCTACCACTTCTCGACCAAGGAACAGCTCGTCGCGGCCGCCTTCACGCACGCCGCCGAGGACGATCTCGCCCACCTCCGCAAGATCCTCGGCCGGCGCACCTCGGCGGTGCGCCGACTGCGGGCCGCGGTCCGCTGGTACGCCCCCACCGGCCAGGCCAAGGGCTGGCGGCTGTGGATCGAGGGCTGGGCCGCTTCGCTGCGCGACCCGGCCCTGCGCGAGGTGGCGCGCGACCTCGACCAGCAGTGGAAGGCGGGCCTGACCGCGGTCATCGCCGAGGGCGCCGCGGCGGGCGAATTCTCCTGCGCCGAACCCGCGTCGGCGGCCTGGCGGCTGACAGCCCTGCTGGACGGACTGGCGGTGCAGATGACGTCGTACGCCGGATCGCTCACCCGCGCCGCCATGCTGGAGTGGACGGACGAGGCACTCGCCCGCGAACTCGGCCTCGACCGCGACGCCCTCACACACCTTCAGCACCTCAGGTGACGCCGACCGCACCTGCGCCTCACTCCTACCCGGTGCCGCCGCCCCGGGCCGCCGCTCAGGTCTGCCGCAGCGGCTCGTAGAGCGCCGCGTCGAGTCCGAACGTCCAGGCCACTCCCTCCTTCGCGGTGCGGGTGGTGGGCGGGACCCGCAGCCAGTACGTCTTGTGCGTGCCGTCGGGCTCCGGCGTGGAGTTGACGACCTCGACCATGACGACGTCCTCGTCGTCGGCCAGGCCGATGCGCCACAGGACGCCGGTCTCGTCGCGGTGCACCGGCTGGGCGCCCGACTCGTCGAGGTAGCGGTCGTAGCCGTAGAACTCCAGCATGACGCGGCGCAGTTCCGCGTTCTCCTCGGTGCGGATGCGCTCGGGTGTCAGCGAGGAGAGTCCGGACAGGAACTCGGCGGGCACCGGCATGCCGCGCCAGGCGTGCAGGGCGAAGCCGTCGGGAAAGGCGAGGGCGGGACCGTCACCGCGGTCGAGCCGGCCCGCCTCGTCGCGGTGCAGTTCCACGGGCCGCTCGCACAGCACCACGGCCTTCTCGAACGGCCACCACCAGCCCGCGTGTTCCGCGACCCGGGCGAGGCCCGCGAGCCGCTCGCTGCGGCCGTCGAAGGCGGCGAGCCAGGGGGCGTCGTGCTGGCCGAGCACCGCGTCGAGCAGCACCAGCCGGACGGCCGAGCGCTCGGCCGCCGTCCCGTCGGCGAGCGCTTCGGCGACACCGGCGCGTATCCGCTCGGCGAGGGCTCGTGTGACGTCCCAGAGCAGCGCCCCGGTCCTCCCCCAGTGCTCGGTCCAGCCCGCGGGGCCGAGTTCGTCGTGCACCCGGCGCCGCTCCTCGGCCCATGGGACCGTCCTGACCTCGTCGCGCACCGAACGCCCCGCGTCCTCCAGGTGCCGCACGACCGCCACCGCCGCCTTGGGCGAATCCGCCCAGATGAACCGCTCGGGTGCCGCGAGTCCGGCCGTCCGGTAGGCGAGCCGGACGCCCTCCTCCGCGGCCGCCCGGTCCGCCGGGCCCGTCGCCGCCGCGACGGCCCGCCACTTGTCCACGTACTGCATCTGCTGCCCCGTCCCCGGTTTCCGTTCCGAAAATGTCGTTCTGAAATGTCGTTCCGAGATGTCGTTCCGAGAAAGCGATTCGATGCCGGGCCGCAATGGCGCCCGGGATTCGATCGCCGTCGTCCTCAGTCCGCGACGATCCGCACCGCGCCCGGTATGTACTCCCGCTGGCGCACCACCCGGTACCAGCCCTTCGGCAGCGCGATCGCCGCGTGCTCCTCGTGCACCAGCCGCCCGCCCTCGGGAAGATGGAGCAGCATCGGGCCGAACGCACCCGGTTCACGGATCAGCCGCCCCGGCGCGGCCAGCGCGTGCGCGTGGCCGGTGACCTCGCCGAGCGCCAGCACGAGCCGGCCACGGCCGTCCCTCGGCTCGCCGGGCGCGTCCGCCGCGTCCACCGCGTGCGCCGGGACGGCGTCCTGCGCGACGGGCACGATCAGCACGTCTCCCTGCCGGTACATGGCTCTCCCCTCGACGGCCGGCACCGAGTGCGCCGGACCTGACATCGAAGCTAGAGGCGGGGTCTGACAATCGGCCCTCCGACGGCCCGCCCCACCGCTCCTGACCAGCCCCGCGGCGGGCGGTGTCAGTGCGGCTTGGTAGAACTGCACGCACATCAGCCGATCAACGCCGTCCGGTGTCTGGAGCATCCGTCATGAGCCATAGGGGCGACCTGCAGGAGCTGCACGGGCTACCTGCGTTCGATTTTCCCGACGCCGACGCCACCGTCGACGCGCTCCCCGACCCGGCCTCCGTCGCCTGGCGGATCGCCGTCGACTCGTACGACAGCGAGGAGGAGTGGGAGGAGGCCTTCGCCCGCTTCACCTCCGCGGTGGACACCACGCGGGTGCGGGCGCTGATCGTCGGCGCGTGGAGCGAGGCGTACGACTCCGATCCGGGCCCGGTCATCTCGGCCCTGCTCGCCGCGGGCGCGAGCAAGCAGTTGCCCGCGCTGCGCGCCCTGTTCCTCGGTGACATGTCCGGCGAGGAGTGCGAGATCTCCTGGATCAACCAGACCGACGTGTCGCCGCTGCTCGAAGGATTTCCGGAGCTCGAGGAGTTCGGTGTCCAGGGCGGCTCCGGCCTCGTCTTCCCCGCCACGCGCCACGAGAAGCTGCGGACGCTCCGGGTCGAGACCGGCGGTCTGCCCGCCGAGGTGGTGCGGGGCATCGCGGCGAGCGAGCTTCCCGCGCTGGAGCATCTCGACCTCTGGCTGGGTGTCTCCGAGTACGGCGGCGATGCCGAGCTCAGCGACCTGGAGCCGTTCCTCTCCGGCACCCGGCTGCCCCGGCTCAGGTATCTCGCCCTGCGCAACAGTGAGATCCAGGACGAGATCGCCGCCGCCCTGGCCGGTGCGCCGGTCGTCGCGCGCCTGGAGACCCTGGACCTGTCGATGGGCACCCTCGGCGACGAGGGAGCGGTGGCGCTCCTCGAAGGACAGCCGCTCACGCACCTCAAGAAGCTGGATCTGAACCACCATTTCATCAGCGAGCCGATGGCCGAGCGCATACGCCGGGCCCTGGAGCCCGCCGGGGTGACGGTCGATCTCGACGATGTCCAGGAGGCCTGGGGCGACGACGAGGACGGCCGCGGCCGATTCACCGCGGTGGCGGAGTGACACCTGCCGCACCGGCCGCACCACCGCCGTTCGCCGTTGTCGGCAATCCCGAGAACCGACGCGTCGCGTTCTTCCAGCAGGCCGTCCACGCGGCGGGGCTGCCCGCCCCTCGCGTGATCCCCTGGCTCGACGTGCTGCACGGCCGCGCCCGTTTCCTGCCGGGCGAGTCGGTGCGTATCGACTCGCCCGGTGAGAACGCGGAGGTGGATCTCCTGCTGCGCGGTGCCCGCGATCCGGCCCGGGTCGAGGGCACCGGCCGCTGGTACGCCCGGTTCGGCGAGGCCGTCCGGGAGGTGGCCCGTGCCGTACGCGACGCGGGCGGCACGCTCCTGGACGACCCGGAGGATCTCGCCGTGCTGTTCGACAAGAGGCTCTGCCACGAGCGGCTCGCGACGGCCGGGGTGGCGGTCCCGCCCTCGCCGACCTCGGGCGCCTCGGCCCCCGCCGTACGCGGCTGGGACGAGGTCCGGGCGCGGCTCGCCGAGCCGGGGTTCCACCGCTCGTTCGTCAAACTCGCGCATGGCTCTTCGGCCTCCGGCGTCCTCGCGGTGGAGACCGCGCGCGGTGGCCGGATCCGGGCGACCACATCGGTCGAGCGGACCGCCGACGGCCGGCTGTTCAACTCGCTCCGGCTGCGCCGCTACACGACCGAGGCCGAGATCGCCGCGATCGTGGACAGCCTCGCACCCGACGGCCTGCACATCGAACGCTGGCTGCCCAAGGCACTCCAGCGGGGCAGGGCCGCGGATCTCCGGGTGGTGGTGGTCGCCGGACGGGCCACCCATGTCGTCGTACGCACCAGCCGCTCCCCGCTCACCAATCTGCACCTCGGTGGCGAGCGGGGCGACGTCGCCGCCGCGATGGCCGCCGTAGGGGCGGCGGGCCGCAGCTGGCACGACGATGTCCTCGGGCTGTGCGAGCGGGCGGCCGCCCGCTTCCCGCGGACGCTGTGTGTCGGCGTCGATCTGCTTCCCGCCACCGGCTGGCGCCGCTTCGCCGTCGGCGAGGTCAACGCCTTCGGCGATCTGCTGCCGGGGCTCACCGGGCTGCCGGGCAGTGGCGCCGAGGGCCTCGACACCTATGCGGCGCAACTCGCCGCCGTCCTACGCACGAACCATCAGGAACCATGAACATGATCGATATGGTCGATATGTCGACGGTCGTCGGCACCGACGATCTACTGCTCGTCACCCTCGACACCCTCCGTTTCGATGTCGCCGCCGAGCTCGCCGCGGCCGGCCGGATCCCGAACCTCGCCCGCCACCTCCCGGACGGCGTCTGGGAGAAGCGGCACGCGCCGGGCAGCTTCACGTACGCGTCGCACCAGGCGATCTTCGCCGGGTTCCTGCCGACCCCCGCCGCGCCCGGCCCGCATCCACGGCTGTTCGCCGCGCGGTTCACGGGCAGCGAGACCACCGCGGACGGCACCTTCGTGTACGACTCCCCCGACCTGGTCACCGGGCTGGCGGCTGCCGGGTACCGGACGGTCTGCGTCGGCGGCGTGGGGTTCTTCAACGGACAGGGGCCGTTGGGCACGGTCCTGCCCGGCCTGTTCCAGGAGAGCCATTGGGAACCGGAGTTCGGCGTCGCCTCTCCGACCTCGTTCGAGGCTCAGGTGGACCGGGCCGAACAGGTCGTCGCCGGTCTCCCGCACGACCAGCGGCTTTTCCTCTTCGTCAATGTGTCCGCGCTGCATCAGCCCAACTGGTTCCACCTGCCGGGCGCCACCCGCGAGACGGGCGATTCGCGGGCCACGCATGCCGCGGCGCTGGAGTACGTGGACCGGCACATCGGCCGCCTCTTCGCCGCGGCGAGCAGCCGGCGCCGCTGCCTCGCGATCGTCTGCTCCGACCACGGCACGGCGTACGGCGACGACGGCTACACCGGCCACCGGCTCGGCCACGAGGTCGTCTGGACGGTCCCGTACGCGCAGTTCTTCCTCCCCGGACCGGTACGCGCGAAGGACTCCCGATGACCGAGACCACGACCGTGACCGCGACCGAGACCACGACCACGACCACGACCGTCAGGCCGTATCAGAGCTACGTGTACGCGTACCCGCACAAGACCGCGTACCGCCCGCTGGCGGACCGGCCCGCGCTGCGCGAGCTGTGGGCGGACGAGCGCAAGGACGCGCTCTCCCTCTATCTGCACATACCGTTCTGCGAGGTCCGCTGCGGCTTCTGCAACCTCTTCACCCGCATCGGCGCTCCCGACGAGCTGACCACCCGCTATCTCGACGCGCTGGAACGGCAGGCCATGGCCGTACGCGACGCGCTCGGCGACGCGGACCCCGTGCGCTTCGCGGCAGCCGCCTTCGGCGGCGGCACGCCCACCTACCTCGACGCCGGGGAGCTGGAGCGACTGTGCGACATCGCCGAGAAGCGGATGGGCGCGGATCTGCGCGCGGTGCCGCTCTCGGTGGAGACCTCGCCCGCCACGGCGACCGCCGACCGGCTCGCCGTCCTCGCCGGGCGCGGGGCGACCCGGCTGAGCATCGGCGTGCAGAGCTTCGTCGACGAGGAGTCCAAGGCCGCGGTCCGCCCGCAGCGGCGTGCCGACGTCGAGGCCGCGCTCGGCCGGATCCGGGACGCCCGGATCCCCGTACTCAACATCGATCTGATCTACGGGATCGACGGCCAGACCCGTGCGAGCTGGCGCCGGTCGCTCGACGCGGCGCTCGCCTGGCGGCCCGAGGAGCTGTATCTCTATCCCCTGTATGTGCGGCCGCTGACCGGACTCGGCCGCCTGGGCGTGGACGCCGACGCCGCCTGGGACGAGCAGCGTCTCGCGCTGTACCGACAGGGCCGTGATCATCTGCTCGCCCATGGCTACGAGCAGGTGTCGATGCGCATGTTCCGCCGCGCGGACACTCCGGCGCAGGGCGCGGACGACTACGCCTGCCAGACCGACGGCATGATCGGCCTCGGCTGCGGAGCCCGCTCGTACACCTCAGGGCTGCACTACTCCTTCGACTACGCCGTCGACATGCGCCAGATACGCGCGATCATCGACGACTACACGCGGGCGGAGGACTTCACCCGGGCCGAGGTCGGCCGCCGCGTCGACCGGGACGAGTCCCGCCGCCGCCATCTGCTCCAGTCGCTGCTGCAGGCGTGCGGAATGGACGTGGCGGACTACCGGGCGCGGTTCGGCAGCGTTCCGTGGGACGACTTCCCCACCGAGCTCGCGGCGTTCGCCGAGCGCGGCTGGCTCGAGGAGACCGGAGGGCTCCTGCGGCTGACGGACCAGGGCCTGGCGTATTCGGACGCGCTCGGACCCGAGCTGTTCTCCCCCGCCGTACGAGCCGCGATGACCGCGTACGAGATCAAGTGAGACGCGGATGGATCTGACCGTTCTGTACCGGGGACCACTGGCCTCCTGCGACTACGACTGCCCGTACTGCCCGTTCGCGAAGCGCCGCGACAGCCGCGAGCAGTTGCGCGGTGACCGGGCGGCCCTGGAGCGGTTCGCCGGCTGGGCGGCGCGGCAGACGGAGGACCGGCTGTCGGTGCTGTTCACGCCCTGGGGCGAGGGCCTCGTCCGCTCCTGGTACCGGACCACGCTGGTCGAGCTGTCCCGGCTGCCGCACATCCGCCGGGTCGCCGTCCAGACCAATCTGAGCTGCCGGACCGACTGGCTGGCGGACGCCGACGCCGACACGCTCGCGCTGTGGTGCACGTACCACCCGGGTCAGACCCCGTACGACCGTTTCCTGGGCAAGTGCCGTGACCTGGCCGCGCGCGGGATCCGGTTCAGCGTCGGGGTCGTCGGCTTCGCCGAGCATCTGGAGCAGGCCCGGCGGCTGCGGGCCGATCTCCCGCCACACGTCTATCTGTGGATCAACGCCGCGGAGGGCCGGGAGTACAGCGACGCGGAGGCCGCCGACTGGACGGCCCTCGACCCGCTCTTCCCGTTCAGCCGGCACCCCCACCGCTCGGCGGGCCTGCCGTGCCGGACGGGCGAGTCGGTGATCTCGGTGGACGGCGAGGGGACGGTGCGACGCTGCCACTTCGTCCGGGAGGAGCTCGGCAACCTCTACGACGGCTCGTACCGCACGGCCCTGCGGCCCCGCGCCTGTCCGCTCGCCCTGTGCGACTGCCATATCGGCTATGTCCACTTGGAGTCGCTGCCGCTGTACGACGTGTTCGCGGGCGGGGTCCTGGAGCGGATCCCCGCCGGCGCGAACGGGATGATTCAGAGCGGAAGCAGATCAGGACGCTTCGGCTCCACATGATCCCCGGACGACTCCCCCCGCAGCCGCCGCCCGATCCACGGCACCAGGTACTCGCGCGCCCAGTGGATGTCGTCGCGGCGGACCTCCAGCGTCCCGCGGGGCGGCAGCGGCGGCCACGCCTGGTCGGGGTCGGCGGGGACGTCGAGACCGAGCACCTGGGCGGCGCGGAGCGCGACGCGGGTGTGGCCCTCGGGTGACAGGTGCAGCCGGTCGTCGTCCCAGGCGCGCCTGTCCTGGACGGACTTGAGCGACCACAGGTCGAGGACGGGGCAGTCGTAGCGGTCGGCGATGGCCCGGACGTGCGCGGTGTACGTGGCGATCTTGCCCCGCAGATGACGCAGTACGGGCACGCCGCGGGTGTCGAAGCCGGTGGTCACCATGACGGTGCCGACCGCGCCGGTGAGGTCGGCGACCGCGCGCTCGAAGCGCGCGGCGACGTCGTCGGGGTCGGTGCCGGGGCGGATGATGTCGTTGCCGCCCGCGCAGAACGTCACCAGGTCGGGGGCGAGTTCCTTGGCGCGCGGGACCTGCTCCTCGACGATCTGGTCCAGCAGCCTGCCTCGTACCGCCAAGTTGGCGTAGCGGAAGGTGTGTTCCGGTACGCGGTCGTCGAGCAGGACGGCGAGGCGGTCCGCCCAGCCCACGAACTGTCCCTCGGGTCCGGGATCCCCGACGCCCTCGGTGAAGCTGTCACCGATCGCCGCGTACGACCCGAATGCACTGTTTTTTCTTGATCTCGAATCGTCTGCCACGTCGAGACATCCTTCACCTCACGAAGTGACTTACGCCACCGTAGGGATGGGTTGACGCGGGGTGATATAGACCACCTGGTCAGCTTTCCGGGAAACGGGAATACGACACGTCAGATCGAGACGCCGTGCTGGCGCAGGTACGCCAGCGGGTCGATGTCGGAGCCGTAGCGCGGAGTGGTACGGACCTCGAAGTGCAGGTGCGGACCGGAGGAGTTGCCGGTGGAGCCGGACAGGCCGATCTGCTCCCCGCCGCGCACGCTCTGGCCGGACGAGACGGACAGCTGGGAGAGGTGGGCGTACTGCGAGTAGGTGCCGTCGGCGTGCTGGATGACGACCTCGTTGCCGTACGAACCGCTCCAGCCGGCCGAGACGACGGTGCCCGCGCCGACGGCCTTCACGGAGGTCCCGGTGGCGGCCGCGAAGTCGGCGCCGGTGTGGTAGCCGCTGGACCACATGGCTCCGGCGGTCTTGTACGCGGTGGTGACGGCGGAGGGGACCGGGGCGAAGAAGGGGGCGACGCGGGTCTTCGCGGCGGGGGCGGCCTTCCCGGCGGGGGCGGCAGCGGGGGCGGCCTTGGGCTTCGCGTTCGCGCCGATGGCCAGCTGGATACCCGGACGGATCACGGAGGGGTTCGCACCCACGACGGAGCGGTTGTCCGCGTACAGCTTCTTCCAGCCGCCGCTGACCTTCTGCTCCTTGGCGATCTTCGCCAGGGTGTCGCCGGGCGCCACCGTGTAGGTCCGGGGAGCCTTGGGAGCCTCGACCTGCTGGGCGACGGAGACAGTCCGCTCCGGGGCGACGGCAGGCGCGGACTTCTCCGCCGCGTGCGCGCCGGTGGCACCGATGAGCGGGAGCGCGATGACGGCGCCACCCGTGCCCGCGGCGACGAGTCCGCGCGTGATCGGGTTCTTCCTCGAACGGCGGTGCTTACCCATTGCGGGCATGGCGAATTCCTCTCCGGCGCCTGCGAAGTGAGCTGTCGGGTTCGGGCTGGAGCTGCCCGGCCGCGTAGGTGCGCGACTTCACCCCGAGCCGCTCCGCATTGACGGACCGGCGGTTTCACTGGGTCCCCCGCTCCTGCCACACGTGGATAGATGCGATATTCCGGACGACGGCAGGATTAGGCGTTCCGACCGGATTGCGGTGACCGTAAGCGAGCCCGGTCGGCACGAACAAGCCACCGCTTGGGCCGCTGATTCGCCCGCGTGATATCCGCGGGGATTTCCCGGTCACCCTGCGTGGATTACGGTCTTCGACTCCCTTGAGGAGCGGGGAATTTGACGGCGGCGCGCGGCGACGGAACGTCACCAATATGATCCCGCTCACGGCATGGACGTCATCTCCCCCGCAACCGGGGCTTGTTGCCCCAGATGACCTAATACGGGCATAAGCCTCAGTAGGCCAGCAATGCCCCTATATCCGGCACTGCTGGAGCGCCACGGCGCCAAGATCGCCGCGCAGCGTGGCGGACGAACCGGGGACCGCTCTCGACCGGGTCATGCGTAACCGCTTGCGCGCCCGCACAGCAGCCAGGCGCGACCGCCACCCTCCGTGTCGATCACCACAACCCACCAAATTCACGCAGAACCGAACACCTTCGATCCCAAGCCGCCCTGGAGGCAACTCCCTTGCACGGTCGACCGAACGCACAACCAAGATGATTGCCTGAGGAACCAATGTCGTATCGTCGACAGCGCGCCTACGTCGGCGAGCCGTGCCGACCGCAGACACTCAGGAGCCCCCGTGACGCAGCAGCTGCCCGAGGTCCCGTCGACCGAACCCGAGCTGTCGGGCGTGCGCAACTTCAGGGACGTGGGCGGACTGCCGACCGTGGACGGGCTGCGCGTTCAGTACGGACGGCTCTTCCGCAGCGGCCACCTGGCGCACGCGACCGACGCGGATGCCGCGTTCCTCTCCTCGCTCGGGCTCCACACGATCTTCGATTTCCGCAACTCCGCGGACCAGAAGCTGGACGGCCTGGACGTCGAGCTGCCCGGAGTGCGCAACGTGAACATCCCGCTCACCGACCCGGCCGACGGCGCCGAGTTCTGGAAGATGGTCCGCGACGGCGATCTGGACCAGCTGCGGTCCATCCTCGGCGACGGCAAGGCGGCCAACCGGATGATCGAGTCCTACCGGGTCATCATCAAGGAGCGCACCGCCGAGCACAGCCGGGTGCTGCACGCCCTGGCGGAGGACAGCGTCCCGGCCCTGATGCACTGCGCGGCCGGCAAGGACCGGGCGGGTCTGTCCATAGCCGTCTCGCTGCTCGCCGTGGGCGTCGAGCGCGACGCCATCGAGGCCGACTACCTCAAGTCGAACGACCCGCACCGCCGCTACAAGGTGCGCCGCGGCGAGAACGCGCCCGCCGGGATGTCCCCGGAGGTGATGGAGCTGCTGAGCCCGCTGTTCGACGCCCGCGCCGAGTACCTCGCCGCCGCGTTCGACACCATCGACGAGACCTGGGGCGGCACCGAGCGCTACCTGTCCGACGGCCTGGGCATCACGCCGCAGACGCGTGAGCGGCTGCGCGAGCGCCTCCTGGACGGGGCGCTCTGAGCCACCGGGCGAAACACCGGGTCAGCCGGCCCCGACCTTGAACAGCAGATAGAGGAACGCCGCGAACAGGTGGCCCGCCACCAGATAGGCGAAGAGCCGGACGATCAGTCCGACCGGAAACTTCTGCTCCTGGTCCTGGTTCATCAGCGGCCTCCTCAGGCGTGCGGGTGCGCGTGCGGGTCGGGGCTCTGCAGCAGCGTGTGGACGAACAGCAGCTCGGCCCCCTCCCGCGTGACAGCGGCGATACGGTGCGGAGTGAGCGAGTCGAAGTGGGCGCTGTCCCCCGGGTCGAGCTCGTGCACGGTTTCGCCGAGGCCCAGGCGCAGCCGCCCTTCGATGACGTACAGCCACTCCTCGCCGGGATGCACCCGCACGAGGTCCCCCTGGGTCCCGTACGGCACGCGCACCCGCAGGGCCTGCATGGCGCGTCCGCGCCCGCCGGCCTGCCGGTAGGTCCAGCCGTCGGCCTCGGCGGGGCCCATCCGCCCGCCGCGGATGACGGCGTCGCGCTCCGGCGGCAGCTCGCCGAGGGGCTCGGAGACCGTCGTACCGTAGGTCCGGGCGAGGGCGAGCAGCATCGGCAGCGAAGGCTGCCGGTTGCCCGTCTCCAGCCGGGAGAGATGGGCGGGTGAGAGGCCCGCGCGCTGGGCGGCGGCCTCCAGGGTGAGGCCACGGCGGCGGCGCAGCTCACGCAGCCGGGGCGCGACGTCGGGCAGCGTGTCCGCGTCCCGTCCGGCATCGTGTCCGGAGGCTTGTCCGGCGTCGTGTCCGGCATCGTGGCCTGGGGCTTGTCCGGCAGGATGGCTCATGCGTCCATTGCGCCAGGATGTTTCCTCTGGGGCAAATTTCTTGCCCCAGAGGCAAAAGCCGCGTGATCAGCGGTTGGCGACGGCCTGCTTGACCAGCGTCCTGCCGAAGTCCCACATCAGCCCGCCACCCCCGTGGGCGTCGTCCATCACCGCGGTGAAGGCCGTCACGAAGCGGTCGACCTCCCGCTCCCCGATGATCAGCGGCGGGATCAGTTTGATCACTTCCAGATGGTCACCGGCGACCTGGGTGAGGATGCGGTGCTTCTGCAGCAGCGGGACGACCACCATCTGCGCGAACAGCCCCTTGCGGGCCGCCTGGAGCATCGTCCAGCGGCTGCGCAGCTTCATCGAGGACGGCCGGCCGAACTCGATCCCGATCATCAGTCCGCGCCCGCGCACGTCGTGGAGCAGTTCGTACCGGTCCACGAGCGCCGTGAGCCGCGACTTCAGCAGCTCGCCGGTCGCCCTGGCGTTCGCCACGGTCTCCTCGTTCTCGATCACCGACAGGACGGCGAGCCCGGCGGCCATCGCCTGCGCGTTGGAGCCGAAGCTCGCCGAGTGCACCAGCACCCGGTCCATCGACGAGTAGACCTTCTTGAAGATCCAGTCCTTGCCGAGGGTCGCGCCGACCGGGACATAGCCGCCGGAGAGCGCCTTCGCCACACAGACGAGATCGGGCTCGACGCCGTCCCCGTGCTGGTACGCGTAGAAGTCGCCGGTCCTGCCGAGTCCCGTCTGCACCTCGTCGGCGATCAGCAGCGCCTTGTGCCGGTGCAGCAGTTCCTGTGCCGCGTACAGGAATCCGGGAGGGGCCTCGTGGACGCCCTTGCCCTGGACGGGTTCCACGACGAAGCCCGCCACATCGCCGCGCTTCAGCTCGCGCTCCAGGGCGGCGAGGTCGCCGAGCCCGATCGCGGTGTCGGGCAGCAGCGGGGCGAAGCCGTCCCGGAAGCCCGCCTCTCCGTTGACCGAGAGCGAGCCGGTGGTCAGCCCGTGGAAGGCGTGCGCGCAGTACACGATCCGTGGCTTCCCGGTGGCGTAGCGGGCGAACTTGAGGGCCGTCTCGACGGCTTCCGTACCGCTGTTGCCGAAGAAGACCCGGTCCAGATGGGGGCTGTGGGCGAGCAGCTTCTCGGCGAGGAGTCCGGGCAGGGGCGCGCAGTCGAAGCGGGTGAGGTCGGCGAGTGAGGCGTCGAGGACGTCGTGGAGCGCCTGGCGGACGACCGGGTGGTGCCGGCCGAGGCCCATCACGCCGAATCCGGCGAGCATGTCGAGGTAGTCGTTGCCGTCGCCGTCCCAGAAGTACGCACCTTCGCCGCGCTCGTACACCTTGTCGAAGCCGATGGTGTGGAGCATGCGCGGCAGCTGGTGGTTGAGATGGCGTGCGTGCAGTTCGTAGCGCTCGGCGCCGCGCGCGGCGAGCAGCTCCGCGAGATCGAACTTGGTGGTCATCGGCCGTACTCCTCGCGTGACTTCGTGCGTACGCGTACCAGGGCGGCGCTGATCCGCCCCGCGATCTCCACCGGCGTCAGTCCGATGTCGGCCAGCACCTCGCCGCGCTTCCCGTGTGCGAGGAACTGCTCGGGAATGCCGAAGGTGCGCAGCGGTACGTCCACCCCGGCGTCCCGCAGCGCCTGTCCCACGGCGGAACCGACCCCGCCCGTCCTGCTGTTGTCCTCGACCACGGCGACGACGCGGTGCGCGGCGGCGAGCGGGGCGAGCTGTTCGTCGACGGGTTTGACCCAGCGGGGGTCGACGACGGTGCACCCCAGTCCGCGGCCCTCCAGCAGCTCGGCGGCTTGCAGGCAGACCGGTGCCAGCGCCCCGACGGAGATCAGCAGTACGCCGGCGTCGTCGCTCCGGTGCAGTACGTCCATCCCGCCGACCCGGTCCAGGGCGGGCTGCGGCCGCCCCACCGCCTCCTTGGGGAAGCGCAGCACGGTCGGCGCGTCGGTCACCTCGACGGCCTCGCGCAGCTGGGCCCGCAGCTGGTCGGCGTCGCGCGGGGCGGCGATCCGGAGGCCCGGTACGACCTGGAGGAGCGACATGTCCCACATGCCGTTGTGCGAGGGCCCGTCCACGCCGGTGACCCCGGCCCGGTCGAGGACGAAGGTGACACCGCACCGGTGCAGGGCCACGTCCATCAGCAACTGGTCGAAGGCGCGGTTGAGGAAGGTGGCGTAGACGGCGACGACCGGGTGGAGCCCGCCGGTCGCCAGGCCCGCCGCGGAGACCGCCGCGTGCTGCTCGGCGATGCCCACGTCCCAGACGCGGTCGGGGAAGCGTGCGGCGAACTTCGTCAGCCCCACGGTGTGCAGCATCGCGGCGGTGATCGCCACGACATCGGGCCGTTCGGCACCGATCGCGGCGATCTCGTCGCCGAACACCGAGGTCCAGGAGGGGCCGATGGACGGTTCCGAGGGCTCGCAGGTGCGGGGGGCCATCCGGCCCACGGTGTGGAACCGGTCGGCCTCGTCCTGTTCCGCGTGCCGGTAGCCGCGGCCCTTCTCGGTGATGCAGTGCACCAGCACCGGCCCGTGGAAGCGCTTGGCCCGCCGCAGCGCCGACTCGACGGCGGCGATGTCGTGGCCGTCGACGGGGCCCACGTACTTCAGTCCCAGGTCCTCGAACATGCCCTGCGGCGCGAAGGTGTCCTTGAAACCCTTCTTGGCACCGTGCAGCGACCCGTACAGGGGCTGTCCGATGACGGGTGTGTGCTGGAGGACGTCCTTGCCCCAGGCGAGGAGGCGCTCGTAGCCGTCGGTGGTGCGGAGGGCCGCGAGGTGGCCCGCGAGGCCGCCGATGGTCGGTGCGTAGGACCGCTCGTTGTCGTTGACCACGATGGTCAGGGGCCGGTCCTCGGCGGCGGCGATGTTGTTGAGGGCTTCCCAGGCCATGCCACCGGTGAGCGCCCCGTCGCCGATGACCGCGACGACGTGGTCGTCCCGTCCGAGGACCTGATGGGCCTTGGCGAGTCCGTCGGCCCAGCCGAGGACCGTGGAGGCGTGGGAATTCTCGATGACGTCGTGTGCGGACTCCTCGCGGGAGGGATAGCCGGACAGGCCGCCCTTGCCGCGGAGTTTGGAGAAGTCCTGCCGGCCGGTGAGGAGCTTGTGGACGTAACTCTGGTGTCCGGTGTCCCACAGGATCCGGTCGGCGGGCGAGTCGAAGACGCGGTGGAGTGCGATGGAGAGTTCCACCACGCCGAGATTCGGCCCCAGATGGCCGCCCGTTCCGGCCACGGCATGGATCAGGAATTCCCGGATGTCCTCGGCCAGTTCGTCGAGTTCCGCTTCGTCCAGCACCTTGAGATCGCGCGGCCCCCGGATGTTCTCCAGAATCGTCATGCTCGGGCCCCCTCTCTGACTGATCTGTTCGGACTCACGGTGACGGCGGGCGGCCGTGGAGCACCGCCCGCCGGCCCGTCCTCATCCGCCGTTCCCGGAGACCGTGTCCCGGGCGGCGCGCAGCGACTCCTTGAGGGAGCCCATGGTGGCGAGAACGGCGGTCGGCTCGTAGCCGCAGTGCGCCATGCAGTTCGCGCAGCGCGGGTCCTTGCCGCGCCCGTACTTGCTCCAGTCGGTGTCCTCGACCAGTTCCCGGTACGTGGGGACGTATCCGTCGCTCATCAGGTAGCAGGGCCGCTGCCAGCCGAAGAGGGAGTAGTTCGGGATCGCCCACGCGGTGCAGGGGAAATCGACCTTGCCCTCCAGGAAATCCAGGAAGAGCGGCGAATGGTTGAGCCGCCAGCGCCGCCGGTTGCCGCCCGCGAAGGATTTCCGGAACAGCTCGCGGGTCTGCTCGACACCGAGGAAGTGCTCCTGGTCGGGCGCCTTCTCGTAGGCGTACGCGGGCGAGATCATCATCTCGTCGACCTTGAGGTCGTCATTGAGGTAGTTGAGCACCTCGATGACGGTCTGCGGGGTGTCGGTGTTGAAGAAGGTCGAATTGGTGGTGACCCGGAAGCCACGCCGTTTGGCTTCCTTGATCGCCGCCACCGCCTCGTCGAACACTCCTTCCTTGGCGACCGATTCGTCGTGCCGTTCGCGCAGTCCGTCGATATGGACGGCGAAGGCGAAGAACGGCGACGGGGAGAAGTCCTCGATCCTCTTCCGGAGCAGCATGGCGTTGGTGCAGAGGAAGACGTACTTCTTCCTCGCGACCAGCTGCCGGACGATTTCGTCGATCTGGGGGTGCATCAACGGCTCGCCGCCCGCGATGGAGACCATCGGGGCCCCGGACTCCAGAACCGCGCCGACCGCCTGGGCTACAGGCATCCGCTGCTTGAGGATTCCTGCCGGGTGCTGGATCTTGCCGCAGCCCTCGCACTTCAGATTGCACGCGAACAACGGCTCCAGCTCCACGATCAGCGGAAACTTCTCACGCCTGCGGAGCTTCTGTTCAAGCAGATAGGTCCCGACCCTGATGGTCTGACGGAGCGGCATGGCCATCTAGCTCACCTCCTGGGGAGCAGCAAAGAACGGTGCCATTCGTGGAAAGCCGGAAGGACAGCACGCAGAACACGGAAAGCAGATATTCCACCGCGGACCGTGCCGATGCGGACCAGTTCGTGCTCTGGAGCGTCCACGACCACCCGGACGGCCGCAACCGGGCGCGGACCGGTGGACAGCGCGCCCCGGAGCGTGGCGGCGGACTCCATGTCCACCGCCAGCGCCCCCGTGGCCGCGAGCTCGGCGCGCTCCTGACCTCGTACGACATGGTCGGATCCGGTCAGCGGGCCGATGTGGACGGTGCGCCCGGGCACGGCACGGGCGAGCGCGTCCACGAGCAGCCTCGGCCCGGTGCAGGGCGTGCTGCCCCAGGGGCCGCGGGTCTCGTCGGCCACGACCAGATCCCCCGGGTGCATGCCCGGGGCGAGCCCGGCGCAGAAGCCGGACGCGATGACCGCCGCATCGCGCATGCCTGCGTCACCGAGCGCGGTCACGACGGCCTGCTCCGCGTTGCGCGGGCCCATGCCCGTACGGAGCAGGGTCACCCGGCCCGGCGCGCCGCCGCGCCGGGCGCGGCGCAGGGCGAACCGCTCGATGCCGAGGGCGCAGGCGATCAGCAGATCACCGGAAGCGTCCATTCAGGCCCCGTCCCGCCGGACGAGGGGCTCCCCGTGCAGATAGCGGCCGAGCGCCGTGAGCGGGAAGACCTGCCGGTAGAGGTGGTAGTTGATGGAGAAGTCCCAGGGGAAGCCCGTGCCCGTGAAGTACGGCTCGTCCCAGGAGCCGTCCGGGCGCTGCGTCCCGGCGAGGAAGGCGATGCCCCGCTCGGCCGCCTTGCCGTCCCGTTCCCCCGCCGCGAGCAGGGCCAGCAGTGCCCAGGCCGTCTGGGACGCGGTCGAGGCGCCGCGGCCGGCCCAGGACCGCTCGTGATACGAGCGCAGGTCCTCGCCCCAGCCCCCGTCGTCGTTCTGGACGGATTCGAGCCAGCCGACGGCGCGCCGGAGCGCGGGGTGCGCCGCGGGCAGTCCGGCCGCGGTCAGGGCGGGGACGACCGAGCCCGTTCCGTAGACGTAGTTGACGCCCCAGCGCCCGAACCAGGACCCGTCCGGCTCCTGTTCGGCGAGCAGCCACTCGATTCCCCTGCGGGTACGGGGGTGCTGGGCCCGGCCCTCGTACGCGAGCATCTCGACGACGTGCGCGGTGACGTCGGCGGACGGCGGGTCGATGACCTCACCGAAGTCGCAGAACGGCAGCCGGTTGGGGAACGGGCTGGTGTTGTCGGCGTCGAAGGCGGCCCAGGCGCCGTTCTTCGACTGCATCCCCAGCGTCCAGCGGCCGGCCCGCGCGATCGCGGCGTCGACCCGCGCGGGGTCGGGGTGCCGTACGCGGCGCAGCGCGAGGATGACTTCGGCGGTGTCGTCGATGTCGGGGTAGTTGTCGTTGTGGAACTCGAACGCCCAGCCGCCGGGCGGCAGTCCGGGCTTGCGTACGGCCCAGTCCCCGGGCCGTACGATCTCCTCGGCGAGCATCCAGTCGGCAGCCCTCACGAGCGCCGGGTGGTCGGCGGGCAGTCCGGCGTCGGCGAGTGCGATGGTGGCGAGGCAGGTGTCCCACACGGGTGACTGGCAGGCCTCGATCATCCGCGCCCCGTCCTCGCGCCACACGGCGAAGCGGTCGAGGGATTCCAGGCCCGCGCGCATCACCGGGTGGTCCAGGTCGTAGCCCAGCAGACGCAGGGCGATCACCGAGTAGACGGCGGGTGGCTGGATTCCGCCCCAGCAGCCGTCGTTCTCCTGCCGCTCGATGATCCAGCGGGCCGCGCTGTTCATGGCGGCGCGGCGCAGCAGGCGCGGGGCGACCTTGTGGTAGCCGTGCAGGACCTTGTCGAGTCGCTGGAAGAACCCCTCCCAACTGTTCGCCGGGGAAAGGGGTTTGACGGGGCTGGGGTCGCGCGGGTCGGTGTGCAGCTCGTCCAGCGGGAACGGCGCGGGCCGCACCGGCCGCTTCGCGGAGACGACGGTGAGCGGCACGATCGTCTGCCGGGCCCAGCAGCCGAAGTCGTAGATGTTGAGCGGGAACCAGCTGGGCAGGCAGACGATTTCGGGCGGCAGTTCGGGCAGGTCGTCCCACTTCCACCAGCCGAACAGCGCGAGCCAGATACGGGTGAAGACGCGGCTCGCGGCCATGCCGCCCTGCTCGCGGATCCAGGCGGCGGCGCGGGCCATGTGCGGATCGCCCGGGGCGTCTCCGGCGAGCCGCAGGGCCACGTAGGCCTCGATCGTGGTGGAGAGCTCGCCGGGTCCG
This sequence comes from Streptomyces sp. NPDC000410, assembly GCF_040300305.1. Classification (NCBI taxonomy): domain Bacteria; kingdom Bacillati; phylum Actinomycetota; class Actinomycetes; order Kitasatosporales; family Streptomycetaceae; genus Streptomyces; species Streptomyces sp. NPDC000410. Next base: position 63,118 of record NZ_JBEPDM010000004.1, read on the forward strand.
CCGTGGAAGGTGGCCCAGGTGCCGTCCTCGCGCTGTTCGCCGCGGATGAAGAGGGCGGCGGCGCGGGTGGTCGTCTCGTCCCGGATCCCGAGGAACTGGCGCAGCAGGAGGTCCTCGGCGTCCATGGTGACGTTGGTTTCGAGGTCCCCCTTCCACCAGCCCTCGGCGTCCTGCCTGCCGAGAAGGTGCTCGATGGAGCGTCGTGCCGCCTGTTCGGCGGCGACTCGGGTGTCGGTCGGTTCGCTGGCCGCGGCTGTCCGGGGGCCGGGGGCCCCCGTACTTCCGTCGGTCGTCGCTGTCATGGCTTCCCCTTCGCACAGTCGGAATCTGCTGCTGCGGGTCTGCCGTCGGCCGGTGTCCGGTGGGACACCGGCCGGCGACTACGAACTCATATGAGGGTGATGGTGAGGGTGCTGGTGATCATCGCTGGCGTACGACGACGAAGTCGGCGAGCGCGACGAGCTGCGCGCGCACCTGCTCCGGCATCTCGATACGGTCCAGCGCCGCGACGGCGATGGCGTGCTGGCGACGGGCCTCCTGGGCGGTCCAGTCACGGCCGCCGGCCTCTTCGATCAGGGCCGCGCGGGTGGCGAACTCCTCCTCGGAGAAGCTGTCGAGGTCATTGCTCTTGGCGTCGGCGGCGAGCAGTTCGCCGAGCCGCTCGGAGGCCGGGCCGCCCGCGGCGAGCGCAGCCACGACCGGGAGGGACTTCTTGCGCTGGCGCAGGTCGCTCCAGGTCTGCTTGCCGGTCGCATCGGGGTCGCCCCAGATGCCGAGCAGATCGTCCACGGCCTGGAAGGCGATCCCCAGGTGGTGGCCGTACTCCTCCAGGGTGTCGGCGGTACGGTCGTCGGCGCCGCCGAGCACCGCGCCGATGGACATGGCGCAGGCCAGCAGCGCGCCGGTCTTGTTGCCCTCCATCTCCCGGCACTCCTCGACGGTGACCCGCTCGCGGTGCTCGAAGGAGATGTCCTGCGCCTGCCCGTCGATCAGCTTGCGCGTGGCGACGGTGAGGCGGCGGGTGGCCCGGCCGGCCTCCACCGTGCCGATTTCCAGCAGGATCTCGTTGGCCAGCGCGAACAGCGCGTCGCCGACGAGGATCGCCTGCGCGGGACCGTGCACCTTCCACACCGTGTCGCGGTGCCTGCGCTGCTCGTCGCCGTCCATCAGGTCGTCGTGGAGCAGCGAGAAGTTGTGCACCAGCTCCACCGCGACCGCGCCGGGGATGCCGACCTCCGGAGCGGCCCCGGCCACCTGCGCGGACAGCAGTGCCAGCGCCGGGCGTACGGCCTTGCCGCCGTCGCCGTCCGCGGGGCGGCCCTCGGCGTCGATCCAGCCGAAGTGGTACGCGGCGACGGTGTTCATGGGCGGCGCGAGCCGGTCCACGGCGGCGCGCAGCACCGGGGTGGACAGCGTCCGCCCGCGCTCGAGCAGCGCGGTGACGTCCGCGGTGTCGACAGCTGGGACAACCGGGTTCGCCGAAGGCGCAGTCGGCACTTTCTCTCCTCTGATTCCTGGCTCAAGTCTCATGCCGCCTCCTCGAGCGGATGTTCATGGGGGCGGCCGAGGGCGGTGAGCACGCTGCCCGCGGCGCTGAAACCGCTGCGTACGGCGCCCTCCATGGTCGCGGGCCAGCCAGTGGCGGTCCACGAACCGGCCAGATACAGGCCGGGTGCACGGGTACGCGCGGCGGGCCGCAGCCTGCCGACGCCGGGGGTGGGGGCGAACGTGGCCGTGCGCTCCCGGGTGACGAAGAAGTCCCGTACCTCCGCGCCGCGCGCGGCGGGCAGCAGCCGCTCCAGTTCGGGCAGGTAGCGGGCGCGCAGGGTGGCGACGGGGGTGTCGATCTCGTCCTCGGCGGCCGACTGGGACATCGCCAGGTACTGGCCGTGGTCGAGTCCGGAGGCGTGGGTGCGGTCGAAGACCCACTGGACGGGGGTGCCGAGCGCGGCGAAGAAGGGCCGGCGCAGCACGGTGCGGTCGTAGATCACATGGATGTTGAGGATCGGCGCGGTGCCGATCTCGAGCAGCCGGTCCGCGTCGTCGAGCGCGCCCTCGGGCAGCAGGGCGTGGGCCTCGCGCTGCGGTACGGCGAGGACGACGGCGTCCGCGTCGAGCCGCTCGGCGCCTGCCGTGACGTTCCAGCGGCCGTCGTCCGTGCGGGTGATCGCGCTGACGCGGGTGCGCAGTTCGGTACGCACGCCGGCGGTGTCGAGGGCCTTGCGGGCGAGGGTGTCGTGGAGCTCGCCGAGCGGCACGTGCGCCCAGCCGATGTCGGCGGCGCCGGGGCGGGAGAGCAGTCCGGTCTTGAAGACCATCGCGGCCAGGCCCATCGAGGCGTTCGGCGCGGTGGCGTTGAGGGTGGCGACGCCGACGAGGTCCCAGAGGGCCTCGATGCTGCGGCCGGTCTGGCCGTGGCGGCGGAGCCAGCCGGCGAAGTCGACGTCGTCGAGGGCGGGGTCGGCCGGGTCGAGCGCCTTGAGCGCGAGGGCGGCACGCCCGACCGCGGCACGCTCGGCGAGCGAGAGATGCGGGTAGGTGGCCAGGCTCGCCGCGAGGTGCAACGGCACGGGCAGCACTGTCCTGCGCAGCCGGCCCAGCCGGGGTCCACGGGGGTGCGCCACGTCGAGCACGGGGACGTCGAGGCGGTCCTGCAGCGGGGCGAGGCGGGCCCCGTCGACCCGGTCGAGGAACCACCGGTAGGCAGTGCAGCAGCGCAGGTACACGTGCTGCCCGTTGTCGATGGTGAGCTCCCCGCGCCGGAAGGAGAACGCGAGGCCGCCCAGCCGCGGCCGGTTCTCCACGAGGGTGACGCGCACCTTCGCGTCGGCCAGCCGGAGTGCCGCGGTGACACCGGCGAGTCCACCGCCGACGACCACGGCGTGCGGGGATGTCGTGGTGTCGCGCGTCATGAGCCCTCCCTCCAGCTCTGCGCGGTCGCGCCCGCGCGCGTTACACCCGGGCGCGTGACGGCCTCGGAGTGCGGACGCGCCGACGGGCGCACCGCACCCGCGGCCGGGCCCCCCACCGGTCGTGAGCCCACCGCCGGGTCGAGGGCCCGTGCCCGGCGAACCGTCGTCGTCGAGGACGCCGCGGCCGCACGGACGGATGCGTCCCGCTTGTGCGGGTTTGCGGAGCGGCACATCAGGCGCGCCTCCTGAGGGTCTGCCGGGAGATGTGCCGGGCGTCCAGGCCGGACAGGCCGCGCACGGCGACGTACGCCTTCTCGCGGCCGGGCAGCGAGACGCGCCCGCGCAGGACGGCCTCGGGGTCGCGTTCGATGCGGTCGAGGAGGCGGCGGTAGATGCCGGCCATCGCCGCGACGCAGGCGCCGCTGCGGCGGTCGAGCATGGGGAGCAGCCGGTAGCCCTCGGCGAACAGTCCGCGGGCGCGCCGCACTTCGAAGTGGACCAGGCCGGTGAAGTCCGCGCCGGGGGGCGGGGTGACGCCGTTGAAGCCCCCGGAGCAGCCGAATTTGGCGAGGTCGTCGGAGGGCAGATAGGTGCGCCCGTTCCCCGCGTCCTCGCGGACGTCCCGGAGGATGTTGGTCAGCTGGAGGGCGAGGCCGAGCGTGTCGGCGTACTCGGGCGCGCGGTCGGCGCCCTGCGCGCCGGGCATCGTGCCGAACACCCCGAGCGAGAGCCGCCCGATGGCGCCCGCGACACACCGGCAGTACGTCTTGAGGTCGTCCCACGTCTCGTACGTCTCGCCTCGGACGTCCATGAGCACGCCGTCGATGAGCTCGTCGAGCCCGTCGAGCGGGATGGGGAAGCGGCGCGCGGCGTCGGTGAGGGCTACGGCGACCGGGTCGGTGTCGTCCTCGTCGACCGCGCCGTCGCGGATCCTGCCGAGCAGCTCGCGGGTCGCCTCGAGCCGGTCGCGCTTCGCGTTCTCGTCGAGTGCGCCGTCGCCGATGTCGTCCACGCGCCGGGAGAAGGCGTACAGCGCGGACATGGCCTGCCGCTTGTCCGCGGGCAGCAGCCTGATGCCGTAGGCGAAGTTGCGCGCCTGCCGGCCGGTGACGGCCTCGCAGTAGCTGTATGCGGCCTGCACGGGTGCGGACATGTGCGGGTGTACCTCCATGCTCCGACTCACCCCTCTCTACGCGCTCTACGCAAGACCGCTCCCACTTCACGCAGCAGTCCGGGCTTGGTGGGCCTGGGTGGTCCGGCGAGCACGTCGTGCCCGGCGTCCGCGATCGCGCCGAGCGCGGCACGCCCCCCGGCCACGAACCCGGCGAGCAGCAGCCTGAGCCTGCCGTGGACGCTACCCACGAGCGGGGTGCCTTCATCCAGCAGCAGCCGGGCGCGTTCGGCCTCGTACGCGACCAGCGCACGCACCGACGCGCCCCCACTGGGCGCGGCCAGGTCCGCCTCGCTGACGTGGAACCGCTTCATGTCCTCGGCCGGGAGATAGATACGGTCGCGGGCCAGGTCCTCGGGTACGTCCTGGAGGTGCTCGACGATCTGGAGCGCGGTGCAGATCGCGTCCGAGCGGCGGACCCTCTCCGGGCTGGATGTGCCGGTGATCCGCAGCACGAGCCGCCCGACGGGATTCGCGGACAGTTCGCAGTAGTCGACAAGATCATCATACGTCTCGTAGCGGCGGACGAGCTGGTCCTGACGGTTGGCCTCGATCAGGCCGAGGAACGGCTCGGGGGTGAGCCCGCACCGGCGCACGGTGGGCACGAGCGCGCGCAGCAGCGGGTGGCGCGGCGTCTCATGGGCGAAGACGCGGCGCAGATCGGCCTCGAAGGCGTCGAGCATCGTCAGCCGGTCCTCCGCCTGGGCGCGGCTGAGGCCGAGATGGCGGGCGTCGCCCGCGCCGGGAGCGAGGTCGCCGTCGCCGATGTCGTCGACGAGCCGGGCGTAGCCGTACACGGCCATGAGGTCGCCGCGCCAGGCGCGCGGCAGGAAGAAGGGCGCCACCGGGAAGTTCTCGTGCGCGGCCTTGTCGAGGGTGGCGCGTGTGGCGGCGTCGGGGCGCACCTGCCGGGAACCCGTCACTGCGTACTGCCCGGCGCGTGGACGGCGCTGCACACGCGGAGCTGGAGATTTTCCGTCATAGCCGTCACATCTCCCGTTCTACACTGCCGACCCAATACATCCTATTTCGGACACGCCGCCGGTATTTCCCGGCGAACAGCGGCCCTGAGGGCGGGAAGCCTGGGACGTATCGCCCCACTTGCCGCGAATCAGCACCGGTACAGCTTACGTTGTACAACGGTGCACACCACGCCGGGGTGGCGCGCCCACGACCGGCGGACCGCTCCGCACGGACGGGCCCCCGCCGAGCGATCCGGCGGGGGCCCGTCCGTGCTGCGCGAGCGGGAGCTACTTCCCGGTCTCCTTCTCGTACGCCTTGATGACCTCGTCGGTCGGGCCGTCCATCAGCAGCTCGCCCTTCTCCAGCCACAGGACGCGGTCGCAGGTGTCCCTGATCGACTTGTTGCTGTGGCTGACCAGGAAGACCGTACCGGCCTCCTTGCGCAGCTCACGGATGCGCGCCTCGGAGCGGATCTGGAACTTGCGGTCACCGGTGGCCAGCGCCTCGTCGATCATCAGCACGTCGTGGTTCTTGGCCGCCGCGATGGCGAACCGCAGCCGCGCACCCATACCGGACGAGTACGTCCGCATGGGCAGCGTGATGAAGTCGCCCTTCTCGTTGATGCCGGAGAAGTCGACGATGCCCTGGTAGCGCTCCCGGATCTCCTCGCGGGACATGCCCATGGCGAGTCCGCCGAGGATGACGTTGCGCTCACCGGTCAGATCGCCCATGAGCGCGGCGTTGACGCCGAGCAGGGACGGCTGGCCGTCGGTGTAGACGTGGCCGCTCTCGGGGGGCAGCAGGCCGGCGATGGCCCGCAGCAGGGTCGACTTGCCGGAGCCGTTGGTGCCGATGAGGCCGATGGCCTCGCCCCGGTAGGCGGTGAAGGTCACGCCTCGCACGGCGTGCACCTTGCGCACGCCGCGCGACTCGCCCCGGTCCCGGCGGATGATCCGGTTCAGGGCGGCGGTCGCGCTGCCCCGCCCGCCCGCGCCGCCGTTGACGCGGTACACGATGTGCACGTCGTCGGCGATGACGGTGGGCACGCGGTCGGCGGCTCTCAGGTCGTTCTTGTCGTCAGCCACGTCCGTAGCGCTCCTCGGCCTTCCAGAAGTACACGAACCCGACGGCGCCCACGAACAGGGCCCAGCCGAGACCCGCGAGCCATACGTGCGAGGGCAGGTTCTCCGAGCCGTACCCGTCGATCAGGGCGAACCGGATGAGGTCCATGTAGATCGCCGCCGGGTTGTACATCAGGATGTCGGCGATCCAGGCCGGCTGGTCCTGGAGCATGATCGGGATGGAGAACATCACGCCCGAGCCGTACATCCAGGTGCGCAGGACGAACGGCATCAGCTGGGCCAGGTCGGGGGTCTTGCTGCCGAGCCTCGCCATGGCCAGCGCGAGGCCGACGTTGAAGACGAACTGCAGCGCGAGCGCCGGCACGACCAGGAGCCAGCTGAGCGACGGGAAGCTGCCGAAGCCGACCGCCACGACCACCAGCACGATCATCGAGAACAGCAGCTGCTGGAGCTGTTGCAGGGCGAACGAGATGGGCAGCGAGGCGCGCGGAAAGTGCAGCGCCCGCACCAGACCCAGGTTGTTGGAGATCGCCCGCACACCCGCCAGTACGGAGGTCTGCGTGAACGTGAAGACGAACACACCCGTCACCAGGAACGGAATGTAGACCTCGGTCGACAGCCCGCGGTTGGCATCCAGGATCAGCCCGAAGATCAGGTAGTACACGAGCGCGTTGAGCAGGGGCGTCGCCACCTGCCACAGCTGACCGAGCTTCGCCTGGCTGTACTGGGCCGTGAGCTTCGCCTGGGAGAAGGCCAGGATGAAGTGGCGGCGGCCCCAGAGCTGCCTGACGTATTCGACGAGCCCCGGTCGGGCACCGCTCACCGACAGTCCGTACTTGGCGGCGAGCTCCGCCGGCGTCAGACGGTCGTCGGGAGATGGCGGGGCGCTCGTCGCGATCGCACCGTCATGGGTTGTGTCACTCACAAGTTGAAACTTTCGTGTTCAAGATGCGCGGCAGGTGGGCGCTCAGGTGGCGGCCAGGTCCCGGAAACGAAGTACGCCCGATGCTCTCAGATCCGGGCCGTCAGACGACAGGCGGTCGGCCCAGTCTGGTCAGGCGCCACACCGTACGCCACTTCATGGGCCGCCGGGGCCCGCACGGTGTGGTCCAGCCTTCCCGGAAACCGCCGAACCACGCCTTGAGCGCCGCGGCCGAGGGCCGGCGGGCGAGGGTGAGCAGGATCCACACGCCGAGGTAGACCGGCACCAGCGGCGCGGGCAGATTGCGGCGTGCCAGCCAGACCCGGTTGCGGGCCACCATCCGGTGGTAGACCGCGTGCCGGGACGGCGGGGTCGTCGGGTGGAACAGCACCATGTCGGAGCGGTAGTCGATCATCCAGCCGGCGTCCAGCGCCCGCCAGGCGAGGTCCGTCTCCTCGTGGGCGTAGAAGAACGCGTCCGGCAGCCCGCCGACCTGGGCGATGACCTTCGTACGGACGGCGTTGGCGCCGCCGAGGAAGGTCGTCACGCGGGAGGACCGCATCGGGTCGGACGCGCGCAGCCTGGGTACGTGGCGGCGCTGGGTGGCACCGGTCTCCGGGTCGGCGATCCGGAAGCTGATGATCCCGAGCCCCGGGTCGGCCTCGAACGCCTCGCGGACGAGGCGCGCGGTGTCCGTGTTCGGCAGCAGGCCGTCGTCGTCCAGGAAGAGCAGGGCGTCGACGTCCGTGCCGGACGCGCCGAAGGCCTCGATGCCGGCGTTGCGGCCGCCGGGGATGCCGAGGTTCTCCGGCAGGTCGACCGTGCGTACGCCGTCGGGGACGCCGGTGACCGGGGCGCCGTTGCCGACGACGACCACCTCGACGGGGTCGCCCTCCTGCTTGGCGACCGAGTCGAGGAGCGCACGCAGGTCGTCGGGGCGGTTGCCCATGGTGATGATGACGGCGCCGAGCTTCATGGGGGAGGTCACGGGGGCACTCACCTCAGCCTGCTGGAGGCGAGCACGGACACCAGGTGCAGCACGGTCTGCAGCAACGCGATACCGGCCAGCACCGCCACACCGAGACGGGAGAAGAACAGATCGCCCCGGACCTGGTCGACGACGGCCAGCACCAGGATGAGCAGCGAGGCCTCGATGCCGAGGACCAGCCGGTGGAACTTCAGCGCGGCCGCGGCCCGGCGGGCGAGCGCCACACCGGACGAACGCGGCTCGGCCGCCGCGTCCTTGACCGGCTCCATCCCGGCCTGGTGCCGGGCGACGCCGACCAGGTCGGTCTCGGCCTTGATCAGGATCGCGCCGAGCGCCGCGAGGGTGCCGAGGAAGGCCCACAGCCAGTCGATCCGCCCGCCGCCCCACAGGTCGGCGGCGCGCAGGCCGAAGCCGACGAGGACCGCCGCGTCGCACAGGTAGGCGCCGACCCGGTCCAGGTAGACCCCGGAGAGCGAGTACTGCTTCTTCCAGCGGGCCACCTCCCCGTCGACGCAGTCCAGCAGCAGATAGAGCTGGACCGCGACGACGCCGAGGACGGCGCCCCAGATGCCCGGCACGAGCAGGGCCGGGGCGGCGAGGACACCGCAGACGGTCATCAGGTAGGTCAGCTGGTTCGGCGTGACCTTGGTGGTGACCAGGAGGCGGGTGATACGCAGGGAGATCTCGCGCATGTACAGGCGGCCGCCCCAGTGCTCTCCGCTACGCCGGTCCTTCACCCCTGCCGGGTGAACGACCGGTCGGAGTTCAGCTACGGATGGTCTTGGCATAGTCGGCGTACGCGTCCCTGATCTGGTCGGTGGACAGGTCGAGGTGTTCGAGGACGGTGAAGCGTCCCGGGCGGGTCTGCGGCGCGTACTCCACGGCCCGTACGAACTCGTCCGGGGTGAAGCCGATCTCCTCGGGAAGCACCGGCAGGCCGTGCCTGCGGAGTACCTCGGCGAAGAGCACCGACTGCTCGCGAGCGCCACGCAGATGCATCGCGAAGGCGGCGCCCAGTCCGACCTGCTCGCCGTGGAGCGCGCAGCGCTTGGGGTAGAGCAGGTCGAAGGCGTGGCTGATCTCGTGGCAGGCACCGGAGGAGGGCCGGGTGTCGCCGCTGATCGACATGGCGATGCCGGACAGGACGAGCGCCTCGGAGAGCACGGTGAGGAACTCGTCGTCGCCGACCCCGCCGGGGTGGCGCAGTACCGACTCTCCGGCGGTACGGGCCATGGCGGCGGCCAGTCCGTCCATCGGCTCGTCGTTGACCTGGTGCGACAGCTCCCAGTCGGCGATCGCCGAGATGTTGGAGATCGCGTCGCCGATGCCGGAGCGGATGAAGCGGACCGGGGCCTCACGGACCACGTCGAGGTCGATGACCATGGCGATGGGCGTGGGGACGCCGTAGGAGCCGCGTCCGTTGTCGTTGTCCAGGATGGACACCGGCGAGCAGAGCCCGTCGTGGGCGAGGTTCGTGGCGACGGCGACCATGGGCAGGCCGACCCGCGCCGCGGCGTACTTCGCCACGTCGATGATCTTGCCGCCGCCGAGGCCGACGACGGCGTCGTACCGCTTGCCCTTGATGCCGTCGGCGAGCCTGACGGCGGAGTCGATGGTGCCGTCGGCGACCTCGTACCAGTCGGCGTCGGGCAGCAGCGGCGCGAGCTTCTCGCGCAGCGCCTGGCCCGATCCGTTGCTGATCGCGAACGCCAGCTTGCCCGACGAGGAGATCCGCTGGTCGGCCAGGAGGCCGGCCAGATCGTCCATGGCGCCGCGGCTGATGTCGACGACGACCGGCGACGGGATGAGCCGGGTCAGTACTGGCACGCGATCTCACGGCCCTTCGCGAGGTCGTCGTGGTTGTCGATCTCGACCCACTTGACGTCGCCGATCGGCGCCACGTCGATCTGGAAGCCCCGGTTCACGAGCTCCTGGTAGCCGTCCTCGTAGTAGAGGTCCGGGTCGCGCTCGAAGGTGGCCTTCAGCGCGTCGGCGAGCGCCTCGGCGGCCTCGGGCTCGATGAGGGTGACGCCGATGTACTCACCGGTCGCGGTGGCCGGGTCCATCAGCTTGGTGATCTTCTGCACACCATTGCCGTCGGCCGTGATGACCTTCATCTCCTCGTCGGCGAGCTGCTTCACCGTGTCGAGGGCGAGAATGATCCGCTGACCGTCGCCCTGGGCCGCGAGCAGCGTCTTCTCGACGGAGACCGGGTGCACGGTGTCGCCGTTGGCGAGGATCACACCCTGCTTGAGCACGTCACGGGCGCACCACAGGGAGTAGGCGTTGTTCCACTCCTCGGCCTTGTCGTTGTCGATGAGGGTGAGCCCCAGGCCGTACTTCGCCTCCAGCTCCTCCTTGCGCGCGTACACGGCTTCCTTGCGGTAGCCGACGACGATGGCGGCCTCGGTGAGGCCGACCTCGGCGAAGTTGCCGAGGGTGAGGTCGAGGACGGTGGTGTCACCGTCGACGGGCACGAGGGCCTTCGGAAGCGTGTCGGTGTAGGGACGCAGACGCCGTCCGGCACCGGCTGCCAGTACGAGGCCGATCATGCGGGTTCTCCTTCGTCATGTACGGCGGGTGCCCCGGAGGAGACCCAGAAGCGGATGGACTCCACGAGCACCACCAGCGCTACGGCCACCGCGGATGCGGTGAGTGCGACGGTGAACGCGGTGGCGTCCGACGCCAGGACGGCGGCGAGGACCGCCACCACCAGCGTGCGGCCTTCGTGCCCGCCGATCGTCCGCACCAGCCAGGCCGGCGGCGCGCCGGTGCCACCGCGGATGCGGTACACCGTGTCGTAGTGATGGTAGGCGACGGCCGCGACCAGCCCGAAAGCCGCGGGCAAGGCCCCGTTCACCTCGGAGCGGGCGGCGAGGAGCAGGATCACGCCGTACTCCGTGGCCCGGAAGACCGGCGGGACGAGCCAGTCGAGGGCGCCCTTGAGGGGCCTGGCCACGGCGAAACCGGAGGTCGCGGCGTACAGCGCGGCAGCCGCCACGGGCCACCAGCTGCCGAAGTCCGCGACAGCTGCGGCCGTCACGACGGCCGCACCGCCCGCCACGGCGATCGCGAGCGGCGCGATCCCGGGAAGGCCGCGCGCGGCCTTGGCGAAGACCGCCGCGAGGCTCTCGGCGAGCGCGCCGGAGTCGGCGAGATCGGCGAGCGCCCGTGCCGCGCGGTCCGTGCGGCGCGCCTTGCGAGTAAGCGAGCGCAGGACACGGCCCGCTGTCGTGTACGCGGCGGCGAAGGCGCAGCCGACGAGGAGGGCGTAGAAGACGATCCGGGGCGTGGTCACGGCCGTCAGTACGGCGATCATGGCCCAGCGCTCGCCGATCGGCAGCACGATCATGCGGCGCACCCAGACCGTCCAGCCGACGCTGTCGAGCTTGTCGGAGAGGGCGGCGGTGGGGCTCGTGTTGGACACCGCGTCGTGGTTGGCCTCGTTGAAGGAGAAGTCCACGACGTGGCGGCAGGTCTGGAGCACCATCGCGCCGAGCGCGAGAGCCCATACGTCGTCCCCGCCGCGCGCGGCCCCGAGCGCGAGGCCCGCGTAGTACGCGTACTCCTTGGCGCGGTCGAACGTCGCGTCGAGCCAGGCACCCATCGTCGAGTACTGCAGGCTGTAGCGGGCGAGCTGCCCGTCGGTGCAGTCCAGGACGAAGGAGAACAGCAGCAGCACGCCGGCGGCGACGAAGCCCCAGCGATCGCCGGTGGCGGCGCAGCCGGCCGCGATCAGCGCGGTGATCAGCGAGGCGGTGGTGACCTGGTTGGGGGTCAGCCCGCGCCGGGCGCACCAGCGGGCGATGTAGCGCGAGTACGGGCTGATGCAGAAGGTGGTGAAGAACCCGTCGCGGGCCTTCACGGCGGAGCGCAGCCGTACGTCCTCGTCGTCGACGGCGGCGACGGCCTGCCGCGCCTCGTTGCGCGCCTGCGGATCCCCGGGCACGGTCGCGACGAGCGACCCGAGCTCGGGCCGGTGCGCGCTGACGCCTTCCGCGTCGAGCGCCTCGGCGGCGCGGTCGGCGAGACTGACGCCCCGCTCGTCGGACGAGCCCGGCTCCGCCGCCGGGGCCGTGTCGCGGGCGGTGGTCTCCGCCGCTGCGCGCAGCGCCGTCAGCAGCGCCCCCCGCGCCGCCGGCTGGGCCGTGACGGCCCCCGTGACCGCGGCGGCGGGGAAGCGGGGGTCGGTCAGACCCAGGCGGAGAGCGTGTACGTGGCCGACGAAGCGCGGGTCGACGACGGCGACGCGTTCGGCGCCCGGGACCGCGGCGAGAAGCTCGGCGGTCTCGTCGGGGCCGGAGGCGATACGCACATCGAAGCCCAGCGACCGGAGATCGCCTTCGAGCGGCGATCCGGGTACCGGCGGACCGGTGAGGATGGCGGTCGACAGACGGACTCACTCCTTGGCGCGGAACAGATGGGTGTGCACGGCGGCTCGGCCCGGGACCCGGGCGGCGGCACGTCGGCTGAGGCTATCGGATGAACGGAAACACGAGTTCACCGAGGTTTCCCGGTGCGGACACTCCCGCTCCGCCCGGCGGCCTCGTGGCCGCTCACGGGCGTGACCGGGCCGCGGCGGCCCGGCCGGAGATCATCATTGTCGATCCACGCCGTACCCCACAAACCAGGCCCGCGCAGGGCCTAGGGTTGCGGCTATGACTTGGCTGATCACAGGTGGAGCGGGGTACATCGGAGCCCACGTGGCGCATGCCATGGCCGAGGCCGGGGAGCGCCTCGTCGTGCTCGACGACGTGTCGACGGGAGTCGCGGGGCGGCTCCCCGACGGCGTGCCCCTGGTCCGCGGTTCGGTGCTGGACCGGGAGCTGCTCGACCGCACGCTCGCCGACCACGCGGTCACCGGCGTGGTGCACCTCGCCGCCAAGAAGCAGGTCGGGGAGTCCGTCGAGCAGCCGCTGCGCTACTACCGGCAGAACGTGCACGGGCTCACGGTGCTGCTGGAGGCCGTGGTCGCCGCCGGCGTACCGCGCTTCCTCTTCTCTTCGTCCGCCGCCGTGTACGGGGTCCCCGATGTGGAGCTCATCACGGAGGAGACCCCCGCCGTGCCGATCAATCCGTACGGCGAGACCAAGCTCGCGGGCGAGTGGCTGGTGCGGGCGGCGGGGCAGGCCCACGGGATCGCCACCGCCTGTCTGCGCTACTTCAACGTGGCGGGCGCGGCGCGGCCCGAGCTCGCCGACACCGGGGTGTTCAACATCATCCCGATGTTCTTCGACCGGATCACCCGCGGCGAGGCGCCCCGTATCTTCGGCGACGACTACGCCACCCCCGACGGCACCTGCGTCCGCGACTACATCCACGTCGCCGATCTCGCCGACGCCCACCTCACGGTGGCCCGCCGGCTGGCCGGACAGACCGGCGCCGGGGACCTCACCGTGAACATCGGCCGGGGCGAGGGCGTGTCGGTACGGGAGCTCGCCCGGCTGGTCGCCGAGGTGACGGGTCACGGCACGCCCGCGGTCGTCGAGCCGCGCCGTGCCGGGGATGCCGCGCGGGCCGTGGCGTCGGTGGAGCGGATCGCGAAGGAGCTCGGCTGGACGGCCTCGCGGGGGGTGCGAGAGATGGTCGAGTCGGCGTGGGAGGGCTGGGTGCTGCACCACCCCGAGGCACGCCGCCGCTGATCGGCCCGAGGCGCTGACCTGCGAACATCTTCGCAGGTCAGACGATATGACAACGGTGTTCAGCGTCGTGTTGCCGGATACCCCCCACCCGTAGTTCACTGGCCATTCGGACAGATCAACGAGTCGATCCGGGAGGCGTTCTCATGGGGGCTGGCCACGACCACGGGCACGGACACGGGCACGGTGGGCCGCCGCCGACCGGCACGGCGGCGGCCGCCTACAAGGGGCGGCTGCGCATCGCGCTGTCGATCACCCTGGGCGTGATGGTCCTGCAGGTCGTCGGCGGCGTCCTGGCCGACTCGCTGGCCCTGATCGCCGACGCCGCGCACATGGCGACGGACGCGCTCGGTCTCGCCATGGCACTGCTGGCGATCCATTTCGCGGGCCGTCCGGCCGACGCGAGGCGCACGTACGGCTTCGCGCGGGCCGAGATCCTCGCCGCGCTGGCGAACTGTCTGCTGCTGCTCGGTGTCGGCGGCTATGTGCTGTACGAGTCGGTGCAGCGGTTCATGACGCCCGCCGAGACCAAGGGCGGGCTCGCGATCGCGTTCGCCCTCGTCGGTCTGGTCGCCAACATGGTCTCGCTGTCCCTGCTGATGCGGGGACAGCAGGAGAGCCTCAATGTGCGCGGGGCGTATCTGGAGGTCCTGGCAGACGCTCTGGGCTCGGTGACGGTCCTGGTGGCCGGGGTCGTCATCCTGACCACCGGCTGGCAGGCGGCCGACCCGATCGCCTCACTGGTGATCGGCCTGATGATCGTTCCGCGTACGGTCAAACTGCTGCGCGAGACGCTGAACGTGCTGCTGGAGGCGGCCCCCAAGGGCGTCGACATGGGCGAGGTCCGCGAGCACATACTGGCCCTGCCCGGCGTCGAGGACGTCCACGATCTGCACGCCTGGACGATCACGTCGGGGATGCCGGTGCTCTCGGCGCATGTCGTCGTGGCCCAGGACGTCCTGGACGCGATCGGGCACGAGAAGCTGCTGCACGAGCTGCAGGGCTGCCTGGGGACGCACTTCGATGTGGAGCACTGCACGTTCCAGCTGGAGCCCAGCGGTCACGCGGCCCATGAGCCGAGGCTCTGTCACTGACGGCTGTTACAGTCGGAAGGCGGAATGATCGGGTTCCGCCACGCCTTTGAGAGGAGCTGGGGTTGATGACCGTCGCAGTTGAGGCTGCCCTGCGCAGCGCTCGGTCCGTCATCGACTTCATCGACTTCCGGGCTCTCGGCCGACCTGACGTGTACTGACTCGTACTGACGCGCATCCTTACGCGCACTCGCGTACAGACGCGCATCGATTCGTACGGAGTCGTACGGATCCGCGATGCGGCCGGGGCCCTCACACTCAAAGGGTTCCCACGTTGTCCGACAACGTCATTCACGACGCCTTCTTCTCCCTTCACCACGGCCTGCCCCGGCAGAGCCCCGGCTCCGACGACTCGACCCGTCGTCTGCTGGCGCTCGCCGGTCCGCTGCCGTCCCGTCCCCGCGTGCTCGACCTGGGCTGCGGTCCGGGCCGTGCCTCGCTGCTGCTGGCCGCCGAGGCCGGCGCGCGGGTGACGGCCGTGGATCTGCACGAGCCGTTCCTCGACGAACTGCGCCGGGCGGCCGACGCCGACGGGCTCGGCGACCGGATCCGTACCGTCAGGGCCGACATGGCCGAGCTGCCCTTCCCCGACGGGTCCTTCGACCTGGTCTGGGCCGAGGGCTCGGCGTACGCGATCGGCTTCGACACCGCGCTGCGCGAGTGGCGACGGCTGCTCGCCCCCGGCGGGACGCTCGTCGTCAGCGAGTGCGAGTGGACCGGCGACAGCCCGAGTGCCGAGGCCCGCGCCTTCTGGGACGAGCACTACGCGCTGCGTACGCCGGCCAAGAACGCCGCGGCCGCGGTGCGGGCGGGCTACAACATCCTCGGGGTGCACCGCCAGCCCGAGAGCGACTGGGCGGAGTACTACGGACCGCTCGGCGCCCGGGTGGCCGCGGCCGATCCCACCGCCCCCGGGATGGCGGAGGTTCTCCCCGCCACCCTCGCGGAGATCGCCATGCGCCGCGACCACGGGTCGGAGTACGGCTACACCGGCTACGTCCTGCGGCCGGCCGACCCCCGCTGGCGGACCCGGCCGGAGACCGCCGCTGACATCCCGCACGTGCACGCCGTCAACGCGACGGCCTTCGAGACCCCGTCCGAGGCGGATCTCGTCGACGCGCTGCGGCGGGACGAGGCGGCCTGGCTGCCGGGTCTGTCGTACGTGGCCGAGGCGCCGGACGGTTCGGTCGCGGCGTACGCGCTGCTGACTCGCTGCCGGGTCGGGGACGGTACGGCGCTGACGCTGGCCCCGGTCGCCACCGCGCCCGGCCACCAGCGGCGGGGCGCGGGCTCCGCCGTGATCCGGGCCGTGCTGGACGCGGCACGGGTGCGCGGTGAGCGGCTGGTCCTGGTGCTGGGGCATCCCGAGTACTACCCGCGGTTCGGTTTCACGCCCGCCTCGCGGCTGGGCATCGCGCCCGGGTTCGAGGTGCCCGATGAGGCGATGATGGCGCTGGTCCTGGACGAATCCACGGCGCTGCCGAAGGGCACGATCAGCTATCCCGAGGCCTTCGGGGTCTAGGCAGCACCCTCCGGGCCCGCCGCGCGGTCGGCGTGGCGGGCCCGGACATGCCCGTGACGGTGAAGTGCGGACAAGCCGCTTTTGTACGGCAGACTGAGATCGCCCCGCAGGGCCGAGGACCGAAGCGAAGGATGGCTATGCCGACCACACCCGCCGCCGCGACGAACAGCTCGCCGAACGGCACCCAGCAGCCGATCTTGCTCGAACTGGTCGACGAGATGGGCCATACCATCGGCACCGCCGAGAAGCTCGCCGCCCATCAGGCGCCCGGCCGGCTGCACCGCGCGTTCTCGGTGTTCCTCTTCGACGAGCAGGGGCGGCTGCTGCTCCAGCGCCGCGCGCTCGGGAAGTACCACTCCCCCGGTGTCTGGTCGAACACCTGCTGTGGGCATCCCTATCCGGGTGAGGCTCCGTTCGCCGCCGCGGCGCGTCGTACGTACGAGGAGCTGGGCGTCTCACCGTCGCTGATGGCGGAGGCGGGCACCGTCCGCTACAACCACCCGGACCCGGCGTCGGGGCTGGTGGAGCAGGAGTTCAACCATCTCTTCGTGGGGATGGTGCAGGCCACGCTGCGGCCGGACCCGGACGAGGTCGAGCAGACGGCCTTCGTGACGGCGGCCGAGCTGGCCGAGCGTCATGCGCGGGACACGTTCTCCGCGTGGTTCATGACCGTGCTGGACGCGGCGCGTCCGGCGATCAAGGAGCTCACGGGACCGGCCGGGGGCTGGTGACCCCGCCGCCGGGGAGCCCGGGGACCGGGGCGAGCGGCAGCGCGGCCCAGATGATCTTTCCGCCGGTGGCGGTGTGCTCCACGTCGCACTCGCCGCCGGCCTCCCGCGTGACCTCGCGGACGAGCAGCAGGCCGCGCCCGCCCGTCTGGCCGTAGTCGGTCTCCAGCGCCTTGGGCCGGTACGGGTGGTTGTCCTCGACGGCCACCCGGATCCACTCCGGGCCGATCGCGACCTCGACGGCGACCTCGGGCGACAGCAGGGCCGCGTGCCGTACGGAGTTGGTGACCAGCTCGGAGACGATCAGCAGCAGCCCGGCCAGGAGATCGCCGTCGACCGGCACACCCTGGCGGCGGATCAGGTCGCGGACGGCGTGCCTGGCCTGCGGGACGGAGACCTCGAGCGCGGGTGCGGTGAACCGCCAGACGCCTTCGTACGACAGTGGCCGCGCCGGGATGCTCCCGGGGCTCTCCATAAGTCCGGCACCCACCCTCGTGCTCGTGATGCTCTGCTCGGAAACTCTTCAGTCCGAGTGTTGGTACCGAGTTGGTCCGCACCGGGCCGCTGAACAGAAATCGGCCTCTATCGACGGGTTCTGACCGGGTGCGTATGACAGCGTCAGTTGTGTGACCGGTCCTGATCTTCTCCGGTTACCGGTTCTGTCGGCTCCGCCGTCGTGCCGTCGTCCGTGAGCATGCCGATGACCCGGCGGCCGCCGACCCCGATCGCGATCAGTCCGAGCCCGTCGAAGAGCAACGCCAGCGAGAAGAACACGCCCAGCACATAGCGGCTGCTCTCGGGCCAGTTCACGAGCACCAGAACGCCGAGCAGCACTCCGAACGCCCCCTGCACGAGCGTCCAGCCGAACTGCGGTCCGCGCACCACCACGCTCCCGACCAGCCGGAACACCCCTCCGGTCAGGAACAGCAGCGCGGCGAACATGGTCAGCGCCTCCGCGCTGCCCGTGGGATGGCGGAGCACGACCACGCCGGCCGCGATGTTGAGCGCGGCGACCACCACGGCGAGCCAGAAGAAGTTCGTGCCCCGTGACTGCACGGCGTGCAGCAGCCCGACCAGTCCGCCGATCAGCAGCAGCCAGCCGAAGAGCAGCATCGAGGTCAGGGTCGCCAGGCCGGTGTAGACAAGACCGACCAGCCCGCAGATCACGAGAATCACCCCGAGCGCCGCCAGCCAGCCGAAGCTGCGCCTGAGCTTCCTGCCCTCGTGGTCCCTTCGGTCTTCGTGCTCCTTGCGGGCCCTGCGCGTGGGACCGGTCATGAGTGCCTCCTCGTCGCACCCCCTCGTGATCCCTTCTTGATCCTAGGTTGGTGGAGTGCGGATAGCATCCGGCGCATGGACCGTACGGAGCCGGAGCTCAAGCACACCGTCACGGACGGCGTCGCCACCGTCGTCATCAGCAATCCCGCCAAACGCAACGCCATGACGGCCGCGATGTGGCAGGCCGTGCCGGAGCTGCTGGAGCGTCTGGCGGGCGACGCCGCGGTCCGGGCACTGGTGCTGACGGGGGACGGCGGCACCTTCTGCGCCGGCGCCGACATCTCCTCGCTGCGCCGGCCGGGCGACGACCAGCCGACCCTGGCGGTACGGGCCGAGGAGGCGCTCGCCGCCTTCCCCAAGCCGACGGTGGCCGCGGTGCGCGGCTACTGCGTGGGCGGCGGCTGCCAGCTGGCCGCGGCCTGCGATCTGCGGTTCGCCGAGGAGGGCGCGTCCTTCGGGATCACCCCGTCGAAGCTCGGCATCGTCTACGCGTCCTCCTCGACCCGGCGGCTGGTGTCGCTGGTGGGGCCGTCGACGGCGAAGTACCTGCTGTTCTCGGGCGAGTTGATCGATACGGAACGGGCCCTGCGGACCGGGCTGGTGGACGAGGTCCTGCCGCAGGGCATGCTGGGCAAGCGGGTCGCGGAGTTCACCCGGGTGCTGGCGTCCCGGTCGCAGCTGACCCAGGCCGCGGCCAAGGAGTTCGCGGCGGGCCGGACGGACCGGGACGGGTACTGGGCGGAGCAGGCCGGTGCGAGCGGTGACACGGCGGAAGGCGTCGCCGCGTTCCTGGAGCGCAGGGCTCCGAGGTTCACCTGGACGGTGTGACGGCCCCGTACCGGACGATGGTCACAGGACCTGGGCCGAGCGTGCGCGCCAGTACTCCACCAGCTCCCGCGGTGCCTTGTCCGGCGAGCCCGCGTCGTAAGGCGGTTGCGGGTCGTACTCGGTGAGCAGTTGTACGGTCCGGGCCACCTGGTCGCCCGCGAGGCGGCCCAGCAGATGCAGGGCCATGTCGATCCCGGACGAGACCCCGGCGGCGGTGACGTACTTCCCGTCGAAGACGACACGCTCGCCGGTCGGCTCGGCGCCGAACTCCGTGAGGTTGTGGAGCGCCATCCAATGGCTGGTGGCCCGGCGGCCCTTCAGCAGTCCCGCCCCCGCGAGGATGAGGGAGCCGCTGCATACGGACGTCGTCCAGGTGCTGGAGGCGTCGGCCGTACGGAGCCAGTCGAGGACCGTCTCGTCGCGCATGACCCCGCGCGAGCCAGGCCCGCCGGGTACGACGACGATGTCCGGGGCGGTGACCTCCGCCAGGGAACGGTCGGCGACCATGGCGAGGTTCCCCTGGTCGTTGCGTACGGGGCCCGCTTCCCGCGCGACGAAGACGGTCTCGGCACCGGGCAGCCGACTGAGCAGTTCGAACGGGCCGACGGCGTCGAGGCTGGTGAAGCGGTCGTAGAGCAGGACTGCGATCTGCATCGGATGATGCCTTTCCTCTGGTCGGTTCTGCAGGTCAGTCGGTCGGTCCCACAGGTCAGTGGGTCGGTTCTGCAGGTCAGTCGGTCGGTCCCACAGGTCAGTGGGTCGGTTCTCCAGGTCGGTCGGCTGGTTCCGCGGCTCGGTCGGCAGGTTCCGCGGGTCGGTGGACGGGCACGTGAAAGCGGCGGCGGTATTCCGCCGGCGCCGTTCCGAGGGCCTTCACGAAGGCCCGGCGCATCGCCTCGGGCGTGCCGTAGCCGCAGGCGCGGGAGATCTCCTCGACGCCGTCGCCCGTGTCCTCCAGCAGCCGACGCGCGTGTTCGAGGCGGACCCGGTCGACGTACTTGCCCGGTGTCGTCCCGGTCTCCGAGCGGAAGGCCCGCGCGAACTGACGGGGCGAGAGGCGGGCGTGGGACGCCAGCGACTCGACCGAGAGATCGCCGTCCGGGTGCTCGGTGATGAACCGCTGCACCTCGCGCAGCGGCTCGCGCTGTGCGGTCTGGGCGGCGAGCTGGGCGCTGAACTGCGCCTGGTTTCCCGGGCGGCGCAGGAAGACGACCAGGTGGCGGGCGATGGTGAGGGCGGTCTCGCGGCCCATGTCCTCCTCGACCAGGGCGAGCGCCAGGTCGATCCCGGAGGTGACGCCGGCGGAGGTGGCGAGCTTCCCGTCCCGTACGAAGATCGGTTCGGGGTCGACGTCGATCTCGGGGTGCGTGCGCGCGAGGTGGTCGCAGACGGACCAGTGGGTGGTCGCCCGGTGCCCGTCGAGCAGCCCCGCTTCGGCCAGCAGCAGGGCGCCGGTGCAGACGGAGACCAGGCGCTCGGCGCGTGGGGCGTGTGCGCGCAGCCAGTCGATCAGCTCGGGGGCGGGCCGGCGGGTGCCCTGGCCGCCGGGGACGATCAGGGTGTGCGGTGCGTCGGCCTCGTACAGACCCCCGTCCGGTACGAGTGTCAGCCCGCTGGAGGTGCGCACCGGCGCGCCGTCGAGGGAGGCGGTGCGGATGCGGTACGCGAAGGGCGCGCCCGGGTAGGCGTTGGCGCCCGCGAAGACCTCCACGGGGCCGGTCACGTCGAGGCTCTGCACGCCGTCGAAGAGGACGACGAGGAGTGATCTCTCTTGCATGTGTCCATCGTCCGGGCCCGCCACCGTGACCGCAATGACGTCCACCCCACCTTTCCTGCCACGACGGTCCGGCCCCGCCCTTGCGTCGTACCGACCAGTCGGTAACGTACGGGTCATGACCTCTCTGCCCCCGCGCGCGGGACGCCGCTGCCACAACGCCGTCAACCCGCTGCACTCCACCGTGTACTTCTCCCCCGACTACGCACAGGAGCTCGCCGGCATCGGCGTGGAGGACACGAGCGCGGCGTACTTCGCGGGGCGGGCCGCCGCGATAGGCGCCGTCGGGCCGGGCACGGTGGCGGCCACGTTCTACAACTTCAACCACGAGCTCATCGCCCGGCACCTGCCGGCCGTGTGGGACATCGCCCCGCCCGCCACCGTGCTGGCGGCCCGGATGCGCGCCGTGGACGCCACCCTGCGCAGGCTCCTCGGCGACGGGGTCGCCTCGGACGCGATGGCGGAGGCCGCCCGGCTCGCGCTCCGCGCCACGGAGGCCTGCACCCGCCACGCCCGCCCGCTCTACGCGGCGCACGCGGACCTGCCGGTGCCCGAGGAGCCGCACCTCGCGTACTGGCACGCGGCGACGCTCCTGCGCGAGCACCGCGGCGACGGCCATCTGACCGCGCTGCTGTCCGCCGGGCTCGACCCGCTGGAGGCACTGGTCAGCCACACCGCGACCGGCAAGGGCATGTCCCCCGGCTGGATCATCGCCAGCCGCGGCTGGCGGCGCGGCGACTGGGAGGCGGCTTCGCAGCGGCTGCGCGAGCGCGGACTGCTGGACGCCGAGGGCGCGCTGACGAGCGCGGGCTCTGCCCTGCGTGCGGAGCTGGAGGACCACACCGACCGGCTCGATCGCGCCCCGTACGAGCACCTGGGCACGGAGGGTGTCGAACGCCTCACCGAACTGGCGCAGGGATTCCTGACGACAGCGGTCGCGGCCGGTGCGTTCCCCTCCTATCTGCGCGGCTAGACAGACCCTGGGGCCCGAGCCGAAAGACAGGCCCTGGGGCCGGCCTCGGAGGGGCCACGCGACACGGCACCCGGCCACCCGGCAGAATGCAGGCTCAAGCACAGCCAGCACAGCCAGCATCAGAAGGCGAGTCGGGGAACCGTGACGACGTCCATCGAAGGCAGGATCGCCGAGGAGCTCGGCGTACGCGAGCGGCAGGTGAAGGCGGCCGTCGAGCTGCTCGACGGCGGGTCGACCGTGCCGTTCATCGCTCGCTACCGCAAGGAAGCGACCGAGATGCTCGACGACGCGCAGCTGCGCACGCTTGAGGAGCGGCTGCGCTATCTGCGGGAGCTGGAGGAGCGGCGGACCGCGATCCTCGACTCCGTACGCGAACAGGGCAAGCTGGACGAGGCCCTGGAGGCGCAGATCCGGGCGGCCGACACCAAGGCGCGTCTGGAGGACATCTATCTGCCCTTCAAACCCAAGCGGCGCACGAAGGCGCAGATCGCGCGCGAGGCCGGTCTCGAACCGCTCGCCGAGGGTCTGCTCGGCGATCCGTCCGTCGAACCGCTCGCGGCCGCCGCTGCGTTCGTGGACGCCGACAAGGGTGTCACGGACCCTGCCGCCGCGCTGGAGGGCGCCCGCGCCATCCTCACCGAGAAGTTCTCGGAGGACGCCGACCTCATCGGCGAGCTGCGTGAGCGCATGTGGACGCGGGGCCGGCTCGCGGCCAAGGTGAAGGACGGCAAGGAGGAGGCGGGCGCGAAGTTCGCCGACTACTTCGACTTCGCCGAGCCGTTCACCGAGCTGCCCTCGCACCGGATCCTGGCGATGCTGCGCGGCGAGAAGGAGGACGTGCTCGCCCTGGAGCTGGAGCCCGAGGAGCCCACCGACGGCCCTTCGACGTACGAGGGCATGGTCGCCCGGCGGTTCGACGTGGCCGATCGGGGCCGTCCGGGCGACAAGTGGCTGGCGGACACGGTGCGCTGGGCCTGGCGGACGCGGATCCTCGTGCACCTCGGGATCGACCTGCGGCTGCGGCTGCGGACGGCCGCCGAGGACGAGGCGGTCCGGGTCTTCGCGGCGAACCTGCGGGACCTGCTGCTCGCGGCGCCTGCCGGTACGCGGGCGACGCTGGGCCTCGACCCCGGCTTCCGTACGGGCGTGAAGGTCGCCGTCGTGGACGCGACCGGCAAGGTCGTCGCCACGGACACGATCTATCCGCATGTGCCCGCCAACAAGTGGGACGAGTCCCTGGCGAAGCTCGCCCGGCTGGCGAAGGAGCACGCGGTCGAGCTCGTCGCCATCGGCAACGGCACGGCGTCCCGCGAGACGGACAAGCTGGCCGGTGACCTGATCACCAGGCATCCGGAGCTGAAGCTCACCAAGGTGATGGTGTCGGAGGCGGGCGCGTCCGTGTACTCGGCGTCCGCGTTCGCCTCGCAGGAGCTTCCCGGTCTCGACGTCTCGCTGCGCGGCGCGGTCTCGATCGCGCGGCGGCTGCAGGACCCGCTCGCCGAGCTCGTGAAGATCGACCCCAAGTCGATCGGCGTCGGCCAGTACCAGCACGATCTGTCCGAGGTGAAGCTGTCCCGGTCGCTGGACGCGGTCGTCGAGGACTGTGTGAACGGTGTCGGGGTCGACGTCAACACCGCGTCCGCGCCGCTGCTTTCGCGCGTGTCGGGCATCGGCACGGGACTCGCCGAGAACATCGTGGCGCACCGCGACGCGAACGGGCCGTTCCGCTCGCGCAAGGCCCTCAAGGACGTGGCGCGGCTCGGCCCGAAGGCGTACGA
The DNA here is from genome assembly GCF_040300305.1 of Streptomyces sp. NPDC000410. Taxonomy (NCBI): domain Bacteria; kingdom Bacillati; phylum Actinomycetota; class Actinomycetes; order Kitasatosporales; family Streptomycetaceae; genus Streptomyces; species Streptomyces sp. NPDC000410. The sequence continues at coordinate 86,767 of NZ_JBEPDM010000004.1, forward strand.
GCAGTGCGCGGGCTTCCTTCGCATCCGGGGCGGCGACGATCCGCTGGACGCGTCGAGCGTGCACCCGGAGGCGTATCCGGTGGTGCGGCGGATGGTGAAGACGGCGGGCAGTGAGGTGGCGTCGCTGATCGGCAACTCGTCGGTGCTGCGGTCGCTGCGCGCCGACGACTTCGTCGACGAGACGTTCGGTCTGCCGACGGTGACGGACATCCTGCGCGAGCTGGAGAAGCCGGGGCGCGACCCGCGGCCCGCGTTCAAGACGGCGACCTTCAAGGAGGGCGTCGAGAAGATCTCCGACCTGGCGTCGGGGATGGTGCTGGAGGGGGTCGTCACGAACGTGGCGGCGTTCGGCGCGTTCGTGGACGTCGGCGTCCACCAGGACGGGCTGATCCATGTCTCGGCGATGTCCCGCACGTTCGTGAAGGACCCGCGCGATGTGGTGAAGCCGGGCGACGTGGTGAAGGTGAAGGTCCTCGACGTCGACATCCCGCGCAAGCGGATCTCGCTGACGCTTCGTCTGGACGACGAGGCGGCCGGCTCCCCGCAGCCCCGTCGCGAGCGCGGTCAGGGCGGGCGCCCGCCGCAGCAGCGCCAGGGGGGTGGCGGGCGAGAGCGCCGCGGCGGCGGTGCCGGGGGCGGCGGCCGCCAGAACCAGGCGGCGGCCCCGGGCCCGGCCCCGGCGAACAGCGCGATGGCGGATGCCCTGCGCAAGGCGGGCCTGCTGGACCCGAAGGGGCGCGGCGGGCGGTAGGCGGGGCGTGCGCCTGCGGCGGGCTTTTCCTCCCCGCCCCGCCCCTTCCCGAGTCGGGGGCTCTGCCCCCGAACCCCCGCGCCTCAAACGCCGGCGAGGCTGGATTGTGGGGCTGAGCCCCACTTCCGGCCCGTCCGGCGTTTGAGGACACGGCCGAAGGCCGTACGGGGCCTGAGGGTTTGCCCCCAGTTCGGGAAGGGGCGGGGTGGGGGAAAAGCCCGCCGCAGGCGCCCCACCCACACCGGGGCACGGGCGCGGAGCGGCCCAGCGGTCAGGACTCCGTCACCTTGCCGTCCGCCACCTCGATACGGCGTGTCGTACGGATCGCGTCCAGCATCCGCCGGTCGTGCGTGACCAGCAGCAGTGTGCCGCTGTACGAGTCGAGCGCGGACTCCAGCTGCTCGATGGCCGGCAGGTCGAGGTGGTTCGTCGGCTCGTCGAGGACGAGGAGGTTGACGCCCCGGCCCTGGAGGAGGGCAAGTGCGGCGCGGGTGCGTTCGCCCGGCGAGAGGGTGGTGGCGGGGCGCAGGACGTGATCCGCCTTGAGGCCGAACTTGGCGAGCAGGGTGCGTACGTCGGCGGGTTCGGTGTCCGGTACGGCCGCGCAGAACGCGTCCAGCAGCGAATCCGTGCCGTGGAAGAGCCCCCGGGCCTGGTCGACCTCGCCGACGACGACGCCGGAGCCGAGCGAGGTGTGTCCGCGGTCCAGCGGGAGACGCCCGAGGAGGGCGGCGAGCAGCGTGGACTTGCCGGAGCCGTTGGCGCCGGTGATCGCGACCCGGTCGGCCCAGTCGATCTGGAGCGAGACCGGCCCGAAGCGGAAGTCGCCGCGCCGGACCTCGGCGTCGCGCAGGGTGGCGACGACGGAGCCCGAGCGTGGCGCGGAGGCGATCTCCATGCGCAGCTCCCACTCCTTGCGGGGCTCCTCGACGGCGTCGAGCCGTTCGATCATGCGCTGGGTCTGGCGGGCCTTGGCGGCCTGCTTCTCGCTCGCCTCGCTGCGGAACTTGCGGCCGATCTTGTCGTTGTCGGTGGCCTTGCGCCGGGCGTTCTTGACGCCCTTGTCCATCCAGGAGCGCTGCATCCGGGCGCGGCCTTCGAGGGCGGCCTTCTTGTCGGCGTACTCCTCGTAGTCCTCGCGGGCGTGCCGGCGCGCGGTCTCCCGCTCCTCCAGGTAGGCCTCGTAACCGCCGCCGTAGAGGGTGATCTGCTGCTGGGCGAGGTCGAGCTCGAGGACCTTGGTGACCGTGCGGGTGAGGAACTCGCGGTCGTGACTGACCACGACCGTGCCGGCGCGCAGGCCCTGGACAAACGTCTCCAGCCGCTCCAGGCCGTCGAGGTCGAGGTCGTTCGTCGGCTCGTCGAGCAGGAAGACGTCGTAGCGGGAGAGGAGGAGCGAGGCGAGCCCGGCGCGGGCGGCCTGGCCGCCGGAGAGCGCGGTCATCGGCAGGTCGAGCCCGACGGTGAGGCCGAGCGAGCCGGCGACCTCCTCGGCGCGCTCGTCGAGGTCGGCGCCGCCGAGGTTCAGCCAGCGTTCGAGGGCGGTCGCGTACGCGTCGTCGGCGCCGGGGGCACCGTCGACAAGGCCCTGCGTCGCCTCGTCCATCGCGGCCTGCGCGGCGGCCACACCGGTGCGGCGCGCCAGGAACTGCCGTACGGTCTCGTCGGCCCGCCGCTCCGGCTCCTGCGGGAGGTGGCCGACGGTGGCGTGCGGCGGCGAAAGCCGCAGCTCGCCCTGTTCCGGTGTGTCGAGGCCGGCCAGCAGCCGCAGCAGGGTCGACTTGCCGGCGCCGTTGGCTCCGACGAGCCCGATGACATCGCCGGGAGCGACGACGAGGTCGAGCCCGGAGAAGAGTGAACGGTCGCCGTGCCCGGCGGCGAGCGCCTTGGCCACGAGTGTTGCGGTCATCGGGTGCGGGTCCTCGTCGTCTTGCGGTCGCGCCGCGCGGCGCGGCTCGGTGGTCGATCCTAATCGGCGTCGGGGCGGGGAAGGGGATCGGAGCGTCCCGTCGCGGTAGCGGCACATCGGCACGGCGTGACGACAGCCCGGACAGCGCCACGTGACGACAGCCCGGACAGCGCCACGTGACGACGGCCCGGACAGCGCCGGGCAGGGCCCACCCGGACCCCGCGGCCGTGTCAGCGCTCCACGGGCGCGACCAGCACGCCTCCCATGGCGCGTGCCACCACGAAGGACTGCCCCTTCACGGCCCGCCCGTCCAGGGGAATGCGGTGGGTGCCGGGCTCCAGCACGCCGTCGAAGACCTCATGGGTGTGGGTGCGGTAGAGCCGGTCCAGGCGGTACGCGACGAGCTGGACGCGGCAGGCGGAGGTGAGGGTCACCACCGCGTCGGGACCCGACGCCGTCAGTCCGTTCAGGCGGCGGCGCTCCGACGGGCCGCGGTCGAGGGCATGCTCGATCTGGGCGACGAGGAGCGGGATGACGGGGGCGAGACCGTCGACGTACGCGACGTCCACCCCCGCCTGTTCGAACGCGGCGCGCACCGCCGCGCGCTCCTCCTGGCCGACCGCCCGGCCGAAGGCGACGGCGCCGTACGCGCGCAGCTCCTCGGCCGGGACGGCCGTGGCGTCGTGGGTGATGTCGGCGCCGATGCCGATGGTGCGCAGGGCGGCGGCGAGCTTGGCGAGAACGGCGACGCGGGCGCCGATGAGCAGGACCCGGCGGCGCGGCAGGGTGCCGCCCGCCTCGTCGGCGAGCAGCCGTTCCAGTTCCGTACGGTACTCGGCGGCACGGAAGCGGAACGGGCCGAGGCCGTGGTACCCGCCCCGCTCCAGGTCGGGGGTCTCTTCCGTCTGCCAGGCGAAGTCCCGCCAGACGAAGGCCTCGCCGTCGCGCTCGATGACGGCGGTGACGGCGCCGCAGTCGAGCCGTTCGCATTCGGGGCAGCCGTAGATGACGTAACGACCGCCGGGCAGGGGGGCGTCGGCCTCCAGCAGCAGGCTGCGCACCTGGTGGGTGAAGATCGCGGGCGGGATGTCGGAGGCGAGCGGCGAGACGGCGTCGAGGTCGGAGAGCTGGAAGAGGAGCGGCCGGCCGTCGACGATGAAGTCGATGAAGTCCCGGTGGATCTGGTACCCACCATCCGCGAGGACTCCCCCGGCCCGCATCGCCGGCGCCAGCCCGAAGGTCGCGTACTCGGCAGACATGTCTGGAGTATCCCCAGCCGCGACGTGTTGTGCGCACGGCATCGGGTATTCCGCTACGGTCCCGGCCATGGCAGGCGACGGCGATGTGATCGTGGTGGGCGGCGGGGTCATCGGGCTGACGACGGCGGTGGTGCTGGCGGAGGGCGGGCGGCGGGTGCGGGTGTGGACCCGCGAGGCCGCCGAGGCGACCACGTCCGCGCTGGCCGGGGCCCTGTGGTGGCCGTACCGCATCGAGCCGCGGGAGCTCGTCGGCGCGTGGTCCCTGGAGTCGCTGCGGGTCTACGAGGAGCTGGCCGCCGATCCCGTGCGGACCGGGGTGCGGGTGGTGGCCGGTGTGCACGCGGATGTCCGGCTCGACGAGCTGGGTCCGTGGGCGCAAGAGGTGGCGGGGCTGCGGCAGTTGCCGCCGGGTGAGGTACCGGGCGGGTACGCGGCCGGGCTCGGGGCCCGGCTGCCGCTGGTCGACATGCCCATGTATCTGAGGTGGCTGCGGGCGCGGCTGGAGGCGGCGGGCGGTGTGGTGGAGGCCCGGACCGTGCGCTCGCCGGCCGAGGCGATGGTGGGCGCTTCGGTGGTGGTCAACTGCACGGGGCTCGGCGCGCGGGAGTGGGTACCGGATCCGGGGATGCGGGCGGTGCGGGGCCAGTTGGTGCTGGTGGAGAACCCGGGGATCGACACGTGGTTCACGGCCGCGGACGAGGCGTCGAGCGAGACGACGTACTTCTTTCCGCAGCCGGGGCGGCTGATTCTGGGAGGTACGGCGGAGGACGACGCCTGGGACCTGGAACCGGACCCGGCGACCGCGGCGGCGATCGTGGAGCGGTGTGCGCGGGTCAGGCCGGAGATCGCGGGGGCGCGGGTGCTGGGGCATCGGGTGGGGTTGCGGCCGGTGCGCGGCGCCGGGGTGCGGCTCGCGGCCGAGGCCGGTCCGGCCGGGGTGACCGTGGTGCACAACTACGGGCACGGCGGGGCGGGGGTGACGGTGGCGTGGGGGTGCGCGTACGCCGTGGCGGGGCTGGTGGACTGAGCGGGCCCGCCGCTCCCCCGGCGGCGCCCGGGGCCGAGGGCCGGGCCCGGGGCCGGGGCGGCGGGGGAAACGACGGCCCGCGGACCGTCGTCAGGGACGCGACGGGCCGATGCGGATCTCGAAGTCGCCGTCGTACTGCTCGTGGCCCGCGATGACCGCGGTCTCGACCGCTTCCTCACCGCGCTCCCCCCGCACGATCAGCGGGTCGTGGCGCAGGTCGCGCATCAGGGCGAAGCACATGCCGATCATGACGAGCACGAAGGGGGCGGCCACCAGGATGGTGAGGTTCTGCAGGCCGGCCAGCGCGTCGCCCTGTCCGCCGCCGATGAGGAGCATCACGGCCGCGACGGCCCCGGTGACGGCGCCCCAGAAGACGACGACGAACCGGCCGGGCTCCAGTGCGCCCTTCTGGGAGAGCGTGCCCATCACGATGGAGGCGGCGTCGGCGCCCGAGACGAAGAAGATCCCCACCAGGATCATCACCAGCAGGCTCGTCGCCGTGGCGATGGGGAACTGCTGGAGCACGGCGAAGAGCTGCCCCTCCGGCGACGCCTCGTCACCGAGCCGCCCGCGTTCCTGGAGCTTCATCGCGGTTCCGCCGAAGATGGCGAACCAGAACAGGCTGACCGTACTCGGCACCAGGATGACGCCGCCGATGAACTGACGGATCGTCCGCCCGCGGCTGATCCTGGCGATGAACATGCCGACGAACGGCGTCCAGGAGATCCACCACGCCCAGTAGAAGACCGTCCACTTGCCCAGCCACTCGGCGACGCCCTCGCCGCGCGCGGCTTCGGTGCGGCCCGCCAGCTGCGGCAGTTCGCCGAAGTAGGTGGCGATCGACGTCGGCAGCAGATCGAGTACGACGATGGTGGGCCCCACGATGAAGACGAAGACGGCGAGGATCAGCGCCAGCACCATGTTGATGTTGGACAGCCACTGGATGCCGTTCTCGACCCCGGAGACCGCGGAGAGGACGAAGGCCAGGGTGAGGACGACGATGATGGCGACGAGCAGTGCGGTGCTCGCCTTGGTCAGCCAGCCGAGTTCGACGGCTCCGCTGCCGATCTGGAGGGCGCCGAGACCGAGGGAGGCCGCGGAGCCGAAGAGGGTGGCGAAGATGGCCAGGCCGTCGATGACCCGCCCGCCCGCGCCGTGTGCGTGCTTCTTTCCGATGAGGGGCTCGAAGACCGCGCTGACGGTCTGGCGCCTGCGGCGTCGGAAGGTGCTGTACGCGATGGCCAGTCCGACCACGGCGTAGATCGCCCAGGGATGCAGCGTCCAGTGGAAGAGGGTCGTGGCCATGGCGACCTCCATGGCCTCGGCCGGGTCGGCCGGGTAGGTGCCGGGCGGCGGGGTGATGAAGTGCGCGAGCGGTTCGCTGACCCCGTAGAACATCAGACCGATGCCCATGCCCGCGCTGAACATCATCGCCACCCAGGACACGGTGCGGAACTCGGGTTGCTCGTCCTCCCTCCCGAGCGGGATCCTGCCGTAGCGGCTGATGGCGATCCAGAGCGCGAAGACCACGAAGCTCGACGCGGCCAGGACGAACGCCCAGCCGCCGTTGTGGATGAGACCGGCCAGCATGGCGTCCGAGACCGACTTGAGTACGTCCGTGGCGACGGAGCCCCAGAGGACGAAGGCGAGCGTCAGGGCGGCGGTCACGCCGAAGAGCACCCGGTCGGTCCGGGCGGTCTTCGGCGTGACGTCGTGCAATTCGTACGAATCGTCGTGCGAGACCTGTGGCACCTGGGGCACCTTTCGCTGGTGGGGCTCAGGGAGCGGCTGTTTCGCTCTCCGTAGGCCCTACCACAGGTCACGCACGTCACCCGGCATCAACAGGCGGTGTCAGGCTGTCCCGATACAAGGTGGTATGCCGCCCGCTCGTCGAGGAGCAGTGGCACGAGGGCCCGCTGCGACTGCCTCAGCGGTACGTACGCTCCGTCACGGACGTGCCTCGCCACGACGCCGTGGAGGGCTAGTTCGTCCCGGACGTCCGCGTACTGCGCGGCGGTGAGCCGGTAGCCGCAGGGCGGGTCCTGGAGGGTCTCCTCGGGGGTCGCCGGGTCGTTGTCGGCGCCGCCGATGTGGACCGGGCCCGTGTCCCTCAGTCCCGCGAGGCGGGCGGCGCCCGTGGCGGCCTCGATACGGCCGCGCCGGGCGTCGACGAAGCTGAACGCCCCCTCCAGTGCCGTGAGTTGGGTGCTCACACGGCGACGGTTGTTGAGGGCCGGGTCGTTCTTCTCCGCCTCGGTGAGGGCGTCGACGCGGGTTTCGACGAGCAGCCCGACCGCGTGCTTGATGCCCGCCGTGTTGCGCAGGATGCGCTCCTGGCCGTCGCCCGCGACCTGCTTGACGGGCTCACCGGTGACGGGGTCGGTCCAGATGCCGTAGATACCGCTGCTGAAGCCCGCGTCATGGGCGGCGGGCCGTACGTACCCCTCGGAGAGGGTGCGCGCCTCGTCGTGCACGCGCGCGTCGGTGTTCAGATTGCGCGGCCAGAGGGAGAGCAGCTCCTTGTCGTAGTACGGGGATGTGGCCCCGTACTCGTGCAGGTCGTAGATCACGTCGGGCCGCCGGTCCCTGATGACGGAGGCCAGCGCCCGGCCCTCGGCGGTCCTGAGGGCGATGTGGTCGCGGTTGATGTCCACGCCGTCGGCGTTCTCCCGGGTGTCGGCCGCGCGGCCGTCGGGGTTGGCGGTGGGGATGACAAGGACGGTCGTACGGTCCAGGAAGCGACGGGTCTTCGCGTCCCGGGCCTGGGCCAGATCGCGCACGGTGGTGAGGCAGGCCTCGCGGCCCGATGGCTCGTCGCCGTGCTGACTGCAGATCAGCAGCATGGTGTTCGCCGTGGGGCGCTCGCCCCCGATGCGTACGAGCTGGAGCGGGCGGCCCTGCCGGGTGGTGCCGATGGTGCGCAGGGAGACCCGGTCGCTCGCCCGGTCGACGAGGTCGAGGAACTGCCATTCCTCGGGCTGGCTGGTCCAGCGCGCCCCGTTCGACGCTTCGAATCCGGTGCGCGGCAGGCTCTCAGCCGCCGGAGCGGGGGCCGCGTGGGCGGGTACGGCCGTCAGCGGTGCGGCGAATGCGCAGAGCGCCACGGCGAGGGTGCGGAGCTTCATCGGGTGCTGCCTCCGGGGATCGGGCGGATCGGACGCGGCTCGCCGACACCGTCGAGCCGGGACGCGTGCGGGGCGGCGGCCGGCGGGGTGCCCGTGGTGGCCCGCAGGAAGGCCGCGGTGCCTCCGGCGACCGGGAGGCCGGCGGACGTACGCGCCAGGTCGAGGGTGAGCGTCGGAGTGGTGGACGGCGGGTCGATGAGGTCCTTGTCGGTGCCGCCGACGATCAGGGCGAGGCGGTGTCCGGCCGGGACGACATGGTCCGTGGCATGCAGGTCGAGGGTGATCGTGTACGGCCTGCCGGGGATGAGCGGGCGGCCCGTGTCCGGCGACGCGTGGTTGCCGAGGTCCGCCCAGCCGCGGCTGACGACGGTGTGGTCGACGGCGGTCGTACGCGCCGCGGTCTCCTTGAAGCAGGCGCTGTCGCCGGTGGTGCTCGCGCCCCAGCAGGTGCGCTCGGGAAGGGTGGTGATGCCCTCGCCCGCGGCGGCGTAGTCGCGGATGGTGTCCGGGCCGAGGTCGACGAGGACGGCGGACAGATGCGCGGTCGTGGTCGACGGGGTGGCGGTGACGGTGACCTTCGAGGAGCCGGACAGACGCAGGTCGCGGCTGAGCGGCCGGGTGGTGAAGCCTGCCTTGGCGGGCGTGGACCGGTCGATGTCCGCGGCCCAGTCGGTCTCGCCGAGCCGGGGGTCGTCGGTGAAGGTCTCGGTGGCGCCGGGCCGTGCGGGCTTCAGGCCGAGGGTGCCGACTCCGGCCGTGGTGCCCTTGCCGGGGCGGACGGTGGTGGTCGCGGTGGACCGGGGCGGCCAGACACGGTCGGTGGACCACTGGTCGGGGGCGTGTTCGATGTCGGCCATCGGTTCACGGTCGATGCCGTTGTCGTAACCGAGGAGGTAGTGGTCGAACCACCGGTGCAGGGTTTTCACCCACTCGGCGCGGCGGAAGTCGAACGGGTCGACGTGCCCTGTCTGGGACAGCCAGATCTTGCGCTCCACGCCCTGCTCGGCGAGGGCGTCCCACCACTGACCGAAGTGCCCCGGACGGACGTTGAGGTCCTGCATCCCGTGGACGACGAAGACACTGGCCCGCACCTTGTCGGCGGCCGGCACGTAGTCGCGTTCGCTCCACAGCCGGGTCCGGTCGCCGGTGCGCGGGGCCTCGTCGACCAGGCGTTTCTGGACGGCCTGGCAGCGGGCTCGGGCCTCGGGGCTTTCGACGTAGTCGGAGAGCCAGTCGGGGCCGGAGTCGTAGAGCGGGGCACCCTTGGCGAAGTAGTAGTCGTACCAGGAGGAGATGGCGGCTATCGGGACGATGGTCTTCAGGCCCTCGACCCCGGTCGCGGCGACGCCGTTGGCGATCGTGCCGTCCCAGCTCTTGCCGGTCATGCCGACGTTGCCGGTGGTCCAGCCGGCTGTGGCGCGCTCGCCGCCGGTGCGGGTGGTGTAGGCGCGGGCGCGGCCGTTCAGCCAGTCGACGACGGCCTTGGCGGAGAGGATGTCGGAGCGGCCGCCGACGTCGACGCAGCCGTCGGAGCGATTGGTTCCGGCCAGATCGACGGCCACGAAGGCGTAGCCGCGCGGCACGAAGTAGTTGTCGTAATAGAGCGGGAACCGGACGGGATCGCCGTTCGCGTCGTACGTCTTCTTCTGGCTCTCGTTGCCACGCCCGCAGCAGGAGTAGTACGGGCTGGCGTCCATGATCACGGGTATCTTCCGGCCCTGTCGCGCGGCTTCCCGCGGCCGGACGATGTCGACGGCGACGCGGTCGGTGCGGCCGTCCCCGTCGCCGTCGAGCCGGGTGTCCACCCAGGCGGACTCACGGATCGCGTTGTCGTACGAGTAGACGGGTCGGCTCTCGCGGGGCGCGGCGGACGTGGCGGCCCCTGCTGGTGGGACGAGAGCGGATATCAGGGCGGCGGCGGTGGCCGCGACCATGAGTGATCTGGCACGTTTCGGCATGGCCGGAAGGTACTCCGGTCAACTCCCTTGCAAAAGAGGGCAGTAGACGGTCGAAAGTGTCCGATGGGGACACCGTGCATCATGTCGGCCGAATGGCATTCGTGTGACAACAGAGGCCATGGACATGACTGCGCACATGGGCGTGAATAAGGTCCGAAGAGATCATCCGCACCGACGACTTGGAGCACTCGTGCACCGCAGAATCCTCGTCCCGAGCGCGCTCGCGGCCTCACTTCTGCTGGCGATCCCGGCATCGGCCGCAGACTTCGTGCCCGGGGCCTCGGGCATTGGCGACCCCTACTACCCGGCCAGCGGTAACGGCGGCTACGACGTTTCGCACTACGACCTGCGGCTGAAGTACCAGCCGACGACCGACCTGCTGGAGGGCACGGCGACGATCCTCGCCACCACCAAGCAGAACCTCTCCCGCTTCAACCTCGACTTCGGACTGACCGTCACTGATGTACGGGTGAACGGGAGGAAGGCGGCGTTCGCGAAGAGCGGCGACCAGGAGCTCGAGATCACGCCCGCCTCCCCGCTGGAGAGGAACCGGCCGGTCTCGGTCGTGGTGAAGTACGCCGGCAAGCCCTCCGAGCTCAACATCGGCGGCTACACCGCCTGGCACCGCACCCCCGACGGCGGCGTCGCCGCGCAGCAGCCGGAAGCGGCGGTGTGGTGGTTCCCGTCGAACGACCATCCGCTGGACAAGGCGACGTTCGACATCTCCGTGTCCGTGCCCGACGGGACGCAGGCGATCAGCAACGGTGTGCTCCAGTCGCAGTCGTCGCGGCTCGGCTGGACGCGTTACAACTGGCGTTCGAACAAACCGCAGGCGCCGTACCTCGCCACGCTCGCGGTCGGCAAGTTCGACATCACGACCGACAGGACCGCGAGCGGCCTGCCCGTCCTCAACGCGTACAGCAAGGACCTCGGCGACAACGCGGGCGCGGCGCGCGCGAGCGTCGAGCGGACCGTCGAGGTCACGGAATGGCTGGAGGAGTACTTCGGCCCGTACCCGTTCAACGCGCTCGGCGGCTACGTCCCGAACGTGAAGAGCGGCTACGCCCTGGAGACGCAGACGCGCCCGTTCTACAGCCCGCGCCAGTTCGCGAACGGCGCCAACGTCTCGGTGGTCGTGCACGAGCAGGCCCACCAGTGGTACGGCGACAGCGTCTCCGTCAAGGGCTGGAAGGACATCTGGGTCAACGAGGGCTTCGCCCGCTACAGCCAGTGGCTGTGGTCGGAGAAGGAGGGCGAGGGCACCGCGCAGGAGCTCGCCGACTACATCTACGCGCTGCACCCGGCCGACGACCCGTTCTGGACGGTGAAGCCGGGCGACCCGGGGCCGGACAAGCAGTTCGACATCGCCGTGTACGACCGGGGCGCGCTGGCCCTGCAGGCGCTGCGCAACGAGATCGGCGACGACGACTTCTTCGCGATCCTCAAGGGCTGGCCGACCGTGAACGCGAACGGCAACGGGAGCGTGGGCGACTTCGTCCGGTACGCCGAGAAGATCTCGGGCAAGCCGCTGGCGGAGCTGTTCGAGACCTGGCTGTACGAGCCGACGAAGCCGGCCGCCCCGGCGGCGGCGGACGCGCGGATCGCCGGCGCCGACAGCGTCCGGCCGGTGCAGCCGAAGTCGTACAAGAAGATCGCCGCGACGAACACGATCCACGACCACGACCACTGACGTACGGGGTGTGGTGGCGCCGTCGCCCCGGGCCGGGCGGCGGCGCCGGCGGCTACCCTCGTGCCGGTACGGTCCGACGCGCCGACGAGGAGCATCCGTTGCCCGACCCGACCACTGGAGCCCGGCCCACCCTGGAGGCCGTCGCCGCCCGCGCCGGGGTCTCCCGGGCGACGGTCTCCCGCGTCGTCAACGGCGGCGCCGGTGTCCGCGCGCCGCTGGTGGAACGGGTGCGCACGGCGATCGCCGAACTCGGTTACGTACCGAACCAGGCCGCGCGGTCGCTGGTGACCCGGCGCACCGGCGCGGTCGCGGTGGTCATCGCCGAGCCCGAGTTCAGGATCTTCTCCGACCCGTTCTTCGAGCGGCAGCTACGCGGCATCAGCCGGGAACTGACGGCGAACGACTCCCAGCTGGTGCTGCTGTGGGTGGAGGGGCCGGAGGACCACGACCGTATCGCCCGGTACCTCGGCGGCGGCCATGTCGACGGGGCACTCGCCTTCTCGCTCCACGACGAGCACGAACTGCCCGCGATCGTCCGGGAGTCGGGAGTGCCGGTGGTCTTCGGCGGGCGACCGGGCACGACCTCCGGGCAGCCGGTTCCGTACGTCGACTGCGACAACCGCGGCGGGGCGCGCGAGGCGGTACGCCATCTCGTCGCGCTCGGCCGCACCCGCGTCGCGCACATCGCGGGACCGCGCGACCAGACCTCCGCGCTGGACCGGGTCGCCGGTTACCGCGAGGCTCTCGGAGCCGCGCGCGGCATCGTCGCGCAGGGGGCGTTCACCGTGGAGAGCGGGGCGCGCGCGATGGCGGAACTGCTGGAACGGCACTCGGACCTGGACGCGGTGTTCGCCGCGAACGACCTGATGGCCTCGGGCGCACTGCGGGTGCTGCGCGAGCGGGGCCTGCGGGTGCCGGACGATGTCGCGGTCATCGGCTTCGACGACATGGAGTCGGTCGCCGGGACCACGGATCCGCCGCTCACGACGGTCCGCCAGGACATCGAGGGGAACGGGCGCCGGATGGTGCGCCTGCTGATGCGCATGCTGCGCGAGCCGGACGCGTCGCCACTGCCGGTGGTCACCCCGACACGACTGGTACGCCGCGCCTCGGCGTGAGGGGGTGCCGGGCGCCTGCGGCGGGCTGTCCCCTACCCGCCCCTTCCCGAAACTGGGGGCAAGCCCCCAGAGCCCCATATCCAGCCTCGCCGGCGTTTGAGACGCGGGGGTTCGGGGGCAGAGCCCCCCACGCGGCGGAGCCGCAAATCGACACTGCGGGAAGGGGCGGGGTGGGGAAAGAGCCCGCCGCAGGCGCCCCCTGACGCGCCCCGTCAGGGTCAGCGGGGCCGCGCGCTCCGCACCGCGCTGCGGGCCTCGCGCGCCAGGGGCAGATAGCGCAGGCGTTCCGGCAGCACCGGCACCACAGCCCGCACCAACCTCCCGAAGCGCCGCAGCCTCCGCTCCTGTTCGTCCGTCCACTCCAACCCGATCGCCTCACGCGCGTCAGGCGGCATCAGCCCGACCGTGACGAACCGCCGGAAGCGGGCGAGCGGCGGCAGCAGTACCGGCCACAGCACCCTCAGCAGCAGCCGCAGCACGAGCGGCCCCCGGTCGGGCGGCGGCACCGGCCGGTCGACGGCGGTGAGCTCCTGGACGACGGCGGTCGCCTCCAACTCGTCGGCGAGGACCTTGCGGTAGTACGGCCAGAACTCCTCGATCGTCTGCGGCATGTCCCGGTCGTGGATGCCGAGGATCCGTCCGACGCGCAGCCACTCCGCGTACAGCTGCCGCTCCTGCGCGTCGGTGAGCGGGCGGACGAGATAGCGCGCGGCGTGCTGGTAGACGGGGAACCCGGTGGCGTGGACCCACGCGTAGTACTCGGGGCTGAGCGCGTGGTAGTGGCGGCCCCGGGTGTCGGTGCCCTGGATGGTCCTGTGCAGCTTCCGCAGCCGGCGCCCCTCCTCGGCCGCCGCCTCTCCGCCGTACACCCACAGCTGGAGCGAGCGCAGGGAGCGCTCTCCGCGCCCCCAGGGGTCGGTACGGAACACGGAGTGGTCGTCGACCCCGGCGCCGACGGCCGGGTGCGCCACCTGCATGGTGAGCGCGGCGGGCAGCATGAGCAGCCCGCGGACGTCGCCCGCGAGGGTCCACAGCACTCCGCCGGGAGGCGGCGGTACGGGGTCCGGCCTGGTCATACGTGTGCTCCCAGCGGTCGGCGGGCGCCTGGTGCGGTGCCCGGCTTGTGCGTATTCCAGTATGCGATCGCCAGGCTTCCGGCGATCCGGAGGGGTGGCGGGAGCAGCACCGTGAGCGCGCGGACGAGGCGCGCGAAGCGGCGCAGCGCACGCTCCTGGCGCTCGGTCCAGCTCAGCCCGAGGCGCTCGCGCAGCACGGGCGGCAGGGTGCCGACGGTGACCAGCAGGGCGTAGTGCGAGGCGACGGCGGCGAAGGGCCGCCAGAGCGGGCCGGGTATCCACGGGACCGGCGGTTTCCGCGGTCGGCGCAGCTCGTCGAGTACGTCGTGGACGGACCGGTTGAGTTCGAGGCGGTTCTGGACGACCTCGTCGTAGTACGCGCAGAACGAGGCCCAGTCCGGGGGCATGTGGTGGTCCCGCAGGCCCCAGACGCGCCCGACGCCCCGCATGTCGCGGTAGTACGCCTCGGTCTCCTGCGGACTCAGGCCCTTGCCGAAGACGCGGTGCCCGTCGACGCCGCCGCGGACGAGGGTGGCGTGGACCCAGTGGTAGGCCTCGGGGTTCAGCGCGTGGTAGCGGCGGCCCCGGTCGTCGGTGCCCTTCATCGGTTTGTGCAGCTCGCGGATGCGGTCGGCCTCGGCGGTGGCGGCCGCCTGGCCTCCGTAGATCACGGTGGCGAGGGAGGAGACCGTGCGCCAGAGCCGCTGCCAGGGCTCGGCGCGGAAGTCGGAGTGCTGCTCGACGCCCGCGCCGACGACGGGGTGGGCGACCTGGAGGAGCAGCAGCTGGGGCGCGATGAGGAAGTTGCGGCTGTCCCCGAAGTACCGCCAGGCGGCTCCGCCGCGGCGGGGGGCCGGACCCGTTGACTTCTCGGACGTCCTGGCGGTGCGGTCGCCCTCCATGAGCGCTCCTTTCTCGCTCTTCTGAATCTGTGTCAGCAGTGTTGACGCGTCTCGTGAAACAAGTCAATAGTCTTTGTAACTTTGACTCTCCGGACGAGAGGGGGCCGTCATATGGCCCGGGAACAGCGCGAGTTGGGCCCCGAGGGGCGCACGCACTGGAAGAGAACGGCGGTGATGCTCGTCCCTGGCGTGCTGGCCGTCGGCGCGGTCGTCATCGCCCTCGCCCAGGGCGCGATGGCCGCGTCCTTCGCGGTCTCCGGCAAGAACTTCAAGGTGTCGGCGGAGGAGATCACGGGCGAGGGGATCTCCAGCTTCCCGTCGTCGATCGGCACCAAGGACGGCAAGGGACACGCGGTGCTGCTCGCCGGGATCAGGAGCGGCACGGCCAAGGGGGTCTGTCTGTCGATGAAGCAGGACCTGCCGATGGTCGGCGAGGTCTCACTGATCGTCAGATCCGGCAGCGACAAGCCGGTCAAGGGCGAGAACCTGGTGGTGAACGCCGACGCGCTGACGAGTGCGGGCGGGCGGGTGACCGGGGTGCAGGCGGGCCGCGACGCCTCGACGCTCGACGCCGCGCCCGGGGTGACCGGGCCGGCCGGACTCTTCGGTGTACAGGCGTCGTCGGCGGTGGCACGGGACGTGAAGAGCACGGCGTGGGCGTCCAACGGGGGGTCGCTCACGCTGGACAAGGTGGAGATCGAGCTCAGCCACGACGGCACAGAGTGCTACTGAGGGGGCCGGGCCATGATCTCTCTGGTGCTCGGCTTCGGGGCCGAGCTGTTGAAGGAGACCGGCGACTGGCTGGATCGTGTCCTCCCGGCCCCGGGCCTGCGCCGGCCGCTGCGGTCCTGGCGGAGGCGGCGCCCGTTCTGGGCGGGTGTGTGGACCGTGCTGGGCGGTCTCGAAATGATCGTCCTTCCGCTGGCGCCGCTGCCGCTGATGCTGAAGGTCGGCATCGGGGCGATGTCCGCGATCGGGGTGGGGTTGGTGCTCATCGCGGGCGGCCTCTTCTTCGTCTTCGTACCGGCCCAGCGGATGTTCGTCTCCGTGGTGACGGCCATCGCCTCGCTCGTGTCCCTGGCGACGACGAACCTGGGCGGCTTCGGTGTGGGAGTGGGGCTCGGACTGCTGGGCTCGTCGATGGCTTTCGGCTGGCTGCCGCATCGAGCCGAGGACGGGGGTACGAGGGGTACGGAGACGGCGGCGCGGGCCACGTCGGCTCGGGAGGCCTCGGCGGCGCGGGTCACGCAGGCGCCGAACGTCCCGGCGCCGGCCTCGGCGGCGGACGGGCAACCGTTCGTCACCGCCGTCCACGGACGCGGCCCGCACGGCCCGGAGGTGAGGAACCCGTCCCCAAAAGCGCGTGAGAGCCGTGCCGCGCGCCGGATTCCGGACCGGTCGCCCGGGGACGGCACGGCTCTCCCACTCGCCACGCGCGTCTCACACATCTCTCTCGTCTCACTCGCTTCGCTCAGGCCACTCGCCGCGGCAGCGGCCGTGCTCGTACTGGCCGCCGGACCGACCGGAGCCGCACCCACACGCGGAGGCGGGCACTCCCGGGCGGCCGACGCCCCGGCGCCCACCGGAGCCGAGCAGATCACGCTCCCCTGCCTCACCGGCGTCGACACCGGCGGCCTCGACAACCCGCCTCCGCAAGGGCCGCCGCCCTCGCGGCGAACCGCGCCGACCGTAGGGACGGCTGCGACCGGAGGGACAGCGGCGACCGGAGGGACCGGAGCGGACCCCGGTGATCTCACTCCTCTCAGGCCGCCGATCGTGGTGGGCAAGCAACCCGGACCCGGCCGGGCGACGTACCCCGTCAGCCCGTACCACCCCCAGGTGAGCGCCGCCCGGCTCGACGCGTACGACGCGATCGTGCACGGCGCCACGTACCTCCCCACCCTCGGCGGCGGCCGCGTCAAAGTCCTCTGGGTGCATGCCGGACGGATCGTCGCGAAGGACTACCACCTGCGCGTCACCGGGCCGAGCGGCACGCCCTCGACCATCGACGTCCAGCTCGACATCCGGAATGTCGACGTATACGCCACCCAGCTGACCGGCTCGATCGAGATCCCGCTCCTGGGGGTGAGCACACCCCGGATCTGCCTCGGCGCCGACGTCATCCCGGCCAATCTGCCCGTGGCCGTACGTCTCCCCCGGCTCACCCTGGAGACGGTCGAGGCCGGCCAGGTCCTCGTCGACGCCGCCGATGTCCGCTTCTCAGGGCTCGACGCCCGCCCCCGAACCGCTTGAGGAGGCCAACCGCCATGGGGCGCTACACCCGGCTCCGCGAGATCCGCCGTATGGACCCCGCCCAGGACTACGAGCTGATCCACAAACTGATCACCCAGTACGAATTCCCCTGGGACTACATGCAGGGCGTCAGCGTCGCCTTCCTCCGGGACTACGGAGTGCCCCGGATCTCCCAGCTCCTCGACCGTACCCAGGAGTTCGAGAAGGCCGGCCAGAAGCGCTACGACGACACCGTCCTCTTCGGCTTCGAAATGGCCCAGGACGGCTTCGACTCACCGCGCGGCCGTGCCGCCGCCCGCCATCTCAACCGCATCCACGGCCGGTACCGGATCCCCAACGAGGACTTCCTCTTCGTCCTCGCCACGACCGTCGTCGGACCGAAACGCTGGATCGACCGGTTCGGCTGGCGGCCGCTGTGCGCCAACGAGGTGGAGGCGCTGGCCCTGGTCGGCCACCGGATGGCGCAGGCGATGCACATCGACGGCGCGCCGACCACGTACGCCGGTTTCGAGAAGCTGCTCGTCGACTACGAGCGGGAGATGTTCGCGTACGACCCGGCGAACCGGCGCGTGGCGGCGGCGACCTTCCGGACGATGGTGAGCTGGTATCCGCGCCCGCTGCGGCCCCTGATCGCCCGCCTCTCGCTCGCGCTCCTCGACGAACCGCTGCTGCGCCCCCTCGGATTCCGGCCCCAGCCGCCCTGGCTGCGCTCGCTGGCCGTCCGCGCCGTACGGGCCCGCTCGTACGTCGTACGGCTGCTGCCCGCCCGGCCGCACCGCCGCCCGTCGTTGCCCAAGCCCCGCTCGTACCCGTTCGGCTGGACGCTCGACGACCTCGGCCCGCACTGGGCGCAGAACAGGCCACTGGAACAGGAGACTTCATGAGCACCCCGGACGAGGTACAGGCCTCCGTCGTACAAGCGCGGGCCGCCGCCGCGCGGTGGGCGGCGGCCGGCTGGGGCGGGCGCCGCGCCGCGCTGCTCGGCTGGAAACGGTCGCTGGCCGCCCGGATGGACGAGGTCGCGGAGACGGTCGCCGCCGAGACGGGCAAACCGCACCATGACGCGCGGGCCGAGGTGCTGCTGGCGCTCGTGCATCTGGACTGGGCGGCACGCAACGCCCGCCGGGTGCTGGGGCGTCGGCGCGTGCCGTCCGGGCCGCTGTCCGCGCACCAGCGAGCGCTGCTCGCGTACCGGCCGATGGGCGTGATCGGGGTGATCGGGCCCTGGAACTACCCGGTCTACACCCCGATGGGCTCGATCGGTTACGCCCTGGCCGCAGGCAACGGCGTCGTCTTCAAGCCCTCCGAACTCACCAGCTCGGTGGGCGAATTACTGGCCCGCAGCTTCGCCGACGCGGTGCCGGAGCACGCCGGGCTGTTCCTGGCGGTCACCGGACCCGGGACGGTCGGCGAGGTGCTCGCCGGATCGGCGGGCGTCGACAAGGTCGCGTTCACCGGTTCGCCGGGAACCGCCCGGAAGGTGGCGGCCGCCTGCGCCGCGACCCTCACGCCGCTGCTCGCGGAATGCGGCGGCAAGGACGCGGTACTGGTGGGCGAGGGCGCGGATCTCGACGCCGTGGCGGACGCGGTGGTGTGGGGGGCGATGGCGAACGCCGGGCAGACCTGCGCGGGCGTGGAGCGGGTGTACGTCGTCGGGTCGGCGTACGACGGCCTGTGCGAGCGGATCGTGAGCAGGGCGCGCGGGCTGACGCCGGGCGAGGACTACGGCCCGCTGACCCTGCCCGGACAGCTCGCGGTCGTGGAACGACACGTGAAGGAGGCCCTCGCGGCCGGGGCCCGGGCTCTGCTGGGCGGGCCCGGGTCGCTGCGGCCGCCGTTCGTCGGTCCGGTGGTGCTGACCGAGGTGCCCGAGGACGCGTCGGCGATGACGGAGGAGACGTTCGGCCCGGTCGTCGCCGTCAACCGGGTGCGGGACATGGACGAGGCCGTCGCGCGGGCGAACTCCTCCGCGTACGGGCTCGGCGCGGCGGTCTTCGCCGGTTCCCGCGCCGCCGGGCAGGCGGTGGCCGAGCGGCTGCGTGCGGGCGCGGTGTCGGTCGATTCGGTGCTCGGCTTCGCGGCGGTGCCGGCGCTGCCGTTCGGCGGCACGGGTGAGTCCGGTTACGGCCGGATCCACGGCGCGGACGGTCTGCGCGCGTTCGCGACGCCCCGCTCCATGACCGTCCGCCGCTTCGCACCGCTCGCCGACCTGACGTCGTTCGCGACGCCGGGCGCGAGGGCGGCGCGGGCGGTGGAGCTGGGGAGGTGGTGGCACGGGCGGTGGTAGGGGGGCGGCGCCTGCGGCGGGCTTCTTTCCCCTACCCGCCCCTTCCCACAACTGGGGCTCCGCCCCAGACCCCGCGCCTCAAACGCCGGCGGGGCTGGATTGTGGGGCTACGCCCCACTCCCAGCCCGTAGCCCGCCGCAGGCACCCCCACCCCACCGGCGTCAGCTGTCCAGCAGCGGCAGCAGATAGCGCCGCGCGAAATCCCGCACCCGATCATCGTCGTCCAACTCGAAACAGCTCACCGGATTGAGCAGAAAGGACACCGTGATCCGCACCATCAGCTCCGCCACCGGTGTCGGATCGCTCTCCGGGCGGCCCTCGTCGCGCTGGGCACGGCGCAGCCGGTCGGTCAGGTATCCGCGCATGGCGAGGAAGGCGGGCCCGCTCTCCAGCGTGAGGAAGGGCAGCATCGTCTCGGGCTCCAGCCGCATCAGCCCGCCGATCAGCGGGTGTTCGCGGATGTGCCGCAGCACCGCGACGAAGCCTTCGACGAGCCGGTCCTCCATGGCCGGCAGGGCGGCCACGGCACTGTCGACATCGGCGACGAAGCGCCGGTACTCGCGCAGCAGGCAGGCGGACACCAGGGCGTCCTTGTTGCCGACGCGACGGTACACGGTGACCCGGGAGACCTTGGCGCGCTTCGCCACGTCGTCCACGGTGGAGCGGCGCAGGCCGAAGGTCATGAACTGTTCGCGGGCCGCGTCGAGTATCTGCTCGGTCAGCGCGTCGGCGGGCATCGGCGGCGACGCGGCACCACTCAGCGCCCGGGCCAGCAGCGTTCCGTCCTCCATGTGCCCTCCCCGTCGTCCGTTCCTTCGTTGTTACACAGACACTAACCCAATCACTTTGTAACTCCGCCCACTTCAGGAGGGGCTTTCCATGGCCATGGATCAGGACCGCTCGCTCACGCCCGAGCAACGGGACTTCGCCGGGGCGCTGCGCGACTTCGCGCGGCGCGAGTGCGCCACACGTGAGCAGCGCGGCGGCGACGCGCACTCCCCCGGGCTCTACGCGCGGCTCGCGGAGCTCGGCTGGCTCGGGGTCTGTCTGCCGCGGGAGTACGGCGGGGCGGGCGGCGGGATGACGGACGTGTGTCTGTTCCTGCGGGAGACGGCTCGCGCGCTGATGCCGGTGGGGGGCTTCATCACCTCCGTCATCACCGCGAAGGCGTACGAGCGGTTCGGCAGCGAGGCCCAGCGCAAGGCGGCGATAGGCGGCGCCGTGGCGGGCCGGGTGCTCGCCGTCGCGATGTCGGAGCCGGACGCCGGTTCGGACGTGGCGGCGCTGCACTGCCGGGCGGAGCGCGGCGCCGACGGCGGCTGGCTGGTCAGCGGCCACAAGACCTGGATCTCCAACGCCCATCTGGCCGAGTACATCCTGCTGGTCGCCCGGACGGAGGCGGGCAGGGGGAAGCACGAGGGGCTGACCATGTTCCACGTGCCCGCCGCGGCCGAGGGGATCGAGATCCGGGGGATCCCGACCATGGGGGGCCGGGACGTCAACGACGTGTACTTCACGGATGTGCGGCTGCCGGCGGACGCGGTGGTCGGCACCGTCGACCGGGCGTGGGAGCAGCTGATGGCGGGGCTGAACGCGGAACGGCTGTTCCTCGCGGCGAACATGCTGGGTCTCGCTGAACGGATCTTCGACGACACGGTCGCCTACGTGAAGGGCCGTGAGCAGTTCGGCCGCCCGGTCGGTTCCTTCCAGGCCCTGCGGCACCGGCTCGCCGAGCTGGCGACCGAGATCGAGTGCGTGCGGCTGCTGGTGTTCGGGGTCGCGGCGGGCTGCGACGCGGAGCCGGACCGGCCGTTTCCGCGCGAGGCGTCGATGGCGAAGCTGAAGGCGACGGAGACGGCGAAACGGGCGGCACTGGAGGGGATGCAGATGATGGGCGGCTACGGCTACGCCACGGAGTACGAGATGGAGCGGCATCTGCGCACGGCGGTGGTCTCCACGGTGTACGGCGGGACGAGCGAGATCCAGCGGGACATCATCGGCCGGAGCTACGGCCTGTAGACCGCAAGTCGGTACATGTTCGAAAGATCGTGGATCTGCGGCAAGAAACTCGGCACCGGGTGGTTACCCCGAAGTAACTGACGCTGCTTTGATGTGCGCGCCAAGGCATTACCCCCACACCCTCACACGGGAGTTCCAGTGCCGCACTCCACGCTCCGCCGCATATCCGGCGCAGCACTCTCCACCGCGCTCGCCGCCGCCACCCTGGCCGTGGCCGCGCCCTCGGCGACCGCGGTGGCGCCCGCCGCCGAGTCCGCCGCGGCGACGCCGTCGCTGAAGGTGCTGACGTACAACGTCTTCCTCTTCAGCAAGAACCTGTACCCGAACTGGGGCCAGGACCACCGCGCGCGGGAGATCCCCAGGACCTCGTTCTTCCAGGGCAACGACGTCGTCGTGGTCCAGGAGGCCTTCGACAACTCCTCCTCCGACGCGCTGAAGCAGAACGCCGCCGCCCAGTACCCGTACCAGACCCCGGTGATGGGCCGGTCCAAGACCGGCTGGGACGCGACGAGCGGGGCGTACTCGGCGACGACACCGGAGGACGGCGGCGTCACCGTCCTCAGCAAGTGGCCGATCGTCCGCAAGGAGCAGTACGTCTACAAGGACGCCTGCGGCGCCGACTGGTACTCCAACAAGGGCTTCGTCTACGCCGTGCTGAACGTGAACGGCAGCAAGGTGCACGTCGTCGGCACGCACGCCCAGTCCACCGACCCGGGGTGCGGCGCGGGCGAGGCGGCGCAGATGCGCAGCCGCCAGTTCAAGGCGATGGACGCGTTCCTCGACGCGAAGAACATCCCGGCCTCCGAGCAGGTCCTGGTCGCGGGCGACTTCAACGTGGACTCCCGTACGTCCGAGTACGCCACGATGCTCGCGGACGGCGGCTTCGTCGGCGCGGACTCGCGCACCGGCCACGCGTACTCCTTCGACACGCAGGACAACTCGATCGCGTCCGACCGCTACCCGGACGACCCGCGCGAGGACCTGGACTACGTCCTGCACCGCGCCGGGCACGCCAGGCCCGCGGGCTGGAACAACGACGTGATCAAGGAGCAGAGCGCGCCCTGGACCGTCTCCAGCTGGGGCAAGAGCTACACGTACACCAACCTGTCCGACCACTACCCGGTCGTCGCGTCCGGGCGGTAGCCGCGACGCGGGTTCGGATTCGTCGCCGCGACGGCCGTCGTACGGACGGTCGTCGCGGCGCTGCGCGTGCCCGCCCGGAGAAGACATGCCCGAGAGGTGTCCGGGTGTCTGGTGGATCATGCCGGGCTCACGACGCCCCAAGTACGTCTAGTACGTCGCGGCGACGCTGTAGCAGTAGTAGCCGACGAGTCCGACGACGCAGGCGATGACCACCCAGGAGCTGACGCTCGTGTGCCTGCGCGGCTCGTCAGTGCGCCGCTTGGCCGCCTTGGACTTCCTGGGGGCCTTGCCGGGTCCGGCGGTCCGCCGCGGCCCGGCCGAGGAGTGGCGGGGCTCGGCGTCGGCGGCGGCGTCGGCCAGCAGGCGCCGGCAGGTCGCGGCGAGGTCACTCGTCCCGGCGGAGAGCGGCACGATCGCCTCCGAGCGCGCCGGCGCGGTGGTGCCGCCTTCGAGGATGCGGCCCGCGCGGATGAGGATCTCGTCCCGCCCCCCGGCCGGGGCCAGACTGATCCAGCGCTGGACGTGCTCGCCGCGTATGACCACCCCACCGGACCGGTCCCGGTACACGGTGTGCTCCCGCCACAGGACTTCGGCCAACTCGCTTGCGGTATCCCGCAGTTGCCCGCTCATGCCCTCCCCCTCCATCGTACGGTAATTCGAACAAGCACCGCACTCTAGCGTCAGGTACACACCAAGAAGCGGGCGGGGGCGAGGGGTTGCCGCTACCCGTCGTAGTCGTACACCGTCACCGGTATGCCCCGTGCGGCGAGCCGGTCCGCGATCAGCGGCTCCACCCTCGACCACTTGCCGCCCGCCAGCCCGCATCCGATCCGGGGCATATGAACCGAAGCCCCCAGCTCGACCGCCTTGTCACCGAGCGCCCCGAGGGCCGTGTCGATCGCCTCGTACCGCACGGGCACGCCCTTGCTGCCGGTGCGCATGCCCCGCTGACCCACCATGTTCGCCACCCACACATACGGGGAGACCTGGACGGACTGGACCGCTCCCAGGCCGAAGTCGTTGCCCGCCCGCTCCCGGTGCCAGCGCCGGAACGCCGCCTCCGGCTCCGGCCAGCGGCGGGATATCGCGACGACGAACCCCTTGCCCCAGCCGCCCAGATCGTTGCAGACATGCGCGATCAGCTTGACGCCCTTGCCGTGCGGCGCGGTGGCGTCCCCCTGTACATACGTGATCCCCGACATGCCCCTACCGTACGAGGCACCACTGACAGTCACCCCTCGCCGGTGTACAGGGCCTCGATCAGCTCGGCGTACTTCTCGCGGATCACCCGGCGCCGCAGCTTCAGCGAGGGTGTCAGCTCACCCGTGTCGGGACCCCACTCCTCGCTCAGCAGCCGGTAGCGCTTGATCTGCTCCGGGCGGCTGAGCCGGGCGTTCGCGGCCGTGACCGCACGCTCGATCTCCTCCCGTACGGCGGGATGCGCGGCCAGATCCCCCGTGCCCCCATCGAGGCCGTGGGCGACCGCCCAGGCGGACGCCACCTCTCCGTCGAGCACCAGCAGGGCCACCAGATAGGGGCGTTCGTCGCCGTGCACCAGGGCCTGGCCGATCAGGGGGTGTTCCTTGAGGGCGTTCTCGACGAGTGCCGGGGCGACGTTCTTTCCCGAGGAGGTGACGATCAACTCCTTCTTGCGGTCGGTGAGCCACAGATAGCCGTCCTCGTCGATCCGGCCGACGTCACCCGTCGCGAACCAGCCGTCCGCGTCGCGCGCACTCTCCACTCCCCCGTCGCCGCGCAGATATCCGGCGAAGACCGTCTCTCCGCGTACCAGGATCTCGCCGTCGTCCGCGATCCTCAGCTCCACACCGACGATGGGCCGGCCCACCGAGCCCAGGCGGAAGCCCGCCGTGGGGCTGTTGGCGGTACAGACGCCGACCGTCTCGGTCAGCCCCCAGGCGTCCATGATCACGATCCCGAATCCGGCCCAGAACCGCACCACATCGGGCGGCATCGGCGCCGACGCGCTCGCCGTCCACACCAGCCGGTCGAACCCGGCGAGCGCGAGTAACGGGTCGAGCACCTGCTCCTTCAGCTTCCGGTACGCGGCATCGAGCTCGGCGGGTGGCGTCTCACCGCGCTCCCGGTGGCCGATGTGCTCGCGAGCCACCTCCGCCGCCGCGTCGATCGCCGCGCGCTGCTCGGCCGGCAGCATCTCAAGGGCCGCCCGCACTCCGGCCGCCAGCTTCTCCCACACCCTCGGCACTCCGAAGAACTGCGCCGGGCGCAGTTCGCGGACGGCCCCGGCGACCGCCGTCGGATCGGCGCACAGATACACGTGCGAGGCCCGGAAGACCGGCAGATAGATCCCGAGCATGCGCTCCGCGATGTGCGCGAAGGGGAGATAGCAGATGTGCTCGACGTGGGCGGGGAGTTCGACGACCCGGTCCAGACAGAGCGCGTTGGTGATCACATGGCGGTGAGTGAGGGGAACGCCCTTGGGGTCGCCGGTCGTCCCGGAGGTGTAGACGACGGTGAGCGGGTCGCCCGCTCGCGTCTCGCGCCACCCCTTCTCGAACGACTCGGGCCGGTGCAGCCGCGCCCCGGTCGCGTACAGCGAACCGTACGCCCGGTGCGGCCCCGCCTCGGCCGCCTCCACGACGACCAGCTTCCGCAGGGGTACGTCTCCGTCGGCAAGCAGCGGCTCCCAGAGCTCGCGCTCCCGCGCGCCTTCGACGACCGCGAACCGGGCACCGCTCAGCCGCGCGATATGGGCGATCTGCTCGGACGCCGCCGTGCCGTAGACCGTGACGGGGATCGCGCCGAGGTGGCTGAGTGCGAGGTCGGTCAGCCAGTGTTCCGGCCGGTTGCTCATCATCATCAGGACCTGCTCGCCGCGCTCGACTCCGAGCGCCGCGTATCCGGCCGCGAGGACGGCGGTCTTCCGGCGCACCTCGCGCCAGGTGAGGGTGGTCCAGCCGGCGCCGGCGGCATCCCGCCAGGAGAGGGCGGGCAGATCGCCGTGGTCCTCGGCGTTGCGCAGCAGCAGAGCGGGGAGGGTGAGCGCGTCCGGGTCGCCCCCGGGAAGCCGCAGGATCGTGGTCATGACCGCCTCCTGTCGCCGTCGAATGCGCGGGACGCTTTCACAACACTGGTGAGACAGCAATACTGTTGCACCGGATTGGTGCGTACGCGGAGCGAGGAGAGCCATGGCGACCGAGACCGAGGAGCCGACGCAGCCGACTCTGACCGTGGACGAACTGGCCACGCGCGCCGGTGTCACCGTGCGCACGATCCGCTTCTACAGCACGCGGGGTCTGCTCCCGCCGCCGGTGATCGGCGCGCGCCGGGTCGGGCGGTACGGCCCGGATCACCTCTCCCGGCTGGCCCTGATCGAGGAGTTGCAGCACCAGGGCATGACGCTGGCCGCGATCGAACGCTACCTGGAGCAGCTGCCGCCCGATCTGAGCGCCCAGGATCTCGCGATCCACCGTGCCCTGGTGGCCTCGTGGGCGCCCGAGTCCGCCGAGGAGGTCCCCCGCTCCGAACTCGAACGCCGCGCCGGGCGTCCCCTGTCGGACCAGGACGTCGACCGGCTCGCGGCGATGGGCGTCCTCGACCGCGGCAGCGTCCCCGACGCGTTCCGGCTGGACGGCGGGCTGCTGCGGCTCGGGGTGGAGCTGCTGGACGTACCGATAGCGCACGAGACGATCCTCGCCTCCCGCACGGTGCTGCTGGAGCACTCCAGGGCGGCGGCGCACGAGCTGACCCGCCTCTTCCGCGACGAGGTGTGGAATCCGTACCGGGAGCGCGAGTCGGACCCCGATCATGTGGCGGCGATGAAGTCCCTGTCGGCACATATGCAGCCGATGGTGATACAGGCGCTGGTGACGGCGTTCCAGCGGTCACTGCGGGAGGAACTGCGGGAGGCGTTCGGCGCCGACGGGAGGTAGGGGCCCACCTGCGGCGGGCCCCCTCGCCTCTCACACCTGGGGGCGACGGTGCGGGGCGGTAGGTCCCCGGACCGGGGTCAGGCGTCGGTGAAGACCTCTCCCCTCTCGGCCTTGGCCAGCAGCAGGGCCGGCGGCTCGAAGCGGGCGCCGTAGCGCTTGGCCAGCTCGCGCGCGCGGGCGACGAAGCCGGGGAGGCCGCCCTCGTAGCCGTTGATGTACTGGAGAACACCGCCCGTCCAGGCCGGGAAGCCGATGCCCATGATGGAGCCGATGTTGGCGTCGGCGACCGACGTCAGCACGCCCTCCTCGAGGCAGCGCACCGTGTCGAGCGCCTCGGAGAAGAGCATCCGCTCCTTCATGTCGGTGAACGGCACATCCACGTCCGGCTTGCCGAAGTGCTCGCGCAGGCCCGGCCACAGAGCCGTCCGCCTGCCGTCCGCGTAGTCGTAGAAGCCCGCTCCGCCGCTGCGGCCCGTGCGTCCGAACTCGTCGACCATGCG
Source organism: Streptomyces sp. NPDC000410 (assembly GCF_040300305.1). Classification (NCBI taxonomy): domain Bacteria; kingdom Bacillati; phylum Actinomycetota; class Actinomycetes; order Kitasatosporales; family Streptomycetaceae; genus Streptomyces; species Streptomyces sp. NPDC000410. The sequence continues at coordinate 113,695 of NZ_JBEPDM010000004.1, forward strand.
GTCGATCACCGCGTCCGACGGGTGTCCGGCCCAGGTGCCGCCCGCCTCCTCGACGGCTCGTCGCGTCTCGTTACGGATCTTGCGCGGGAGGGTGAGGGTCAGCTCGTCCATCAGCGAGAGCACCTTCGCCGGGTAGCCGGCCTGGGCCGCGGCCTGTTCGACCGACGCGGGCTCGATGCCCTCGCCGACCATCGCGACGCCCTCGTTGATGAACTGGCCGATGACGCGCGAGGTGAAGAAGCCGCGCGAGTCGTTGACGACGATCGGGGTCTTGTTGATCTGGCGGACCAGGTCGAAGGCGCGGGCGAGCGCCTCGTCGCCGGTCCGCTCGCCCTTGATGATCTCGACGAGCGGCATCTTGTCGACGGGCGAGAAGAAGTGGAGTCCGATGAAGTCGACGGGGCGGTCGACGCCCTCGGCGAGCAGCGTGATCGGCAGGGTCGAGGTGTTGGAGCACAGCAGCGCGTCCGGCTCCACGATCTCCTGGATCTCCTGGAACACCTTGTGCTTGAGCGCCGGGTCCTCGAAGACCGCCTCGATGACGGCGTCGCAGCCCGCGAGATCGGCGGGGTCGGCGGTCGGGGTGATCCGGGCGAGCAGCTCGGCGCGCTTGGCCTCGGTCGTACGGCCCCGGCTCAGGGCCTTGTCCAGCAGCCGCTGCGCGTACTCCTTGCCGCGCTCGGCGGCGTCGATGCCCACATCCTTGAGGACGACCTCGATACCGGCCTTGGCGCAGGAGTACGCGATCCCCGCGCCCATCATCCCGGCGCCGAGGACGGCGACCTTGCGGACCTTGCGCGGTGCGACGCCCTGCGGGCGGCTGCGGCCCGCGTTGACCGCCTGGAGGTCGAAGAAGAACGCCTGGATCATGTTCTTGGCGGTCTGCCCGGTGACCAGCTCGGTGAAGTACCGGGCCTCGATCGTCAGGGCGGTCTCGAAGTCGACCTGGGAGCCTTCGACGGCGCAGGCGAGGATGTTGCGCGGGGCCGGGTAGGGGGCGCCGTTCAGCTGCTTCTTGAGGTTGGCCGGGAACGCGGGCAGGTTGGCGGCGAACTTCGGGTTCGACGGCGTACCGCCGGGGATCTTGTAGCCGGGCACGTCCCAGGGCTGCTGTGACTCGGGGTGGGCGTCGATGAAGGCGCGCGCCTTGGCGAGCATGTCCTCGGGGGTGGCGGCCACTTCGTGGACCAGGCCGTTCTCCAGGGCCCGCCGGGGCGAGTACTGCGTGCCCTGGAGCAGCACCTTGAGCAGCGCGTCGGCGATGCCCATGAGGCGTACGGTGCGGGTGACACCGCCGCCGGCGGGGAGCAGTCCGAGCGTGACCTCGGGCAGGCCGATCTTGGAGCCGGGCGCGTCGAGGGCGATCCGGTGGTGGCTGGCGAGCGCGATCTCGTAGCCTCCGCCCAGCGCCGCGCCGTTGATGGCCGCGACGACCGGCTTGCCGAGGGTCTCGATGCGGCGCAGGGAGCGCTTGATGTCCGTACCGGTGTCGAAGGCGACCTGGGCGTCCTCCGGGCGGAGCCGGATCATGTCCTTGAGGTCGCCGCCCGCGAAGAAGGTCTTCTTGGCCGAGGCGTAGATGATGCCGCGGATGGAGTCCTTCTCGGCCTCCACGCGGTCGGCGATCGCCGCGATGGAGTCCTTGAAGGCCTGGTTCATGGTGTTGGCGGACTGGTTGGGGTCGTCGAGGACGAGGGTGACGATGCCGGTCTCGTCCTGTTCCCAGCGGATGGTGGTGCTCTCGGTGGTCATGGCTGCTTCTCCGTACGGGGGAAGGGGGAGGACGGGACGGTCAGAGACGCTCGACGATCGTGGCGATGCCCATGCCGCCGCCGACGCAGAGCGTGGCGAGGCCGTACCGCTTGTCCTGGCGCTCCAGTTCGTCGATGAGCGAGCCGAGGATCATCGCGCCGGTGGCGCCCAGCGGATGGCCGAGCGCGATGGCTCCGCCGTTGACGTTGACCTTGTCCAGGGAGAGCCCCATGTCCCGGACGAAGCGCAGCACGACGGCCGCGAACGCCTCGTTGATCTCGACCAGGTCGATGTCGTCGATGGTCAGCCCGGCCTTGGCGAGCGCCTTGCGGGTGGCGGGCGCGGGGCCGGTGAGCATGATGGTGGGCTCGGAGCCGGAGACCGCCGCCGCGACGATGCGGGCGCGGGGCGTCAGTCCGTACCGCTCGCCGACCTCCTTCGAGCCGATGGCGACGAGCGAGGCACCGTCCACGATGCCGGAGGAGTTGCCCGCGTGGTGGACGTGGTCGATCTTCTCCACCCAGTGGTACTTCTGCAGTGCGACGGCGTCGAAGCCGCCCATGTCGCCGATGCCCGCGAACGACGGCTTGAGCGCGGCCAGCGAGTCGGCGGTGGTGCCGGGGCGCATGTGCTCGTCGTGGTCCAGCACGACCAGCCCGGTGCGGTCCTTGACCGGGACGACGGAACGGTCGAAGCGGCCGTCCTTCCAGGCAGCGGCGGCCCGCTCCTGCGACAGCGCGGCGTACTCGTCCACGTCGCGCCGCGAGAATCCCTCGATCGTGGCGATCAGGTCGGCGCCGATGCCCTGCGGAACGAATCCGGTGTCGAAGTTGGTCATCGGGTCGGCGAACCAGGCTCCGCCGTCCGAGGCCATCGGCACCCGTGACATCGACTCGACGCCGCCCGCGAGCACCAGGTCCTCCCAGCCGGAGCGGACCTTCATCGCCGCCATGTTGACGGCCTCCAGGCCCGAGGCACAGAAGCGGTTCTCCTGGACGCCCGCGACCGTGTCCGGAAGGCCGGCGGCGACGGCCGCGATACGGGCGATGTCGGAGCCCTGGTCGCCGACCGGGCCGACGACGCCGAGCACGATGTCGTCGATCGCGGCCGGGTCCAGACCGGGGAAGCGGGAGCGGATCTCGTGGATCAGGCCGACGACGAGGTCGATCGGCTTGGTGCCGTGCAGGGCGCCGTTGGCCTTGCCGCGCCCGCGCGGGGTGCGGATCGCGTCGTACACAAACGCTTCGGTACTCACAGCAGAGCCTTTCGCATCACGAATGAGGGGTGAAGCAGCGGAGGGACGGGGTCAGGAGAGCAGAGAGCGGCCGATGATCTCCTTCATGATCTCGGTCGTACCGCCGTAGATCGTCTGGATGCGGCCGTCGGTGAAGGCCTTGGCGACGCGGTACTCGGTCATGTATCCGTATCCGCCGTGCAGCTGGAGACAGCGGTCCGCGACCTTCTTCTGCAGCTCCGTGGCCCACCACTTGGCCATCGAGGCATGCACCGCGTCGAGCTCCCCGTTCGCGTGATCGACGATGCAGCGGTCGAGGAACGCGCGGGTGACGGCGCATTCGGTGGCCATTTCGGCTATCTCGAAGCGGATGTGCTGGAGCCGCGCGAGGGGGCGCCCGAAGGCCTCCCGCTCCTTCACGTACTGGGTGGTGATCTCCAGCAGATACTCGGCGGCGGCGATCCCGGCGACCGCGATGTTCAGCCGCTCCTGCGCCAGGTTGGTCATCAGATGGACGAAGGCGCCGTTCAGCTCGCCGAGGAGATTCTCCTTGGGGACGCGTACGTCGGTGAAGAACAGCTCGGCCGTGTCCTGGGCCTTCTGGCCGATCTTGTCGAGGTTGCGGCCGCGCTCGAAGCCCTTCATGCCGCGCTCGACGACCAGCAGCGACAGGCCGTGCGCGCCGCCCTCGGGGGTCGTCTTCGCGACGACGATGACGAGGTCGGCGAGGATCCCGTTGGAGATGAAGGTCTTGGAGCCGTTCAGCAGCCAGTGGTCGCCCCGGTCCTCCGCGGTGGTGCGGATGCCCTGGAGGTCGGAGCCGGCGCCCGGCTCGGTCATGGCGATGGCCGTGATGATCTCGCCGCTGCAGAAGCCCGGCAGCCAGCGCCGCTTCTGCTCGTCGGTGCCGAGCGAGGTGAGGTACGGGCCGATGATGTCGTTGTGCAGTCCGAGCGCGAGCCCGGGGGCGCCCGCCCGGGTGAATTCCTCGCCGAGCACGGCGCTGTAGCGGAAGTCCGCGTTCCCGCCGCCCCCGTACTCCTCGGGCACGGCGAGCCCGAGCAGTCCCTGCTTGCCCGCCGCCAGCCAGGCGTCGCGCGAGACGATGCCGTCCTGCTCCCACCGGTCGTAGTGCGGCAGGACCTCCTTGGTGAGGAAGGTCCGGACGGTCTCGCGGAACGCGTCGTGCTCGGTACTGAAGATCTGGCGCTTCATTTTCGCGACCCCCTGCTGCCGACTACAGCCAGCCCTTGACGGTTTCGATCAACTCGGCCGGCTCGGGGCCGACGGGAATGACGTTGAGCATGGTGACCCCGGCCGCCCGGAAGGCCTCGACGCGCTCACGCACGTAACCTTCCGGGCCGCACAGTGACATGAGCTCGCAGAGCTCGTCCGGGACGGCCGCCTCGGCCTCCCGCTTCTTCCCGGAGAGATAGAGCTCCTGGATCTTCTTCGCCTCCGCTTCGTAGCCGTAGGCGACGGCGAGGTCGTTGTAGAAGTTCTTGCCGGGTGCGCCCATGCCGCCGACGTACAGCGCGATCTGCGGGCGGGCGAGGTCCCGTACGGCCGCGGCGTCCTCACCGATGGCGAGCAGACCGCCCGCCACGGTCTGCAGCGGGCCGAGCGCGGGGTCGCGCTTCCGTGCCCCCTCGGCGAGGGCCGGGCCCACACCTGGTCGGCCTTCTCTGGGACGAAGAGGGTGGGCAGCCAGCCGTCGGCGATCTCTGCGGTCATCCTGACGTTCGCCGGGCCGAGGGAGGCGACGTACAGCGGGATGGTGTCGCGCACCGGCCTGGTGAGGATCTTCAGCGGCTTGCCGAGGCGGCCGCCCTTCTCGGGAGGCAGCGGCATGTCGGTGATGCCGTGGTGGTCGATGACCTCGCGCCGCCAGATCCGGCGGCAGAGCTCGATCGCCTCGCGGGTGCGGGCGAGCGGCTTGTCGTACGGCTTTCCGTGCCAGCCCTCGACGACCTGCGGGCCTGACGCGCCGAGGCCGAGGATCGCCCGGCCGCCGGAGATCGCGTCGAGGCCCGCTCCGGTCTGGGCGAGGAGCGCGGGAGTGCGGGAGTACACGTTGAGGATGGCCGCGCCGATCTTCATCCGTTCGGTACGGGCGGCCAGATAGCCCATGATCGTGGGCGAGTCGAAGCCGTACGCCTCGGCCACCCAGACGGCATCGAGCCCGGCGGACTCCAGCGCGGCGACCTCGTCGGCCGCCTGGCGCGGATCGCCGGCATAGCTGAGCGGAACGGACAGCTCCATCAGCGGTCCCCCTCCTGCTTCCGGATGCCGGCCACGTCCCAGTCGCGGGCCACCTCGTCGGTGTCGGCTCCCGGCCTGGCGGGCGGGCGGCGCACGGAGCCGGGGGTGGCGGAGAAGCGGGGCGCGGGGGCCGGCTGGGTGATCCCGCCGTGCTCGGTGAAGGTGCCGCGCGCCGCGAGGTGCGGATGGGCCGGGGCCTCGCGCAGCGACAGCACGGGCGCGACACACGCGTCGGAACCCTCGAAGACGGCCGTCCACTCCGCGCGTGTCCTCGTACGGAAGCGGTCGGCGACCGCCGTGCGCAGCTCGCCCCAGCGGGCGAAGTCCTTGCGCGCCGGGACGTCGTCCTTGATACCGAGCAGCTCGATGAACTCGTTGTAGAACTGCTGCTCGAGCGCCCCGACCGCCATGTACTGGCCGTCGGCGGTCTCGTAGTTCCCGTAGAAGGGGCAGCCGCCGTCGAGGAGGTTGGCACCCCGGCGGTCCTGCCAGCCGCCCGCCGCCATCATCCCGTGGATCATGGTGGCGAGATGGGCGGCTCCGTCCACGATCGCCGCGTCCACGACCTGCCCGGTGCCGCCGGGGGTGCGGGCGTGCTGAAGTGCGGCCAGCACGCCGATGACCAGGTAGAGCGAGCCGCCCGCGTAGTCCCCGACGAGGTTGGCGGGGACGGTGGGCGGCTCGTCGGGCTTGCCGATCATGCCGAGGGTGCCGGTGATCGCGATGTACGCGATGTCGTGTCCCGCGCGCTGGGCGAGCGGGCCTTCCTGGCCCCAGCCGGTCATCCGTCCGTACACCAGCTTGGGGTTGCGGGCGTGGCACTCCTCGGGCCCGACGCCGAGGCGCTCGGCGACACCCGGGCGGTAGCCCTCGATGAGGACGTCGGCGCGCTCGACCAGGTCGAGGACCTGCTGCGCTCCGCCGTCGGCCTTGAGGTCGACGAGCACGGAGCGTTTGTTGCGGTTGGTGAGGTCGTAGGCCGGGTCGATGGCGAGGCCGGCGCCGCCGGGCCTGTCGATCCGTACGACGTCGGCGCCGAGGTCGGCGAGAAGCATGGCGGCGAACGGGCCGGGGCCGATTCCGGCCAGCTCGACGACGCGCACTCCGGCCAGCGGGCCGTCGCCCACGGGATCGTGGGAACCGCGGGAACCGTTCACTGTCGCTGCCATCAAACAAGCCCCCAGCACTGTGACACAACTGATGTAACATCAGTGATGTTAAGAACACGTTCCACTCCGCACAAGCCCTGTGGACAAGCGAGCGCTCAGCGGGCGTCGAGCTCCGCGATCAGCGTCTTCGTGGCGATCGCGCGGTGACCACCCAGGGCAAAGGGCCGCACCTACCCCCATTTCGCAGGCGTGTGCTCAGGCGGTGCCGCCATCACGTCCTCCCGGTAGCGCGGACTGTCCCGACTCACGCTAGCCTCGCCCAGCGACATCGGCGCGTGGCGAGCAGCGGAGGGGTCATTGAACAGGCAGAGCGGGCCGGAGCGGCCGTACGACATCGTCCCCTTCGGCGCGACGGGCTTCGTCGGCGCGCTCACCGCGGAGTACCTCGCGGCCCATGCGCCCGAGGGCTGCCGCTGGGCCATCGCGGGACGCAGCCGGCCGAAGCTGGAGCGGCTGCGCGAGCGGCTCGCCGCGATCGACCCGGCGTGCGCCGGGCTGCCCGTGCTCGTCGCGGACGCGGCCGATGACGACGCGCTGCGCGAGCTCGCCGAATCCACCCACGTCCTCGCCACGACCGTGGGCCCGTACGTCCGCTACGGGGAAGGGCTGGTCGCCGCCTGCGCGGAGGCCGGGACGGACTACGCGGACCTCACCGGTGAGCCGGAGTTCATCGACACGATGTTCGTACGGCACGACGCCCGTGCCCGCGAAACCGGCGCGCGGATCGTGCACGCCTGCGGATTCGACTCGGTGCCGCACGACCTCGGCGCGTACTTCACCGTCCAGCAGCTCCCCGAGGACGTCCCCCTGCGGGTCGACGGTTTCGTCAGCGCGGGCGGCATGTTCTCCGGCGGTACGTTCGCCTCGGCGCTCACCGTGATGGGCCGGCAGCGGGAGGGAGCGCGGGCCGCGCGGGAGCGGCGGCTGCACGAGCCGCGACTGGTCGGCCGCAGGGCGCGGGCTCCGCTGGGCGCCCCCCGGTTCAGCAAGGAGACCGCCACCTGGGCGCTGCCCCTGCCGACGCTGGATCCGCAGGTCGTGGCCCGTTCCGCGCGGGCACTGGAGCGGTACGGCCCCGACTTCCAGTACCGCCACTACGCCTCGGTCAAGACGCTCCCGGTCGCGCTGGCCGGGCCCGTCGCGCTCGGCGCCCTGGCCGCGCTCGCCCAGCTCCCACCCGCCCGCGCCTGGCTGATGGACCGTTACGAACCGGGCAGCGGCCCCAGTGCCGAGCTGCGCGAACGCAGCTGGTTCCGGGTCCGCTTCGTCGGCGAGGGCGGCGGTCGGCGGGTCTTCACGGAGGTCTCGGGCGGCGACCCCGGATACGGAGAGACGGCGAAGATGCTCGCCGAGTCGGTACTCAGCCTCGCCTTCGACGAGCTGCCGCGGACCGCGGGGCAGGTGACCACGGCGGCCGCGATGGGCGACGCGCTGATCGAGCGGCTGCGCGCCGCCGGGATCGTGTTCCGCGTCGCCGACTCGCGCTGAAGCGCTCCACCGGAAGTCCGGTGCGATACCCGCGGGTGCGTCGTGGCTGGTCGCGCCCACACGGCGGAGCCGCACATCGATACAGCCCCGCGCCCCTTCGGGGCCCTGCCCAGGGTCAGGAAGTGAGCGTGTAGATCATCGAGCCGATCCAGATCGTCCCGGCCGCCATGGCGAGGAGCAGAACGGCGATCACGCCCCTCTCCACGGGCGTGGTCTTGGGGTCGGCGGTGGTTCGGTGTGCAGTCATGCGGGACAGCCTGCCGGTCATGGCGATCGGCGGGCATCCGTACAGATACTCAGATCCGGGTGGGAGATCCTGCTCAGGCGGTCGCCTCCCGCAGCGCCCGGCGGCACAGGGCGTCCGCCCTGCGGGTCGATTCCGGGAGCCGGAAGTCCGGGGCGAGCGCGAGGGTGTGGGCGCAGGCGTTGTCGAGCGAGACGCGGTGTCCGACGGAGACGTACACCGGCTTGACGCCGTCCTGGGTGCGCAGTGCCCGGCCGACCTCCTCGCCGTCGTCCGCGACCAGCGGCGAGGTGTCCCCGCGCCGGTCGCCGGGCGGGTCGTACGAGAAGGTGAACGGGTTCTTGGCGACCCCGATCACCGGCAGGCCGGTGAGCACCCCGAGGTGGCTGGCCAGCCCGAAGCGGCGGGGGTGAGCCCGGCCGTACCCGTCGCAGACGACCAGTCCCGGGCCGGTGCGCAGCGACTCCAGCGCGGCCAGCACGGTCGGGATCTCCCGGAAGGCGAGCAGTCCGGGTACGTAGGGGAAGGCGACCCGGCCCGCCGCCGTGGTCTCCTCGACGACGTCGAGCGTACGGGCGTCGAGGACGACGGCGGCCGCGACGACGAGGTCACGCGCGTCGTCGTAGGCCACGTCGACCCCGGTGACGAGGCCCGCACCGGGCGGCGGGCCGTACTCGTCCCGTACGACGCGGGCGCGCAGCTCGTCCTGGATGGCCCTGGCCTCGGTCTCGTCGGCGGGTGTCCTGATCGTGGTCATGATGAGCCCCACCTTAGACACCCCGGATAACCTGCCGATCATGTTCGTAATGGAATTGACCTACATTGCCTCTGTCGAACGTGCGGACGAGCTCCTCGAGGCGCATGTGGCCTGGCTGGACGCCCTCTACGAGGAGGGCGTCGTCATCGCCTCCGGCCGCAAGAACCCGCGTGACGGAGGGGTGCTGCTGGCCGTCGGCTCCGACCGCGCACGGATCGAGGAGATCGCGGCGACGGATCCGTTCGTGACGGGCGGGGTGTGCGAGTACCGGATCACGGAGTTCATCGCGACGAAGACGGCGCCGGAGCTGGAGCGGTACCGGCAGCAGCCGCTGTAGGGGCGTCGTCCGCGGCGCGGGCAGCGGCCCGGCCCCGCCCCTGCCGCCGGGCCGCGGCGACGCGTCCCCGCCCGGGGCCCCGGTTTCCGCGCGGGGCGGTGACGCACCTCACTCCCCCAACCTCTCCCGGCCGATGCACGGATTTCGTCGTTCCGTCGTCCTTCTCTGTGCGAGGAGCCGTAACCCCGCCGCAAGAAGAGAGGGAGCAGGCCTTTGTCCAGCGTCATCGAGCAGGCCGTGCAGGCCCGGCTGGTCGCCGCCGCGCCGCACATGGAATCCGTGGACGTGACCCTGCGCTACGACATCGGTGATCCGTTCGCCGTGAGCATCGCGTTCCCCGGCCCGGCGACCCTCGAGGGGACCGATGTCTCGTGGGCGTTCTCGCGGGAGCTGCTCGCGGCGGGGGTGGAGGGCCCGGCCGGGATGGGGGACGTGCGGGTGCGGCCGTACGGATACGACCGTACGGTGCTGGAGTTCCACGCCCCGGAGGGCATGGCGATGGTGCACATCCGCACCTGCGAGGTGCGCCGCTTCCTGGAGCGGTCGCAAGGGGTCGTGCCCACCGGGCACGAACACCTGCATCTGCGCCTGGACGAGGACCTCGCCGAGCTGATCCGCGACGCCTGCTGAACAAGACGCCTGCCCAATAAATCGATTGCCGCCCCGCAGGGGCGGACGTAGTGTCGTCACTGGCCCTGATGTCGTCGGATCGGAGAAGGACATTGCTCGTCTGAGGTTTTGAGACACCGTGTCGCGCGGCTGCTGCCCGCGTGTCCCGTGTGCGACCTCGGCGTACGAGCGTATGTGCCGTCCCGTCTCCCGGACCAGGGCCTTTGTGCTGTCTTGACCGGTGTCTCACCCGTTGCTTCCACCCCTTCCACCGCAACAGGGAGACGCCTATGTCTACATTCCCCACCTCCATCACCTGCACCTCGCTGTCCTTCTCCTGGCCGGACGGCACCCCCGGCAGCCCGGCCTTCGACGACTTCCATCTCGCGGTCGGGCCCGGAAGGACCGGTCTGATCGGGCTCAACGGCTCCGGGAAGTCGACGCTGCTGCGCCTGCTCGCCGGGGAACTCACCCCGGCCTCCGGGGTGGTACGGGTCGCGGGCGAGATCGGGTACCTGCCGCAGAACCTGGTGCTCGACACGGCACTTCGGGTGGACGAGGCGCTCGGTATCGCGGCCACACGCGCCGCGCTGCACGCCATCGAGGCGGGCGACGCCGGCGAGGAGCACTTCACGGCGGTCGGTGACGACTGGGACGTGGAGGAGCGGGCGCGCGCGACGCTCGATCAGCTCGGGCTCGGGCACATCGACCTCGACCGGACCATCGGCGAGGTGTCGGGCGGCGAGGGCGTCATGCTGCGACTGGCGGCGCTGCTGCTGGCCCGCCCGGATGTCCTGCTGCTCGACGAGCCGACGAACAACCTCGACCTGTACGCGCGCGGACGGCTGTACGACGCGGTGGATGCCTGGTCCGGAGTGATGGTCGTGGTCAGTCACGACCGTGACCTGCTGGAGCGGGTCGATCAGATCGCCGATCTGCGCGACGGCGAGGTCACCTGGTACGGCGGTTCGTTCTCGGCGTACCAGGAGGCGCTGGCCGTGGAGCAGGAGGCAGCCGAACGCATGGTCCGGGTGGCGGAGGCCGATGTCCGGCGGCAGAAGCGTGAACTGGCGGACGCCCAGGTCAAGCTGGCCCGCCGCAAGCGGTACGGGCAGAAGATGTACGACAACAAGCGCGAGCCGAAGATCGTGATGGGTCAGCGCAAGCGCCAGGCGCAGGTCTCGGCGGGCAAACACCGCATCATGCACACGGAGAAGCTGGGCGAGGCGCGGGAGCGGCTCGACGAGGCGGTGGAGGCGGTGCGCGACGACGACGAGATCCGTATCGAACTGCCGTACACGAAGGTCCATCCGGGCCGTGGGGTGCTGCGGCTGTCGGGCCTGGAGCTGACGTACGGGGCACGGGTCGCGGGCGAGTTCGAGCTCCGCGGCCCGGAGCGGATCGCGCTCGTGGGCCGTAACGGCGCGGGCAAGACGACGCTGTTGCGTACGATAGCCGGGCAACTGGAGCCGGTGGCCGGTGAGGTGACGGCCGAGGTGCCGGTGCGTTATCTGCCCCAGCGTCTGGACGTCCTCGATGACGGGCTCACCGTCGTGGAGAACGTGGCCCGTTTCGCGCCCGCGGCAACGGACAACGCCATCCGGGCGCGTCTGGCGCGGTTCCTGTTCAGGGGCGCGCGTGCGGACCGGCCCGCCGGGACCCTGTCGGGCGGTGAGCGTTTCCGCGCGGCGCTGGCGGCGCTGCTGCTCGCCGAGCCGGCTCCCCAGCTGCTGATGCTGGACGAGCCGACGAACAACCTGGATCTGGCGAGTGTGCGGGCGCTGACGTCGGCGCTGGAGGCGTACGAGGGAGCGCTGATCGTGGCGAGCCACGACGTGCGGTTCCTCCGGTCCGTCGGGATCACCCGCTGGCTGATGCTCGACGGTGAGCTCCGGCCGACCACTGCCGAGGAGGTCGAGCAGGGTCGGCCGGACGGGCCCTAGTCGGACGGCGGACAGGGGACGGCGGCCCGCCGCCCCGGTGCCGAGCCGGTGGAGGATCCCGTTGATCACCTGACGGTGGTCCCGCCACCGGCCGCACCGGCCGTCTTCATCAGCTCCACCAGGCTGGAGAAGCTGTCCGCCGCGTGCCCGGCGTCCATGCCGCGCCGGAACACGGCGGCCACGGCGGCCGGCAGCGCGGTGTCGACACCCGCGTCGGCATTGGTGTGCAGAACGTGTTCGACGCTGGCCATGCCCATGGCCAGCCGGTCCACATCGCCGCTGTGGTCGCCGGCATCGATGCGCTCGGCGTAGAAGGAGAGAAAGTCCGGCATCCCGGTCATGGTGTCCGTGGCGTGCGGGAGGACGTCCGCGGCCGTGAGGCCGTTGGCGTCGGCGAGGGCGATGACCTGCCAGTAGCTGAGCATGGACGTCCAGAACATGACCATGCCCATTTGGTACATGAGCGCGGCCAGGCCGGGATCCTCACCCCGGTAGTCGGTGCCGGTCAGGACTTCGAGGGTGGAGCGGTGCGCCTCGAAGACCTGACGCGGTCCGCTGTAGAAGGTGGATGAGTCGGGCTGTCCGATGCCCGATGGCGGGACAGTGACGCCACCGGTGAGGTGGACCCCGCCGTGCTCGGACACCCACCGTGCCCCGGCGCGGGTCTTCTCCGGGGTGTCGGAGCTGAGATTGACGAGCACGCGGCCGGCCAGGGCGTGGGACGCCGGTTCGAGCACGCTGTACATCGCGTCGTAGTCGGTCAGGCTCAGGACAACCAGCTCGTTGGCCGCCAGGGCGTCCTCGGCGCTCTTCGCGAGTACGGCGCCGCGCGCGACGAGGGCGTCGGCACGGGACGCGGTGCGGTTCCAGACGGTGACGTGGTGACCCTTGTCGAGTAAGGCGTGGACCATTGCCTGCCCCATCGGACCGAGGCCGATGACGGTCACGGGCTGCTTGCTGCTCATGGGAAGGACCTCCGCGATGCAGGGAACGAGAACGAGACTAAAACGAACGCTCTAATGAGAACGCGGAGGCAATGTAGCACGCTCTAAAACGAGCGTTCTAACCAGTGACCAGTAGGGTGTGCCCATGGGACAGACCAGCACCCGGGACCGGATCGTCGTCGCCGCAGCGCGCCTCCTGCAGCGCCAGGGGTATGTCGGCACGGGCATCAAGCAGATCGCCAAGGAGGCGGAGGCCACACTGGGCTCCGTCTACCACTTCTTCCCGGGCGGCAAGGAGGCCGTCGCGGTCGCCGCCATCAACTACAGCGGCGAGGAGTTCGCGGCCGTCCTCCGCGAGGCCCTGGACAGCGAGGACGACCCGGGCGCGGCCGTGGAGGCCTGCGCCCGGCAGCTCGCCGAAGGGCTGCGCGAGTCGGGCTGGACCGACGGCTGCCCGGTCACGGCGGCGGCACTGGAAACCCTGGGGACCGAATCCGGGATCCAGCAGGCATGCGCGGACGCGCTGCGCGGCTGGGAGCAGATGGTCGCCGACAAGCTCCTGCGCTCCGGCTTCCAGGCGCGCGACGCCCGGGAGTTGGCGACCACCGTGATCGGCGCCCTGGAAGGCGCCGAAGTGACGGCCCAGGTCAACCGCAGCGAGGAACCACTACGGGTGACGGGCCGACAACTGGCCCGCTTGATGGGCTCGTACGGAGTGTCCCGCCCGTAACCGGAGGACGGGGCGTCCAGGAGTGACACCACCCCGGCGGCCTGCGCGCTCCTGGCCGTCGCCTGCCGCGCGTGAGCCGACCGTCAGCTGTCCCACCAGGGCGGCGAACGGCATGCCGACGGCGAGGTGGGCGGCACCCGCGCCCGGATTCCGGTCACCCTCAGTGGGAGACGCGCTGTGCGCGGCGTCATGACGCGCGGGAACGCCCCGTGTGGGTCTTTACGGGAGCGGGGACGGGCGGCTAATGATGGGCGCCGTCAGCTCCCTACCCCCGCCAGGAGAGCCCGTGCCGAGTAGAAAAGCCCTGATCCGTCGCCCGAGCCCGCGCCTGGCCGAGGGCCTGGTCACGCATGTCGAGCGCCGCCCCGTCGACACGGAGGCGGCGCTCGTCCAGTGGGAGGCGTACGCGGACGCCCTGCGGGAGCATGGCTGGGAGACGGTGGAGACCGAGCCGGCCGACGACTGCCCGGACGGGGTCTTCATCGAGGACACCGTGGTGATGTTCCGCAACGTGGCGCTCATCGCCCGCTCCGGCGCGGAGTCCCGCCGCCCGGAGACCACGGCCGTCGAGGAGGCGCTCGCCCGGCTCGGCTGCTCGGTGAACTGGGTGTGGGAGCCGGGCACCCTCGACGGCGGTGACGTCCTCAAGATCGGCGACACGGTGTACGTGGGCCGGGGAGGGCGGACCAACGCGACGGGGGTGCAGCAGCTGAGGGCGGCCTTCGAGCCGCTCGGGGCGCGCGTCGTCCCCGTACCCGTGTCGAAGGTCCTGCACCTCAAATCGGCCGTCACGGCCCTGCCGGACGGAACCGTGATCGGGTACGAGCCGCTCGTGGAGCAGCCCGGCCTGTTCCCGCGGTTCCTGCCCGTGCCGGAGGAGTCCGGGGCGCACGTGGTGCTGCTGGGCGGCGGGAAGCTGCTGATGGCGGCGAGCGCGCCGCGGTCGGCGGAGCTGTTCGAGGAACTGGGATATGAACCGGTTCCGGTGGACATCAGCGAGTTCGAGAAGCTCGAAGGCTGCGTGACCTGCCTCTCGGTGCGCCTCCGGGACCTGCATTCATAACAGGACGTAAGGGGACATCGCGCGTCCGGGCTTGGCCCACGGCTTACCCGGCCTTTAACCTACGGTTTCGTAACCTACGAAGCCGTAAGTAGCTCGTCGATCCCCCCTTCATCCGGCGGGTTGCCCACGGCTTCAGCGTTGCCCACGTCCCCGCTGATATCTCGTTGCACTTCCGCTTACGTTCACGTCCCCCAGGAGCACCAGTGACGATCACCTCTCCCCACCTCGGCAGTTCCGAAGCGTGGACGGACGCCCGGCTGCTGTACGCGCTGGAAGAGGTGGTGGAGAAGGAGCTGAACCGGCACCTGAAGGTCACCAAGGACTGGATGCCGCACGAGTACGTCCCGTGGTCCGACGGCCGGAACTTCCCGGGCTTCTTCGAGGACGGCGAGGCCTGGGACCCGTCCCAGTCCAAGGTCACCGAGGTCGGCAAGATCGCCCTCGTGGTCAACCTGCTCACCGAGGACAACCTGCCCAGCTACCACCACGAGATCGCCACGCTCTTCGGCCGCGACGG
The DNA here is from genome assembly GCF_040300305.1 of Streptomyces sp. NPDC000410. Classification (NCBI taxonomy): domain Bacteria; kingdom Bacillati; phylum Actinomycetota; class Actinomycetes; order Kitasatosporales; family Streptomycetaceae; genus Streptomyces; species Streptomyces sp. NPDC000410. Next base: position 128,744 of record NZ_JBEPDM010000004.1, read on the forward strand.
CGCCTGGGGCACCTGGGTGCACCGCTGGACCGCCGAGGAGGGCCGCCACGGCATCGTGATGCGGGACTACCTGCTGGCATCGCGCGCGGTGGACCCGGACAAGCTGGAGCAGTTCCGGATGGCGCACATGAGCGAGGGCTTCGAGTCGGACAACCGGCACTCGATGCTGCACTCGGTCGCGTACGTCGCGTTCCAGGAGCTCGCCACCCGCATCTCGCACCGCAACACCGGCCACCAGTCGGGCGACCCCGTCTGTGACCGGATGCTGGCCCGGATCGCCACCGACGAGAACCTGCACATGGTCTTCTACCGGAACCTGCTGGGCGCCGCCTTCGAGCTCGCCCCGGATCTGACCATGCAGGCGGTGCGCGACGTGGTCGTCAACTTCCGGATGCCGGGGCACGGCATGCCCGGCTTCGAGCGGGCGGCCGCGCAGATGGCGATCGGCGAGATCTACAACATGCGCATCCACCACGACGACGTACTCCAGCCGGTGCTGCGGTTCCTGAAGGTCATGGAGATCGACGGGCTCGGCCCCGAGGGCGTGAAGGCCCAGGAGGAGCTGGGCCTGTACATGGGCGGGCTGGACTCGGAGGCCCGTAAGTTCGACGAGAAGCTCCTGGCCCGCAAGGCGCGCATGGCGGCTCGCGCGGCGGGCTGAGCGAGCCCCAGAACGACCCGCCCGCTCCAGGGGCCGTCCGGCGGCCCCTGGAGCCGGCCCGCCTCAGAACCAGTTGAGGGTGAGGGGGAAGGCCGTACTCGCCGAGGCGCCGGCCGAGTCGGTCACGGTGGCGGTGATCTGTACCGTTCCCGCAGCCCATGGCTTTCCGCTGACGCGGCCGGTCGAGGCGTCGATCGTGAGGCCGAAGGGCAGTCCTGACGCGCTGTACTTCAGCGGCGCCTTGCCGCCCGTCGCGGTCAGCTGGATCGTGCAGGACTGGTTGAACTTGCACGTCTGCGCACCCGGATCACCCAGTTTGAGATCGCCCGTGGGCGGCGGGGGCTCGTTTTCGCAGCCGGGTGTCGCCTGGGGCGGCAGTGGTACGCGCCAGATCTGCGCGTCGTTCTCCGAGCCCACGAGGAGGGACGCGCAGTCCGCGTAGGTGACGATCTCGCCCTGCGGCTGGGCGGGCAGCGCGACTTCGGCGAGCTTGGTACCGGCGGTGTCGTACACGTGGGCGGTGTTGGCACCCAGCGGGCCGCCGCTGCGCAGCGCGTACGACCTCCCCGTCGGCGAGAACGCGCCGTCCGTGGCGAAGACCGGCCCGGGACGGACCGGGGTGAGCGTGTTCACCTGGCCGGACTGGGGCGGGAGCGGAGCCTTGTAGAGCTGCCCGGCGGCGCCGATCAGCTTGCTCGCCACATACAGCTGCCCCGTCACCGGGTCGGCGAGCAGGGACTCGGCGTCGTGCTTGCCGTCCGAGTAGGCGAACCGGAGGGCCACCGGGGTCACGGTGGCGTTCGTGAGCTGGTCCGGCTCGGGGAAGCTGTAGACCGTGAGCTCGGCCCTGGCGCTGAAGTTGTCGCCGATGTCCCCGACGAGTATCGACGTGCCGCCGCCTGTCGTGGCCTTGCCGACCGCCAGTCCCTCCCAGTCGGTGTTGGTGGCCCCGGAGAGGGTGAAGGTGGCCTTGAGCCGGCCGGTCGGGCCCGCGCAGTCCACGGCGAACACCTGGTTGCTGTTGCCGCTGTCGTTGACGGCGTAGAAGACCCCGGGGTGCCTGGTGCTCATGGCGAGGCCGCTGATCTCGGCCAGCCCCGAGGGGAGCGTGCACCCGCGGTCCGGGGCGAGGGCGGCCGCCCCGGCGGCGGTGGCGGGCGGCGCGCACAGGGCGAGGGCGACGACGGCGGTGACGGCCGTCGTGACCGCGGCACGCGGGGGCGTGAGGAGTCGAGGCATGCGCACAATGTGGCGGCGGGCGGCGACAGGGCCAAGCGCCAACCACGTGCCTTTTGGGTATGGAGTGATGCCGGGTGGGCATGGCGGGCGTCCCCACCGGGCCTCGGATCATCTGACGGGCTCGCGCACCGGCGCGTTGTGCCGGGCATGGGCGATGAAGGCACGTGCGGCCCGGCTCAGGGCGTGGCGGGGATGCACCAGCCCGACGGGGCGCAGCAGCGGCGGGGTGAAGGAGCGGACCTCCACGCGATGGCCGAAGGCCCGTAAGACCACATCCCGGTACCAGATCAGCGATCCGCGGCCGCCCGTCACACTGGTCACCCAGGCGAGTCGCTCGTCGACCTCCAGCGTGGGCACGGGGCGCACGCCGAGGGCGCTGAACATCGCCTCCATTTCCGTACGCCGCCCTGTTCCCGGGGTCGGGAGCACCATCGGCAGACCGTCGAGCAGGCGGAAGGGCACCGGATCGGGCAGCCGGGAGCCGGGTGGGGAGATCAGGACGACCTCGCGCTCCTGGATGTGGTGGACCGACAGCTCCTTGTCCACCGGCAGGTCCACCAGCCCCAGTTCGGCCGTGCCGTCGGCCAGCTCCTGCACCAGCACTTCCCGGCTGTTGCGCTGGTGCAGCCGTACGTCGATACCGGGATGGCGTTCGATGAAGGCCGGTACGAGGTCGGCCGCCAGGTCGAGCGCGAGGGTCGGGGTGGTCACGATGTGCAGGGCGGCGCACGGGCCCTTGTGGGAGGCGCCGATGTCGTCGATCGCCTCCACGGCGTCGAGCACGGTCCGGGCCAGCCGGACCACACGGGTGCCCGCGGGTGTGAGGTCCACGCCGCGGCCGCGCCGGGACAGGAGCTCCACGCCCAGATCACGCTCCATGGCCTGAATGGCGCGGGAGAGGGCGGACTGGGCGACGAAGACCGACGCGGCCGCGCCGGTGATGGAGCGGCGGTCCGCGACGGCCACGAGGTAACGAAGCTGCGCGAGTGTGGGGGTCATGGGCGGACGGTAACGCCGGGAGGGTAAGGGTGTAAGCGCCAGTTAGGTGAACAACCATCCGATCTGGTCCGGCATTTGATGCACGGTCGGCAGTGAGCCATACCGGCACGGCATGAGCGGACGGGGTACGGGCAGTGGCCGACGCGTCGGAAGCGTACCCATGGGGCGCGCAATAGTGCAGGTCAGGGGGCTGACGGCACGATGACGGTCGCCTCTGATCGCACGCTGCGCGGGAGGGGTGGGGCGCACGGGGCCCCGCTGAATGGGCGTTGACAGTGCGAGGCGGCAACCTCACGATGCAACGCGGCGGCGACAGGGCGTAACCGCCGGTCGGCGATGTGCCCGCGGGCACCGCCCGGTCCGCGACATGGCCCGTCGGGTCTCGACGCCCCGTCCCGTACCGCACCCCCCGGTACGACACCGAGCAACGCAGCACGACGCACCCGGAAAAAGGAGCGCCTGTGACCCGCCAGCCGGCCCCGTCCCCGTCCCCCGTCCGCGACCTCGTCGTCGCGCTCACCCCCTTCGAGGAACCCAACCCGCGAATCGTCGCCGCCGCCGAGCGGGCCGGAGCACTCGGCCTGCTGGATCTCGGCCGGGACGCCGCTCTCGCCCGCGGTGCCCTGGCCGAGCTGGCGAAGCTGCTCGGGCCGCGCCCGTACGGCGTGCGCGTACCCGTCGGCTGCCCGACCGGCCCGGACGAGCTGCCGGCGGAGGTGGACACCGTGCTCCTCGCCGACCCCCTCCGGCAGCGCCGGCCTGCCGACTGGGCGGCGGACGGCCACCGCCGGGTCTGGGCCGAGGTGACCGGTCCGCGCGAGGCCGCGGCCGCCGTCGCCGCCGGGGCGGACGGGATCGTCGCCAAGGGCCACGAGGCGGGCGGCCGGGTCGGTGACCTGACCACCTTCGTGCTGGTGCAGCGGCTCCTCGCCGACCCGGACATCCGTGTGCCCGTCCTGGCCCACGGCGGCATCGGCCCGCACACGGCGGCAGCCGCCGTCGCGGGCGGCGCGACGGGGGTCGTGCTCGACACCCAACTGGCCCTCACCACCGAGGGCGAGGACGCGCTGCCGGGACCCGTCGCCGCCGCCCTTCGGGCGATGGACGGCAGCGAGACGGTGCTGCTCGACGGCCATCGGGTGTACACGCGCCCGGACCTGACACTGCCCGCGCAGTGGGCGCCGGGCCACGAACAGCGCCTTCGGACCCGGGAGACCGACGACACGGCGGGCGGCGCCGACCGGGTCACATCCGGAGCGACCGACGACGCACGGCTCGACCGCACGGGGGGCGGAGCGGCGGGCAGCGCCGACCGGGTC
>NZ_JBEPDM010000004.1:133058-212384 GCF_040300305.1 Streptomyces sp. NPDC000410
GTCACCGCCGGAGCGGCCGACAACCACGCGGCGGGCCACCCCGACGACGCACGGCAGGCCCGTACGGCAGGCGGAGCGGCGGGCAGCGCCGGCCAGGTCACCGCCGGAGCGGCCGACAACCACGCGGCGGGCCACCCCGACGACGCACGGCAGGCCCGTACGGCAGGCGGAGCGGCGGGCAGCGCCGGCCAGGCCCCGGGCGCCGGGGCGGGCGTGGGTGGGCGGGGCGTGCTGCCGTTGGGGGCGCGGGGGTTGGGGGAGCAGTTGCTGCCCGTCGGGCAGGACGGGGCGTTCGCCGCGCGGCTCGGGGAGCAGTACCGGACCGTCGGGCGAGTGGTGCAGGGCGTGCGCGGTGCCGTCACCGGGCATCTGGAGGCGGCGGTACGGGCGCGGCCACTGCGACCGCGTCCGCAGGAGCCGCATCTGCCGGTCGCGCAGGGGCCGATGACCCGGGTCAGCGACCGGGCGGCGTTCGCGGACGCTGTCGCCGAGGCGGGCGGGGTGCCGTATCTCGCGCTCGCGGTCATGGGCGGCGGGGAGGTACGACGGCTGCTCGCGGAGACCGCGGAGCGGCTGGGGGACCGGCCCTGGGGGGTGGGGCTGCTCGGCTTCGCCCCGCCCGAGCTCCGCACCGAGCAGCTCGCCGCGGTCGCCGACGTACGACCGCCGTACGCGATCATCGCGGGCGGGCAGCCGGTGCAGGCCGCCCCGCTGGAGGCGGCCGGGACCCGGACGTACCTCCACGTGCCGTCACCAGGACTGCTGGAACGTTTCCTCACCGAGGGCGCCCGGCGCTTCGTCTTCGAGGGGCTGGAGTGCGGCGGCCACATCGGTCCGCGTGCCTCGTTCCCGCTGTGGGAGGAGCAGATCGAGCGGCTGCTCGGCTGCGACGACGTCCCGGCGCTGGACGTGCTCTTCGCGGGCGGCATCCACGACGAGCGCTCCGCCGCGATGGCCGCCGTGGCCGCGGCCCCGCTCGCGGACCGGGGCGCCCGGATCGGGGTCCTGATGGGCACCGCGTACCTGTTCACCGAAGAGGCCGTCGCCGCCGGTGCCGTACTCCCCGGCTTCCAGCGGGCGGCGCTCGACTGCGACGCGACCGTCCTGCTGCGCACCGCGCCGGGCCATGCCACGCGCTGCGCGGACACGCACTACGCCGGGACGTTCGAGGCCACCCGCCGCCGTCTGGAGGAGAGCGGCGCGAGCCCGCGCGAGGTGTGGGAGGAGCTGGAGCGCCTCAACCTCGGGCGGCTGCGCATCGCCAGCAAGGGGCTGCGCCACGCTGCCGGCGGACCCGTACCGGTGGAGCCGGGCGAGCAGAAGCGCGACGGCCTCTACATGCTGGGGCAGGTCGCGACCGCCCGCGGCGCCACCACCACCCTCGCCGCGCTGCACGCGCAGGTGACGGACGGGGCCTCGGACCTGGTCGACCGCAGGGCGCGGGAGTTCGCCCCGGCCGCCGACGAACCCGTCGAGGAAGCCCTGGACATCGCCATCGTCGGCATGGCCTGCGCGTTCCCCGGCGCGGGCGACCTCGCCGGCTACTGGGCGAACATCGTCGCCGCGACCGACTCCGTGACCGAGGTGCCGTCCGACCGCTGGGATCCGGCCGTCTACTACGACGCCGACCTCGCCCGCTCCGGCGAACGCACCCCCTCCCGCTGGGGCGGCTTCCTGCCCGCCGTCCCGTTCGACGCGCTCGCGCACGGCATCCCTCCGGCCTCCCTGCCCGCCATCGAACCGGTGCAGCTGCTCGCCCTGGAAATCGCCTCCCGGGCGCTGGCGGACGCCGGCTACGACCGGGCGCGCGCGTTCGACCGTTCGCGTACGTCGGTGGTGTTCGGCGCCGAGGCCGGGACCGAACTCGCGGGCGCGTACGGCTTCAGGGCGCTGCACTCCGGGTATCTCGGTGAGCTTCCACCTGAACTGGACGAGCTGCTTCCGCGCCTGACCGAGGACTCGTTCCCCGGCGTCCTCTCCAACGTCATCGCGGGCCGGGTCGCCAACCGCCTCGACCTCGGCGGCGCCAACTGCACGGTCGACGCCGCGTGCGCCTCCTCGCTCGCCGCCCTCGATCTCGCGTGCCGCCAACTGCGCGACGGGGACAGCGACATGGTGCTGTGCGGTGGTGCGGACGTCCACAACGGAATCAACGACTACCTGATGTTCGCCTCCGTACGGGCCCTCTCCCCCACCGGCCGCTGCCGGCCCTTCGACGCTCGGGCCGACGGTATCGCCCTGGGCGAGGGCGTCGCGTGCCTGGTGCTCAAGCGCCTGGAGGACGCGGAACGGGACGGCGACCGGGTGTACGCCGTGGTCAAGTCCGTCGGCGCGTCGAGCGACGGCCGCTCGCTGGGGCTGACCGCGCCCCGGCCGGAGGGCCAGCGGCGCGCTCTGGAGCGTGCGTACCGGAAGGCGGGGGTCGCACCGGGCGAGGTGGGACTCGTCGAGGCACACGGCACGGGGACGGTGGTCGGTGACGGTACGGAACTGGCTGTGCTGACCGACGTGTTCACGGGCTCGGGCTCGTCGCAGGGCTCAACAGCGGCTTCGTCGCAGGGCTCGCCAGCGGGCTCGTCGGCGGGTTCGCTGCTGGGCTCGTCGCCGGGCTCACCAGCGGGTTCGTCGCCCGGCTCGTCGCCGGCCGGCTCGTGCTCGCTGGGCTCTGTGAAGTCGCAGCTGGGGCACACCAAGTGCGCGGCCGGGCTGGCCGGTGTCATCAAGGCCGCGCGCGCGGTCCACTCCGGCGTGCGGCCTCCGACGCTCAACGTGGGTGGACCCCACCCCGACTGGGACGCGGACACCAGCCCGTTCTTCTTCGACACCGAGGCCCGCCCCTGGGCGGCTCCGGTGGAACGGCGCATCGCCGGTGTGAGCGCCTTCGGGTTCGGCGGCACCAACTACCACACGGTCCTCGCCGGTTACGGGGGCGCGCCCGAGCCCGCGCACGGGCTCGACGCATGGCCCGCCGAGCTGTTCTGCTTCCGGGGCACCGACCGCGCGGCGGCCGGGCGGGCGATGGCGCGGCTGGCTGCGCGACTGGAGCAGAACGACTCCGCCGGGCGTCCGTGGCCGCTGCGCGACCTGGCCGCCGAGACGGCAGCCGATCCCGGAACCGTACAGGTCGCGGTGGTCGCCGAGGATCTGGACGATCTCGGCGCCAAGCTGGCGCGGGCCCGCGCCTTCACGGCGGGTGACGGCGTGTACGTGCGCGAGAAGAACGCGGATCCCGGACGGGTCGGGTTCCTGTTTCCCGGGCAGGGCAGCCAGCGGCCGGGGATGCTGGGCGACTTTTTCATCGCCTTCCCCGCGCTCCGGCGGCTGCTGGACGATGCTCCGGCACCGGTCGTGGCCGCCATGTTCCCGCCCGCCGCTTTCACGGATGCCGAACGGTCGGCGCGGCGGGCCGCCGTCACCGACACGCGGGTGGCGCAGCCCGCCCTGGGACTCACCGGCGCGGCGGCGTTCTCGCTGCTCACGTCGCTGGGCGTACGCCCCGACTGCGCCGCCGGACACTCGTACGGCGAACTGACCGCCCTGTGGGCCGCGGGCGCGTACGACACGGATGCCCTGCTGGCCCTCAGCGGCCGCCGGGCCGAGGCGATCCTCGACGCGGCGGCCACCGCCGGGGGCGACCCCGGCGCGATGGCCGCCGTGACGGCGGAGCCCGAGCGGGTGCGGGACATCGCCGCCGACGCCGGTTGCGTGATCGCCAACCACAACGCGCCCCGGCAGTGCGTCGTCTCCGGGCCGACGGCCGCCGTCGACGCCGCCGTCGCGGCACTGCGCGCCGCCGGGCTGAGCGCGGACCGCATCCCGGTCGCCTGCGCCTTCCACAGCGAGGTCGTCGCGGGCGCCGCCGACGCCCTGGCGGGAGCGCTGGCAGGGACGGCGGTCTCGGCGCCCGCCTTCCCCGTGTGGTCGACGACCACGGCGCGGCCGTATCCCGAGGACCCGGCGGCGATACGGGATCTCCTGGCGCACCAGGTCGCCGAGCCCGTGCGCTTCGTCGCACAGATCGAGGCCATGTACGCGGCGGGGGTACGGACCTTCGTCGAGGCCGGGCCCGGACGGGTGCTCACCGGCCTGGTCGGCAAGATCCTCGGCGAACGGCCGCACACGGCTGTCGCCTGCGACGTCCCCGGGGAGCCCGGTCTGCCCCGGCTGCTGTCCGCGCTCGCCGAACTGGCGGCGGCGGGGCTCCCGGTCGACCCCGAGGCCCTGTTCAAGGGGCGTACGGCTCCGCTGCCGCAGCGGGCCCCGCAGCGCCCGGGCTGGCTGGTGGACGGTCATCTGGTCCGCACCACGGCGGGCGAACCGGTCTCCGGCGGGCTGCGTCCGGCGCGCCAGGTGCGGGTGCCGGAAGCCACCACGACCGCGACGGGCGTGGACCGGCGCGATGAGGCGGTGCTGGAGTATCTGCGCGGAGCCAGGGAACTGGTCGCGGCCGGGCGTGAGGTCCTGCTCGGCTACCTGGGGGCGGAGGCGTCGGGGGCCGGGCGCGTCGCACCCATGGAGGCGCTCCCGGCCGCCGTGCCGGTCGCGGCGCCCGTCCCCACCCCCGTCCCCGTGGCGGAAGCGCAGCCGGGCGCCGGCCGGCCGCGCACCGCGGACGAACTCATGGACACCGTCCTGGAGATCGTCCACACCCGCACCGGCTACCCCCGGGACATGCTCGACCCCGCCCTCGACCTGGAGGCGGACCTCTCGGTGGACTCCATCAAGCGGGTGGAGATCATCGGAGCGCTGGCCGACCGGATCGGCCTGCCACAGGGTCTCGACGGGCCCGCGGAATCGGCCGTGGAGGAGCTCGCCCGCATCAAGACCCTCCGCGGCATCGTGGACTGGATCGTCTCGCATGACGACGCGGGCACCGACGGTGTCGTCGCCGGCGGCGCTGTCGCCCCGCCGGGTACGGCCCCGGCCACGAACGCGGCACCCCTCGCGGCGCGGCCGCACATCGACACGGCCGGGAAGGTGCCAGGAGGGGAGGAAGCCGCGCCGCGCCCCCTCACCCGGCTCGTGGTCGGCGTCGCTCCCACCGGTTCGCCCGGTACCCGGGACGCCGTCGCGGCGCTGAAGGGCCGCCGGTTCGCCGTCGTCGAGGACGGGGCGGGTGTCGCCCTCGAACTGGCCACGCTCCTGGAGACGTACGGGGCCGAAGTGCGTACCGTCGCCTCCGAACAGCTGCCCGACGCCACCGGCGTGGGCGGGACCGTGGACGGGGTCGTGGACGGGGTTGTCGACCTCAGCGCGCTGCGGCCCGCGCCGCGCCCCGTGCTGCCGGAGACGTTCGAAGGGCTGCGGCAGGCCCTCGTCGGCGGGGCGCGCCTGCTGCTGGTCGCGACCGGTTCGGGCGGCGCGTTCGGGCACGGGACGGCGGCGCACGACCCGACACCGGGCGCCGGGCTGCGCGGCTTCCTGCGTACCGCCGCGATCGAGTACCCCGGCACCCTCGTACGCGCGGTGGACATCGACCCCAAGGACAGCCCCGAGCGGATCGCCGCCCATCTGCTCGCCGAGCTGTGCGTACCGGACCAGCAACCGGACCAGCAACCGGACCGGCAACTGGACCGGCAACTGGACGAGCAGCCGGGCGACCAGCCGATCGCCGTCGGCTACACCAACGGCACCCGCAACGTCCTGCGCACGACCCCGTCCCCGCTTCCCGGCACGGTGTCACCGTCCGCGCTCCCCCTCGGCCCCGATTCCGTCGTACTCCTCACCGGCGGAGCCCGCGGCATCACCGCCCGTACCGCTCTCGCGCTGGCCCGCGCCACCTGCTGCCACATCGAGCTCATCGGCCGCACTCCCCCACCGGACCCGGCCGACGAACCGGCGCTCGCCCACGCCCATGACCGGGTCGCGCTGCGCGCCGCGCTCATCGCGCAGGGATTGCGCGTTCCCGCCGACATCGAGGCGGCGGCGTCCCGCGTCCTGGCCGCCCGTGAGGTGCGGGCCACCCTCGGCGCGCTGAACGATACGGCCGCCTCGGTGCGCTACCACGCGGCGGACGTCACGGACGAGGCTGCGGTACGTGCCGTGGTGGCGGACATCCGCGCCCGGCACGGCCGCCTCGACGGCATCGTGCACGGCGCCGGTACGCTCCGGGACGCCCTGCTGTGCGACAAGGACCCCGATGCGTTCGCCCAGGTCTTCGCCACCAAGGTGGACGGGGCGCGGCACCTGGCGGCCGCGATCGCCGAGCACGGCCGGGCGGTGGCGGACCCGGCGTTCCTGGTCCTGTTCGGAAGTGTGGCCGGTGTCTACGGCAACCGGGGCCAGGCCGACTACGCCGCCGCCAACGACGCCCTCGACAGCCTCGCCCACGCCTGGGCGGAGACCTTGCCCTGCCGGGTCCTCTCCATCGACTGGGGCCCGTGGGCGGCGGAGGCGGGCGGGATGGTCACTCCGGAGCTGGAACGCTCCTACGCCCGCCGTGGCATCCCCCTCATCCGGCCCGAGGACGGAGTCGCGGCCTTCCTCGCCGAACTGGCGCACGGGCAGGACACCCAGGTCGTCCTCATGGCCCAGGAAGACCGGGACGACCGGGACGACCGGGACGACCGAGAAGGCCGGGACGACCGAGAAGGCCTGGAAATCCGGGGCGGCCTGGGAGACCCGGAGAACCAGGGTGGCCGGGAAGGGGACGGCCGTGGCTGAGCTACGCCAGGGCCCCCGGCCGACCGACGCCGCGATCGTCGGCATGGGCGCGGTGTTCCCGGGAGCCGCCGATCTGTCCGCGTACCGCCGCAACCTGTTCGCGGGCACGGACGCCATCGGTGACGTGCCGGCCGACCGGTGGGACCCCGAGGTCTACTACGACCCGCGGGGCGCCAACGGACCGGCCCGCAGCGACCGCTTCTACTGCCGGCGCGGCGGCTTCGTCGACGACCTCGCGTCCTTCGACCCGACGCGTTTCGGCATCATGCCCACCGCCGTGACCGGGGCGGAACCCGACCAACTGCTCGCCCTCCACGCGACCGCGGAGGCCGTCGCGGACGCGGGCGGCGAGGGCCGGCTGCCGTCCGACCGCTCCCGGATCGGGGTGGTCCTCGGGCGCGGCGGGTTCATGGGTGTGGCGACCGCCCGCCTCGACCAGCGGGTCCGTACGGCCCATCAGCTGACAGCCACCCTCAGGGAAATCGCCCCCGAGCTCGGCGAGGCCCGGATCACGGCGGTGCGCGAGGCGTTCCAGGCCGCCCTGGGCCCCGAACAGCCCGAGGCGTCCATCGGGCTGGTGCCGAGCTTCACCGCCGCGCGGACCGCCAACCGGCTGGACTTCCGTGGCCCCGCCTACACCCTCGACGCCGCCTGCGCGTCCTCGCTCCTCGCCGTCGACCAGGCGGCCGGGCTGCTGGCGGCCGGCCGCTGCGACGTGGTGGTCGCGGGTGCCGTCCATCACTGTCACATCGCCACGCTGTGGAGCGTGTTCACGCAGTTGCGCGCGCTCAGCCCGAGCGAGCGCATCCGACCCTTCGACCGGCGCGCGGACGGCACCCTGCTGTCCGAGGGAACGGGCGTCGTCCTGCTGAAGCGGCTCTGCGACGCCGAGCGCGACGGCGACCGTGTGTACGCCGTCGTTCGGGGGGTGGGCGTCGGCGGCGACGGCCGGGCCGCCAGCCTGATGAGCCCGCTCGTCGACGGCCAGGTCCAGGCCCTCGAACGCGCCTGGCGCGACGCGGGCCTCGACCCGACGGCCCCGGACGCGCTGGGCCTGCTGGAGGCCCACGGCACGGGCACGCCCGTCGGCGACACGGCCGAACTCGCCACGCTGGCCCGGGTGTTCGGGCCGCCGTCGGCCACGTCCGAGCCGATCGCCCTCGGCTCGGTGAAGTCGATGCTCGGCCACACCATGCAGGCCTCCGGCATGGCAGGCCTGATCAAGGCCGCCCTCGCGGTGCACGCCGGAGTGCTCCCGCCCACGCTCCATCTCGACGACCCCCACGCGGACTTCCCCCGCACCCGTATGCGCCCGGTGACGGCCGCCGAGCCCTGGGAGCGGGGCCCCCGGCGGGCGGGGGTGAACGCGTTCGGATTCGGCGGGATCAACGCCCACGCGATCCTGGAGGAGGCGCCAGGGGCGACGCGGGCGGCGCGCAGGGCGGCACCACCGGTGAGGCGCTTCGTACCGCTGCCGCCGCTGCCGCAGCCCGCACGGGGCGACGCGGTGCGGGGCGCCTTCACGGCCGGCGCACGCCCCGGGCCAGGGGCGCCGGGCCGCGCTCCGGCATCCGGCGACGTACTGCTGCTCGCCGCCGACAGCCCTGAGGAGCTGGCCCGTCGGCTCCAGGACTCGGACACGACGCGGGTCGACGGCCCGTGCCGGCTGGCCGTCGTCGGGCCGACACCCGAGCGCCTGACGCTGGCGGCGAAGGTCGTCGCCCGTGGCCGGGCCTGGCGGGGGCGTGGGGACGTATGGTTCACGCCGCGCCCGCTGCTGGGGGCCCATGCCGCCGAGCCCGGCGGCCGGCTGGCCCTCCTCTTCCCGGGCCTGGAACCGGAGTTCGCCGCGTCCGTCGACGACGTCGCCGACCACCTCGGGCTGGACCGGCCCGCGCTCAGCGGCGGCGACGAGCTGATCGAGCGCGCGCTGGACGCGATCGCGATCGGGCGGTTCTTCGCCCGCGCCCTGCCGGACATCGGCATCCGGCCCGACCTGCTGGCCGGGCACAGCCTCGGCGAGTGGGCGGCCATGGTGGTGGCCGGAATGTACCCGCAGGAGGCCGTCGACGCCTTCCTCGGCTCGCTGCGCCCCGGCTCGCTCACCGTGCCCGACCTGGTGTACGCGGCGGTCGGCTGCGGGGCGCGACAGGCCGCCGGTGCGCTGCACGGGCTGGACCGGGTGGTGGTCAGCCATGACAACTGCCCCCACCAGTCGGTGGTGTGCGGCGAGCCGGAGCAGGTGGCGACCGCGCTCGGCCGTCTGAAGGCCGAGGGCGTACTGGCCCAGGAGCTGCCGTTCCGCTCCGGCTTCCACACGCCCATGTGGGAGCCGTACCTGGACCAGGTACGCGGCGCGTTCGACAGACTCCCGCTCCAGGAGCCGACCCTGCCGGTCTGGTCCGCGACGACGGGCTCCCCGTACCCCACGGACACCGACGGCCTACGGCGGCTGGTGCTTCGCCATCTGCTGGAGCCGGTGGACTTCCGCACGCTGACACTGCGGCTGTACGAGAACGGCGTACGCGCCTTCGTCTCGGCGGGGCCGGGGAGCCTCACCGGGTTCGTGACGGACACCCTGCGGGCCGACGACCACCTGGCGGTCGCCGCGGCCACACCGACCCACACCGGCCTCGACGCGCTGCGCCGTACGGCGGCGGCGCTGTGGGCCGAGGGCTTGGAGCCGCACTGGGACCGGTTGGCTCGGCCCGCACCACGCCTCGGCCGCGCCGCACCCGGACCCGCCGCGCCCGCCACGGCTCTGAACGGGCACGCGCACCCGGAACCCGCCGGCAGCACCGGGCCCGCCCGGGACGGGGCCGTGGCCGACGAGCGACGTCACCGCCCGAGCCCCGGCCCCGAGCCCTGGGCAGGAACCGGAACAGGAACCGGAACCGAGGTCGGGGTCGGGGTCGGGGTCGCGGCCGACACCGGGACCGGGACCGAGGCCGAGGCCAGGGACGACGTCAAGCTCCGGACCAGGCATGAGGCCAAGACCAAGCCAGACAACGGAACCGAGACTGCGGCCGGGTCCGGAATGCGGGCCGGGGCCGACGCACGGACCACGAACCAGGCCGAGACCACGCCCCAGGCCGGAACCGGAACCAGAACCGGAACCGGAACCGGAACCGGAATCGAAACCAGCGCCGACGCCGGAGGCAGGACCGAGACCACGCCCCAGGCGGGCACCGACGCCGGCACCCGGGCCACGGTCATGGCGCTCGATCTGGGGTCGCCGCTCGTACGGCTCGGCGCGGCGGCACACGGGCTCGGCGCGGCAGCGCACCGGCTCGGCGCGGCTGGGCACGAGGTGCCCCCGTCGGCGGCGGCCGGGCCCGGTGGCGCGGCGGGGCCCCGCTCCGCTCTGCTCTCCGCCCTGGACTCCGTGCTGGCCGAGACCGAGGCGGCCGCCCGGGCCGTCACCGACGCCTGGAGCGAAACCCCCGGCCCTGTGGCGTACACACGGACACGGCGGCTGTCCCTCGACACCATGCCGTACGTCAGCGACCACTGCGTCTATCTCCAGCCCGAGCACTGGCCCGAGCCCGCCGACCGTTTCCCCGTCGTCCCCATGACCACCATGCTGGAGCTGGCCGCCGAGGCCGCCGTCGCGGCGTGGCCGGGGCACGTGGTCACCGGGTTCGACGACATGCGCGCCCTGCGCTGGCTGCCCGTCGCCCCGCCCGTCGATGTCGAGGTCACCGCCCGCCCGGCGGGTGAGGGACGCGTCCGGGTGACCATCGGGGACTGCGCGACCGTCACCGTCGCGCTCGCCCGCCGGCACCCCTCCGCGCCCGGCCCCGACACCTCGGGCCTCACCGCCGAAGGGCCCGCGCCGGTCAGCGCCGAGGCGCTCTACCGGGACCGGTGGATGTTCCACGGCCCCGGGTTCGCCGGGGTGCACGAGGTCACGGCCGTCGCCGAGGACGGTATCCGCGGGGTGCTGCGCGCGCTCCCGGCACCGGGCGCCCTGCTGGACGCCGCCGGGCAGTTGCTCGGTCACTGGATGCAACTGCGGCTGCCCGTCGACCGGCTGGTCTTCCCCGCCTCCCTCGAACGGATCCGGCTGTACGGTCCCGCCCCGCGCGACGGCACACTGCTGGCCGCGACGGCCCGCATCCGCGACGTACGCGAGGCCTCGGTCCGGGGCGATGTGGAGCTGCGTACCCCGGACGGCGCCGTATGGGCCCGCCTGGACGGATGGACGTACCGGCGCTTCGCCGCCGACGAGCGGGTGTGGCCGATGAAGTTCACCCCGGAGGTGTGCGGGATCGGTGAACCGCAGCCCGGCGGATGGTGCGTGGCCCGGCGGCGCTGGAGCGACCCCGCCTCGCAGGAGTTGGTGATGCGCCGCTATCTGGGCGCCGCCGAGCGGGCCGCGTACGAGCGGCTCACCGCCCGTGCCCGCCCCGCGTGGCTGCTAGGCCGGATCGCCGCCAAGGACGCCCTGCGGCAGGCGCTGTGGGACCGGGGCGCCGGTCCGCTCTTCCCCGCCGAGGTACCGGTCGGCAACGACGAGCACGGCCGTCCGGTCCCGGGCGGCCCGGCCTCCGGTCTCCATCTCTCCCTCGCCCACAAGGACCTCGTCGCCGTCGCCGTCGCACACCCCACCGCTCCCGTCGGCATCGACGTGGAGACCGTGACGAACGACCCCGACGCACTCGTCCGAGTCGCGCTCACGGCGGACGAGCTGCGCCTCGCCGAGTCCCTCGCGGCGCGCGACGGGACGGGCGGACCGGCCCGGGCGCTCACCACGCTGTGGTGCGCCAAGGAGGCCGCGGCGAAGGCCGAGGGCGGCGGCCTCGGCGGGCGCCCCCGGCAGTGGACCGTGACCGCGGACCCCGACGACCCCGCCGGCGGTGGGCTGCGGGTCACCTCCCCCGAGGGCCGCGGTCACCTCGTACGGACCAGCACCGTCCTCGCCCCGCCCCGCCCGAACACCCCGCCGCGGGCCCATGTCGTCGCCTACACCTACACGCCCGCAGACACGCCCGCAGACACGTCCGCGCACCCCTCGCGACCCTCACACCCCTCGCAACCCACGGAGACCCGCCATGGCATCTGACATCCTCGCCGAGATCACCGGCATGCTCATGGAGATCGTCGGTGACGAATTCCTCCTCGCGGACGAGGTCACCCCGAAGACGACCTTCAACGAGGATCTGGCGCTGGAGAGCATCGAGTTCGTCGCCCTCGCCGAACGGCTGCACGAGCGGTACGGCGCGGAGGTCGACCTGATGGGCTTCCTGGCCGAGAAGGACATGGAGGCGATCCTGGCCATGTCGGTCGGCGACCTCGTCGACCACATCACGCGGGTCGCCTTCGCCCGTGCGGCGCAGTCCTCCTCCACTCCCGCCGCCTGAGCCCGCCATGGCCGAGATCGTCGCCAACTCCCTGCGCTTCCACGTGCAGCGGCTGCCCGCCCCGCAGCCGGGCCCCACCGTGGTCTTCCTCCACGGCCTGGTCGTCGACAACCTGTCCAGCTTCTACTGCCCGCTCGCCGTCCCCGTCGCCCGCGCGGGACACGAGGTCGTCCTGTACGACCTGCGCGGGCACGGCCTCACCGAACGCCCGCCCACCGGCTACGACGCCCGCACCGCCGTGCGGGACCTCGTCGCGCTGCTCCGGGGTCTCGGCCTCGGCCGGCGGCGTCCCGTGCACCTGGTCGGCAACAGCTACGGCGGCACCCTCGCCCTGCACGCCGCGCTGGCGAGGCCCGACCTCGTGGCGAGCCTCGCCCTGCTCGAACCGCCCCTCAGCGGCCCCTGGGTGGAGAACATGGTCGACACCCTCTCCGTCGCCGCGCTCAGCCTCGAGGACAGCCCGGTTCCCTCGGAGCTCTCCTCGCTCAGGCTGCGCAAGGCCGCGAAACTGACCGCCATCGCCGACGCGCTGCTCAACCGCACCAGCCTGATCGACGACATCGCGGCGAGCCGGCCGTTCACCACCGCCGACTACGCGGGGCTGCACTGCCCGGTCCTGATCATCTGCGGCGAGCACTCCGAACTCGTCCCCGGGGCCCGGGAACTGGCCCAGCACGCACCGCGCTGCGATCTGCGGATCCTGCCCGGCCTCGGCCACGACGTACTGAAGGAGAGCAGTGGCGCGCTGCGTGGCGCGGTGCTCGACCACCTCGCCACGGCCACCGCCACCGCCACCCCCACGGCCGCCCGCTCCGCGACGCAGACGGGAGTCCTGGCCCTATGACTGGCCCTATGACTGGCCGTATGCGGAGTACGAGATTCCTGTTCGTCGTGCCACCGCTGGCGGGGCACGTCAATCCGACCGTCGCCGTCGCCGCCGAACTGGCCGCCCGCGGCCATGAGGTCGCCTGGACCGGCCCCGGCGAGGCCCTGACCCGGCTGCTGCCCACCCACTCCCGGCTGTTCCCCTCCGGTGACAGCCCACGGGGCTACGCCGAGCTCCATGAGCGCTGGCGTGATCTGCGAGGGGTCGCGGCGCTGCGGTTCCTGTGGCAGGAGGCCCTGATTCCGCTGGCACACGCGATGCTGCCCGGCGTGACGGCGGCGGTCCGGGCATTCCGCCCGGACGTTCTGGTCGCCGACCAGCAGGCGCTCGCCGGGGCCGTCGTCGCGCGGCGGCTCGACGTCCCCTGGGTGACGTCGGCGAGTACATCGGCCGAGTTCACTCGGCCGTTCGCGGACTACCCGAAGGTCGGGGACTGGGTGGCGGAGCGGATCGCCGGGCTGCTCGCCGACTGCGGCGACCCGGGCGGCTGGGACCCGCGCTTCTCCGACCGGCTGGTCCTGGTCTTCTCCACCCCCGCTCTCGTGGGCGCCGAGGAGACGTTCCCCGGCCATTACGCGTTCGTCGGCCCCGCCCTCGGCGCCCGGCCCGCTTCGGCGGACTTCCCGTGGGACCGGCTCGACCCGGACCGGCGTCGGGTGCTGGTCTCGCTGGGCACGCTCAACCGCGAGGCCGGTGCCCGGTTCTACGCGGCGGTCCTGGGCGCGGCGGAACGGCTGCCCGCGGACGTGCAGCTGATCCTCGCCGCGCCCGCGGAGCTGATCGGCCCGGTGCCGCCGGAGCGCGTCCTGCTCCAGGACACCGTTCCGCAGCTCGCGCTGCTGCCGCACCTCGACGCGGTGGTCTGCCACGGCGGGCACAACACCGTGTGCGAGGCGCTCGCCCACGGGCTCCCTCTGGTCGTCGCCCCGATCCGGGACGACCAGCCGATCGTCGCCCAGCAGGTCGTCACCGCCGGAGCCGGGGTCCGGGTGCGCTTCGGGAGGGCGCGTACGGACGAACTCCTCGGCGCGGTCACGGCCGTGCTGGGCGACTCCGCCCATCGCCGTGCGGCCCGTCGGATCCAGGCCTCCTTCAGCGCGGCGGGCGGCTCCGCCACCGCGGCCGACCGGCTGGAGAAACTGCTGTGACGGCGCCCCGGACCCTCGGCTCGGATGCGGTACGCGCTCCTGTACACGCCCTGACACCTCTCTTCACGCCCATGGAATCGAGGTGAGCCCCCCATGACCGCCATCGCCCACCGGCCCACCGCCGACCCGCTGTTCCGCCTGGTGGCGTACGCGCTGGAGACCGCGCACGACCGTCCGCCCGCCGCGGTGTGGAGCGCCCCGCACGCCTTCCACCTCGGCTCGCCCGCCCTCGTCGCCGCCGCCGGCTGGCCGGTCGCGGCGGCCGCCGCGCCGCGCGACGACGGGCGGGTGCGGCTCAGTTCCCTGGGCCATCCCGCCCAGAGCTGCGACCTGCCGCTGTCGGGGCCGTACCCGACAACCCCGGAATGGGCAGCCCGTACCTACGCGCTCCTGCGGACCATGGCCCGCGCGGGTCACGGCCGGGGCGGTACGGACCTCCATGTGCACGGCACGCTCACCGAGGCCGCGGGGCTGTCCGTCGGCGAGCCCATGGACTGCGCCGTCGCTCTCGCAGTCGCCGATGTGCACGGCGGGCCCGGCAGGCCGCTGCCGCCCCGCGGCCGGCTCGCCGAGCTGGCCAGGGAAGCGGCGCCCGACGGGGACGAAGCCCTGCGCAGAGCCGTGCTGTTCGCCCGGCCGGGCACGGCGCTGCTCACCGAGGGCCACCGGGAACGCGCGGAGCGGCGGATTCCGTTCGACCCCGGCGCATCCGGCGCCCGGCTGGTGCTGCTGGCGACCCGCGGCGGCGCCGCGGACCGGGACGGCGACCTCCTGCGTGCCGCGGAGTGCGCGCGGCTCGCGGGAGCGCTCAGCGTCTGGCCGCCCGGCAACCGAAGCGGCCGGGGCCTGCTGGTGCTGCTGCCCGGTGACCGGCTGACGGCGGTGCGCTCCGCCGTGGCGAACGACTTCCGCGACGCGGGCCGGCCCGTACCGCGCTTTCTGAACATCGCCGTGGCCGGAGCGGCCCGGCGCGAGGAGTGAGCCCGAGCGCTCCGAGACCTCAGAGCCCCCGGAGAACACACAGGAACACCACAGGAACGCACGAGAACCCCGAGAACACGGAGGAGAAAGCCCATGCGATCCAGGCATCCCGCAGCCGCACGTGCACACCCAAGGCGCACATGGCGGACGGCAAGCGCCGGAATCCTCGGCACGCTCTGCCTGCTCACCGCGCTGACCACCGGCAACTCCCAGGCCGTCGAATCCCGCGCCACCGATTCGACGGCAGCGGCGGCGCTGCCGAACTACGACCACGTGGTCGTCGTCGTCTTCGAGAACAAGCAGTACGGCGAGATCATCGGCAGCTCCAACGCCCCGTACGTCAACCAGCTCGCGAACGGCGGTGCCAGCCTCACCGCGATGAAGGCGCTGACCCACCCCAGCCAGCCGAACTACTTCAACCTGTTCTCCGGCGCCACCCAGGGCATCACCGGCGACGGCTGCTACGCCCCGCAGTCGATGAGCGCCCCCAACCTCGGCCAGGAGCTGATCGCGGCGGGCAAGACGTTCGCCACGTACAACGAGGACCTGCCGAGCGAGGGCTCCACGATCTGCTCGGTCGGGCAGTACGCGCAGAAGCACAACCCCTGGTTCGCCTTCAAGAACGTGCCGCTGAACACCGGCAAGACCTGGGCGCAGTTCCCGAAGAACGACTTCACCGCGCTGCCGGATCTGTCGTTCATCGTCCCGAACCAGTGCAACGACATGCACTCGTGCTCGGTCAGCACCGGTGACACCTGGCTGAAGAACAACCTCGACGCCTACGCCCAGTGGGCCAAGACCCACAA
Source organism: Streptomyces sp. NPDC000410 (assembly GCF_040300305.1). Taxonomy (NCBI): domain Bacteria; kingdom Bacillati; phylum Actinomycetota; class Actinomycetes; order Kitasatosporales; family Streptomycetaceae; genus Streptomyces; species Streptomyces sp. NPDC000410. Next base: position 148,906 of record NZ_JBEPDM010000004.1, read on the forward strand.
CAGCCTGCTGGTCCTCACCTGGGACGAGGACAACTTCCTCGGGTCCAACCAGATCGCCACGGTCTTCTACGGCGCGGGCGTCAAGCAGGGCAGGTACAGCACCGCGTACAACCACTACAACCTGCTGCGCACGTTCGAGGACCTGTACGGCACCACCCACGCGGGCAACGCCGCGACCGCCCAGCCCATCACCGAGGTCTTCGGGACCGGCGAGGAGCCCCCGCCGCCCACAGGTGATCTCAAGCTGGTCAACCCCGGTGCGCAGACGTGCAAGTTCAACCAGTCCTGCACGATCCAGCTCACCGCGACGGGCGGCAAGGCGCCGCTGAAGTACAGCGCGTCAGGACTGCCCTTCGGCCTCACGATCGACGCCTCGACCGGCCGCATCAGCGGAAAGCCATGGGCCGCGGGAACGGTACAGATCACCGCCACCGTGACCGACTCGGCCGGCGCCTCGGCGAGTACGGCCTTCCCCCTCACCCTCAACTGGTTCTGAACCTGGTTCTGATGTCCGGCCTCTCCGGCCTCTGACGGAAGGAGACATCCGTGTATCTGTCGGCCAGTCGCGCGGCCGATGCCGCGACCGGCGTCCGCCAACGGGGGAAGGCGCCACGCCGGGGCCGTACCGTACGCCGGGCGGTCGCCGGGAACGTCGTCGCCCTCGGCATGGTCAGTCTGGTCACGGATGTCTCCGCGGAGATGGTCACCGCCGTCCTGCCGCTCTACCTCGTCGTCGGGCTCGGCATGTCCCCGCTCGCCTTCGGCGCCCTCGACGGTCTCCAGCAGGGTGCCACCGCGCTGTTCCGGCTGGCCGGAGGCCATGTCGCCGACCGTACCCACCGCCGCAAACTCGTCGCGGGCACCGGTTACGCCCTCTCCGCGGGCTGCAAGCTCGTACTGCTCGCCGTCACCACCCCCTGGGCGATCGGGGCGGTCCTGGCCGCCGACCGCACGGGCAAGGGGCTGCGCACCGCCCCGCGCGACGCGCTGATCTCCCTCTCCAGTCCCCCCGAGGAGCAGGGCCGCGCCTTCGGCGTGCACCGGGCGATGGACACGGCGGGCGCGCTTCTCGGCCCGGTCGCCGCGTTCGCGGTGCTGTGGGCGGCGCGGGACGGCTACGACGCCGTGTTCATGGTCAGCTTCTGTGTGGCCGCGTTCGGTGTGCTGCTGCTCGGTCTGTTCGTACGGGACATCCGCACGGCGTCGCCTCAGGACGGCGCGAGGAAGCCCCGGGAGCCGGGCGCCCTGCGCGCGGCGCTGCGGGCGCTCGTCGGCAACCGGGGTCTGACCCGGCTATGTCTGACAGCGGCGCTGCTCGGCGTGGTCACGGTGAGCGATTCATTCGTGTATCTGCTGCTTCAGCAGCGCCTGGATCTGCCCGTGCAGTACTTTCCGCTGCTGCCCGTCGGCACGGCGGCCGGATTCCTGCTGCTCGCGGTCCCCGCCGGACTGCTCGCGGACCGGATGGGCCGGCTCGGGGTCTTCCTCGTCGGGCACGGTGCGCTGCTCGCCGCGTATCTGCTGCTCCTCCTGCCGGGCGGGGGCGGTTGGCTGCCGGCCCTGTCGGTGCTCGCGCTGCTCGGGGCGTTCTACGCGGCCACCGACGGCGTGCTGATGGCGGCCGCGGGCCCGCTGCTGCCGGAAGGCCTGAGGGCGAGCGGTCTCGCCCTCGTCCAGACGGTGCAGGCCGTGGCCCGGTTCGTGGGGGCGCTGCTCTTCGGCGCCGGATGGACGTACTGGGGCCCGGGTGGCGCGGTGGCGGGCGCGGCCGTGGGTCTGACGGTGTCCCTCGCGGCGGTCGCCGCGCTGACGATGCGGAGCAGGGCATGACAGCGGACAGGACCGGCACCACCCGGCTGCTGATTCTCCTTCTCGCCACCGCCGTGCTGGCCACGGTGGCGGTCGTCTCGGTCGTACGCGCCGCCGACCGCGCCGACGAACGCTCCCGGGCCCGCCCCGGCGAACCGCAGGCCCGTCCCGGCACGGTGAGCCTCCTCCAGCCGGACCGGCTGCTGTTCCGCAACCTCGCCTGGGGCCCGGAGCGCGACCGGATCGCCTCGGTACCGCTCGACGCCCCTGCGGGTGCGCGCACCGCCGCAGGGCAGGACTGTCTGCGCTTCCACGCCTCCGCCGCCGGTACGGGCATCTGCCTCCGGCGCAAGGGCGGCGTGGTGCCCGGTCACGAGGCCGTGGTCCTCGACGCACGCCTGCGTCCCGTGCGGACGTTTCCCGTGCCGGGTACGCCGACCCGGGCGCGGGTCTCGCCCAGCGGACGCCTTGTCGCCTGGACGGTCTTCGTCAGCGGCGATTCGTACGCGAGCGGCACCTTCTCCACCCGTACCGCGATCCACGACACGGCGACCGGCACCCTCGTACCCAATCTCGAAGCGCTCACGGTCCTCGTGGACGGCCGCCGCCACCGGGCCACCGACCACAACTTCTGGGGCGTCACCTTCGCCGCCGACGACAACCGCTTCTACGCGACCCTCGCCACCGGCGGCCGCACCTACCTGGTCGAGGGCGACCTGCGTTCCCGTACGGTCCGCACGCTGCGGGAGAACGCGGAGTGCCCGTCCCTGTCTCCCGACGGCACGCGGATCGCGTACAAGAAGCGGGTCCCCGGCCTTCCGGCCGACGCGCCCTGGCGGCTGCACGTCCTGGATCTGCGCACCGGTACGGACACCCCGCTGGCGGAACGGGCGAGCGTCGACGACCAGGCCCTCTGGTACGACGCGCACACGCTCGTCTACGCGCTGCCGGGCGACTTCGGCGCCGACCTCTGGTCGGTACGGGCGGACGGCGTCGGCAGGCCGCGGCTCCTGCTCAAGTCGGCGACCTCTCCCGCCGTCCTGGCCACGTCGTCAGCGTCCTGACGCTCCACCACCCGGAAGGCGTACGGCATTTCTCCGCTTTGGCGATGATCTGCCAAGGTGGTCCGCCATGAGCCGTGATCTTCAAGTGCAGAAAGACCAGTTGGGCCGTTTCGCCCATGCGCTGGGCGAATCCGTCACCTCTCTCGGCGAGGCGAGACGCGCGCTGGAGCACGTACGTGCCGATCAGCTCGGCACGAACGAGCTGGACGAGGCGTGCGACGGCTTCCAGGAGCGCTGGAAGTACGGCGCCGGGCAGTTGGGCGAGCGGATCAGCGGCATCCACGAAGGGGTGAAAGCCGGTCATCTGATCTACACCGAGATCGACCGGGCGATCGCGGCGGCGTTCACGGCGGTGGCGGCGGATGGCTGACACCGCGTTCCCTCACCTGGGCCGGAACCCCGCGCCGGGCAACCCCACGGAGATCGCCGCCCTGCGGACGAAGCTCTCCACATCGGCGGCATCCCTCGGCACGGCCCACCGCCTCGTCGACCGCCTCCTGACCGAAAGCTCCACCTGGCAGGGCGAGGCCGCGACCGCCTTCCGCGCCGCCGTCACCGGCGACCTCCCCCGCTGCCTCCGCAACGCCCACCGCTCCCTGACCAAGGCCGCGTCGCAGCTGGGCACCTGGCACGACGACCTGATCGGCTACCAGTCGACGGCCCGCGCCTACGAGTCCCGCGCGGCACTCCACGCCACGGCCCTCGCCCGCGCCGAGTCCCACGAGTCCACGACCCGCACCGCACCCAACACACCCGCGTCGGACCTCGCGGCGGCGACCAAGGCCGTGACGGAGGCACGCGAGGCGCTGGCGTCGGTGCGCAAGCTGGCACTCGAACTGGAGGAGACACACCGGTTGGAGGCGTCGCGCATCGCGAAGGGCTTGAACGAAGCGGTGGACAAGCTGGCTCCGGTGGAGCCGGGGGTGATGGACAAGGCTCTGAAGTGGGTGGATGAGCATCTTGGGGACGGGCTGAGCACGCTGTCGGCTGCCGCCGGGTTGATCGCCATCTTCGCCGGCGCCGCTGCCGTACCCCTCCTGCTCGTAGCCGCTGGTCTGAGCCTCGCCGCCCTCGCCGTTCATGCCTCGGATCCAAAGATCCGATCCGCGCTCAAAGCCGGGCTCACCAAGGGCAAGTTGGACAGTGAGTTCTGGGCTGCCACCACCACTCTTGCGGGTGATGCCGTGGGTGCAGTCCCGGGACTGGCCGCCGTCGCCAAGGGGGCCCAAGGGGCGATGACTGCGGCAAGGGCCGCAGGAGCGGCGGAGGGAAGTGTGTCGGCAGGCCTCCGGCAAGGTGCGCGGACCTTCGGGCCAAGTACCAAGGAGGCGATGCAGTCCATCGATGATGCCCCCAAACCCCTCGTGGACTGGGCCGTACGTCGGTCCAACGACCGAGTGTCGCCACGAGCGGCCCAAACAGGCGTGACTGGAACCGGTGTCGCGACATCAGGAATCGGACTGACATCGATCGGAGACAGAGAGGGCGTGAAGCCAACAACGACAGCCGTGGACGGCGCACGCATTGCAGGCTCCGACGTGCCAAATCTGTACGCCGCCGCCCGCGCATGGTCCCAGGTTCGCTAGGAGACTCCTGTTATGGAAAACACCGGCAACTGCTGGTTCCGCCTGCCACCGGGATACCACGACATCGATCCCACCCGTCTCAGGGATGTTGGCACCCAGTTGCAGCAGGAGCTTCCGATCATCCACGACGACGTCGCATCAGGAGAGCGGGCAATGCACCAAACCCGCGCCATGCTCGGGCTCTTGGACGACCTGTACGAGCAGGGCATGATGCATGCCGCCTTCGGGCTCCACCGTGGCGTGGATTCCGAGCTGTGCATCTCGCTGGTCACGGTGTCCAACCTGAGCACAGGAGCGCCGAACGCCACGCTGGCGGTCTCACAGTGCGGCATCGAGCTCACGGCGGGAGGCTTCGGCACGCTCGTGGACCAGCGCCTCGTCGACCTCGCCTGTGGCAGGCCTGCTGTGTTCGCAGCTCGGAAACTGCCCTACCTGCCCGCCCAGCTGCGCGTGGCCATCGGCCTAGAGACGGTGGCTCCTGACGTGTTCCAGGCTCGACTGGCAGTGGCCCGGCCCCACGGTCCCCGGGTGGTCGTCGTCGACTTGACGACGTGCGCCGTCTCGATGGCGAACGAATACACGGACATCCTCCTGGGAATCGGGCAGTCCCTCAGCTTCGTAGACCCCGACGCCACACCAGAGCCGCCTCCCCGCCCAAGCCGACTTTTGGAGTTCCTGCTGTGAGCTCTTTCGAAATCCCAGCCATGCCGACGCACGAGACAGCGTACGAATACGCACCGACTGCCAAGGCCTATCTCAGGCTGATCCGACGACGAGTTCTCTGGCTCACCGCGATGATCAGCACGCCGGTGGCATTGGTCCCGACATTCGACTACTTCTTGGACGACCGTGACGCGATCCCATTGGCGAGCATGGCAGTTATCAGCTCGCTGGTGACAGTCCCATTCGCGGGCATGGGTGTATGGGGCGCACCGCGCATCGGCCGCATCCTCCGGTGTTACCCCTGGCGCGCCTATCCCTGCACGTACGTCCCGCTGAGCAGGGACTTCGTCATGGTGCTGGCCATCGTGCCGGACCGAGAGGTAGCGATACACGGCGCTCCGTACAGCTGTGACTTCCAGCGCAAACAGAACCCCCACCCCGAAATCATCTGGTTCGCCGGCGATCCCGCCTGCGGCGGCGTAGCCTCCCCCGCCGGCGGCCACTACCCACAACGGGTCGTCGTGACGCGGCCTCACGCTGGCGAGCCCCCCTCTCCGCCCGACGAAGTCGCCATCCGTGCCGGTCTCGCCAAGAACGGGCGCTACCTCGCCCGCTGGCTCTGACCCCGCTTCAGCCTCCCCCGCTCCTTCTCCGACAGTCCTCCCCACACCCCGAACCGCTCATCATTCGCCAGGGCGTACTCCAAACACGCCAGCCGCCCCTCGCAAGCCCCGCAGAGCTGCTTCGCCTCGCGCGTGGACGAGCCAGGGGCGGGGAAGAAGAACTCCGGGCCCGCCTGGGCGCAGAGGGCGGTTTCCTGCCAGGACAGTTCATGGTCGGTCATGGTGTTGATCGGCATGGGCGACACGTTTCCCGGTGCCGATAAACACCGCGTCAATGAACGATCAACGACTACTTCTCCTGCGGCGCCACGCTCTTGATCACCGCGAACCGCGCACCGTACGGGTCGGCGAGTTTCGCGATGCGGCCGACGTCCTCCAGGTCGATCGGGGCCAGGCGGACCGTGCCGCCGAGTTCTTCCGCGCGGGCCACGGTCGCGTTCGTGTCGGTGACTTCGAAGTACGGGAGCCAGTACGGGCCGTCCGCCGCCTCGACCGGGTCGGCCTCCAGGGGGACGAGGCCGCCGAACATGTCGTCGGGGCCGGTGCCCGCCGGGTTGACCGTGGTGTAGGTGTCGCCGCCGGGGATGGGGACGCCGTACTCCTCCCAGCCGAGGACCGAACGGTAGAAGCCCAGAGCGGAGCCCGTGTCCGGGGTGTAGAGCTCCATCCAGCACAGGGCGCCCGGCTCGTCGACCACGTCGAGGCCCTTGTTGGTGCCCGGCTGCCAGATGCCGAAGGCGACGCCCGCCGGGTCGGCGAGGAGTGCCATGCGGCCGAGGTCGAAGACGTCCATGGGATCGAACTCGACCGTTCCGCCACCCGTCCGCACGCGCTCCGCGGTGGCGTCGGCGTCCGGGCTCTGGAAGTAGACGGTGAAGGCGGAGCCACCCTGCTCCGGAGGGACGGCCATTCCACCCGCCACGGTCTTGTCGTTCAGCTGGAACATGCCGTATCCGCCGGCCTCCGGGCCCGCAGACTGGAACGTCCAGCCGAAGAGGCCGCCGTAGAAGGCGCGCGCTCCCTCCAAGTCGGGGGTGCCGAGGTCGATCCAGTTCGGGGAGCCTGTGACGTAACGGGTGGTGAGCATGGTGCGTCGTCGCCCTTCGTGCCTCGGAGCCTTCGGATCCCCTTTCCCGAGTCTGCTACCGATCCCACCGCTCCGCACGCAGCCCACGCAGGGCCGGCGGTCGCCGGTCGGCCAATGACCGTCGCCCCTCGTCCATGTGATCACTCGTGACGGTGGTCCCGACACGACACGCTGTCGGGCGCCGCCCACCCTGCGCCAGGGTGGGCGGATGCGCCTGCGGATCATCCCCCTCACCCTCGTCGGCCTGCTCACCGCGACCGGCTGTGTCTCCGTGTCCGGGTCCGGGGCACCGGAGCCCCCGGCTCCGGCGCCGAGTCTCGCGCCCGCGGGGGACCCGTCACCCTCGCCGGTCAGGCCAGGGCAGCCGTCGGCGCGTCAGGAGCTCGCGCGGACCGGGCCGGACAAGCCGAAAGAGGAGAAGGAGACGGAGAAGGAGAAGCGGAAGGAGAAGGGCAGGGAGAAGGACCCGGATGCGCACGAGCCGCCCCGGCGCACCGTACGGCCCGACTCTCCGGCGCGCAGGGCCCCGGCCGAGGTGCGGCCCCCGAAGAAGGACCGGCCACGCGTCGGTGTCCGGCCGTCGCGCCCCCGGACGGACTACGACATGGGCAGCCTGTGCGACGACTCCGCCGGAGTCACGGATCCCTCGCTCACCGCCCTGTGTCGGCAGAACTACGGCCGCTGAGCACGGTTCGAGCGGCCTGACGCCGAATATCCGTACGACCGTGCGTTCAGTACGATGCGGCCATGACGGACAGCGCCACAAGGACCGACGGACGCGTCGAACGCGGCAACCGGACCCGGCGTCTCGTGCTCGGCCGCACGATGAACATCGCCTCGGTGGAGGGACTCGAAGGGCTCTCCCTCGGACGGATCGCCACCGAGCTGAACCTCAGCAAGAGCGGGGTCTTCGCGCTGTTCGGCTCCAAGGAGGAGCTCCAGCTCGCCACGGTGAGGGCGGCGATCGCCGTCTACGCCGAGCACATCGTCGCCCCCGTGCGCGGTCTGGCGCCCGGACCGGGCCGGGTGTGGGCGCTGTGCGAGAACTGGCTGCGCTATTCGGCGGACCGAGTGTTCGAGGGCGGGTGCTTCTTCCACGGCGTCTCGGCGGAGTTCGACGCGCGCACCGGCCCGGTCCATGACGCGATCGCGCGGGCCCGCCAGGATTGGGTGGCCTTTGTGCGGCGGACGCTGGAGGAGGCCAGGGAAGCACGCGGCCTCGTCCCCGATGTGGACGTACCGCAGCTCACCTTCGAGATCATCGCGCTGCTGGAGGCCGCCAACGCGGCCTCGGTGCTGCACAACGACTCCTCCGCGTACGGCCGGGCGGCGACGGGCATCCTGCGCCGGCTGCGGACCGAGGCGACGGACCCGGGAGCTCTCCCGGACCGTCCGCCTGCCTGAGGGCGGTCCGGCGGCGGGGCACCCTGGGCCCGTACACCTCCTTGGCCAGGACGGTGAGCTGCTCGCTGCCGGGGTCGACGGGGATCCCGCCCGCGTTGCGTACATCGCGGCGACCACGCAGGCCAGGGTCAGGGGGGAACGTCCGTGATCGCCAACCCTGACGGCGGGTGCCGACGCCCTCCCGCTTACGCTGCTGCCATCGGCCAACTCATGGGCTGACCAAGGGATTCAGGGGGGACCTGTGCAGAGCGACAACGTGATCGGGGTGTTCCAGCCACTGCAGGCGGACGATCCGCCCATGGTGGCGGGATACCGCCTCGCCGCCCGGCTCGGCGCGGGCGGCATGGGCCGGGTCTACCTGTCGCACACGCCCGGCGGACGACCGGTGGCGATCAAGGTCGTACGGCTGGAGCTGGCTGACGACCCGGCCTTCCGGCACCGGTTCCTCCGGGAGATAAAGGCGGCCCAACGGGTCCGGGGCGCGTACACCGCCGAACTGATCGACGCCGAACCGGAGGGTGTACCGCCCTGGCTGGCGACGCTGTACGTGCCCGGGCCGTCCCTGGCCGAGGCCGTCGCCCGGCGCGGACCGCTGCCGGTGGCGGCGGTGCTGTGGCTGATGGCGGGCGTCGCCGAGGCGCTGCAGGCCATCCACGGTGCGGGAATCGTGCACCGGGACCTCAAGCCGTCGAACGTGCTGCTGGCCGCAGACGGACCGCGGGTGATCGACTTCGGCATCTCGCTCGCCTCTGGCGTCACCCGGCAAACAGCAACGGGCGCCGCCGTCGGCACGCCCTCGTACATGGCTCCCGAGCAGGCGTCCGCGGGCGAACTCACGGCGGCGACAGACATCTTCGCGCTCGGACAGACGGCCGCCTTCGCGGCACTGGGCGAGCCGCTGTACGGCGACGGCCCCTCGGTCAGCGTGCTGTACCGCATCGTGCACTCCGAACCCGACCTGTCCCGTCTTCCCACCCAGCTCCGTCCGCTGATCGCCCGGTGCCTGGCCGCCGACCCGGAGGAGCGGGCCACCCCGGCGGAGGTCGTCGAGTGGTGCCGGCAACGACTCGGCCGGGACGCCGACGACGGCGCGGGGCCGGCCGTCTGGCGGGAGATCATAGGGCCGGAGATCACGGTTCCGGCTCCGGTCCCGGACCCCACCCCGGTGCACACGCGGCAGCTGGTCCCGCGGCCGCAGCCGCCCCGGCCGGACGAGCGGCGGACCCGGGGGCGACGCACCACGCTCATCAAGGCCACCGCCATCACGGCGGGAGCCCTCGTCCTGATGGGCCTGATAGGGACGTACATGGTCGCTGCGAACCGGGTCCTCAACCGTGTTTCCGACTCCACGACGCTCGGTCCGATGGCGTCGTCCTCCGCTTCACCGGACGACGACCGGAAAATGGAGGCGTCGCGGCGCCCCTCCTCTACCGCACCCAAGGTGCCTCGAGCCGTCGCGTACCCCTTCCAGATGCTGGACGAGAAGAACTCCTTGGGCGTCAAGGAGCCGGTCGAACGCAAGGACCGCAAGGGGGACATCCGCCTCGTCTGCAAGCAGGACTGCTCTCTGGAGAGTGACACCAGCCTGATCAGCATGTACACCGGCAAGCCGGGGGCCACCCTCGACGACTGCCGCATCGCCCTCGGCGTCGCTCCAAGCCACAGTTTCCCGTTGCTCTTCGTTGCGGCCGGCAGCGAGATCTGCGTCAAGCACCCCTCCGGAGACATCGCGCTGTTCGTCATCGAGACGAAAATGACCGCCATGCCGGAGAGCGGGTCCAGCTTCTTGACGGGGGACTGGACGGTCTGGCGGGCGTCCTAAGGGCGGATGGGAACCGCCGCTCAGCGGCACGCACAGCGCACACTGAACAGGCGACCGGCGTACGCCTGACACATGGCGGACATGAGCGACGGTCGCTACTCGGGCACGATCGCGGCCAGTTCGCGCCACTCGGCCAGCGGCAGCGCGCCCGGATCGGAGCCGAGCACCTGAAGGCACACGTGGTCGGCGCCCGCGTCGAGGTGCTGCTGGACGCGGGTCCGGATCGCCTCGGCATCGCCGTACGCGACGATCGCGTCCACCAGGCGGTCGCTCGGGCCGCCGACGACGTCCTCGTCACCGAAGCCGAGCCGGCGCAGGTTGAGCTGCTGATGGGAGGCCGCGTCCGCGTACATGCCTACGTGCGCGCGGGCCACATCCCTGGCACGCGACCTGTCGGCGTCCAGCACCACGGCCTGTTCGACGGCGAGGAAGGCGTCCGGGCCCATGATCTCGCGCGCCCGTACGGTGTGCTCGACGGGGACGAAGTACGGATGCGCTCCCCACGTCCGCGCGGCGGCGAGTTCGAGCATCTTCGGGCCGAGCGCCGCGAGCACCCGGCGAGGGGCGGGGTCCGGGAGCGGGCTGTGCGCGGGGACCTTGTCCATCGCGTCCAGGTAGGCGCTCATGGTGGCGAGGGCCTTTCCGCGCGCGGGCATCGGGTAGCCGTCGTGCTCGAGGACGGAGTCGTCGACGCGGTGGCCGCCGAGTCCGAGCACGTAGCGGCCGGGGAAGGCCTCGCTCAGTGTGCGCTCGGCGGTGGCCATGGCGATCGGGTCCCGGAAGGCGATGTTGGCGATGCCCGAGGCGACCACCAGGCGGTTCGTCGCCGACAGCAGGAGCCATGCCTGCCCGAACGACTCGCGCCCGAAGGCCTCGCCGAACCAGAGTCCCCCGTACCCCAACTCCTCGATCTCGGCCGCGGCTTCCCTCACCCGCCCGGCAGGTTGGCCCTCGAAGGCGAAGGTCCAGATGCCGACCTTGCCGAGGCCGCCCCGCAGTCCGTCGTCCGTCATCACACTCTCCCCGTAGAGACGTTGAGTCATCGAGCATTCCGGAGCCACCCTCCGGTTCGCCGGAATGAATGATACGGAGGATGCCTCCGTTTGAGAAGTCGGCACGCTGTCCGACCGAGCCGAGTCATCGCGGTGAAACCCGATCGACCTGGCCGCCCGCTTGGAGAGATCCTGGGGACATGGAGTTCCTCTGCTACCACCGCGACCGGCCCGACTCGCTGGCGCTGCGCGACGAGCTGCTGGAAGAGCACTGGTCCTACATGGACCGGTACGCGAAAGAGCTGATCGCCCGGGGCCCGACCTTCGCCGACGACGGCGACACACCCACCGGGAGCGTGCACATCGTCGACCTGCCCGATTCCGCCGCCGCCCGTGCGTTCGCCTTCGACGAGCCGAACTACCAGGCCGGCGCCTACCGGGACGTGCTGCTGCGGCGGTGGCGCAACATGCTGGGGCGCACCATGTGGGAGTTCCCCGGCGGTGGGACCGGCGGCAACCGGTACCTGGTGCTCGGCCTCGGCACGGGGCAGGCCGCCGACGTCGAGGTGCCGCCCGACCGGGACGAACTGATCGCCTACGGGCCGCTGCTGTCCGACGACGGCGCCACCTGGCTGGGCACGGCGGCGCTGGTCCGGGCGCCGGACCCGGAGACGGCACGGGCCATCCTGACCCCGGAACGGTACGCCGACATCGAGGTGCACAACTGGCAGTTCGGCGGGCGGTCTTCATGAGGCCGACACCGCGCTGATCTCCGCCGCGCTGCCCGTCGGGGTGGGCCTGCTGCTCGTCGGCCTGGGCACCGCCGCCGTCGCCGTCGGCCTTCTCGCCCTCACCTGAGCCACCGCGGGTCGCGGGCCCGGCGGGCGGCCATGCAGGCGGTCAGGCGGGCGGCGCGGGTCACCGGCCAGGGCCGGAGCCGGAGCCGGAGCCGGGGGGCGGAGCCGGGGGGGGGCGGAGCCGACGCCGGAGCCGGGGGGCGGAGCCGGGGGGGGCGGAGCCGACGCCGGGGCCGGATGATGCGGGTCGTAGCCGGGAATCGTCCCGTCCGGCTTCGCCACCAGGAACAGCCCCGCCATCCCCATGTCCGAATGGCTCTGCACACCACCCCCGTGATCGTCGACCGGGTCGGCTTCCACACCGTGCACCACCGGGCGACCGACAAGGCCGGCAACACCTCCGGGGCGGAACAGGTGTCCTTCACCGTCGCGGAGAGCGGTGGTGTTCCGGCGCCCGACTGCCCGGAGTACGACGAGCGGCTGACCGTTGTCGTCGGCACGGTCGACACGGGTGTCCCTAACCGGGTCACCCGCTCCCGCTGCACCATCAACGAGCTGATCGAGGACGAGAAGGACTGGTCCTCCCACGCGCTCTTCCTCAAGCACGTCGACAAGGTGCTCGACACGCTGCTCGCGGACGGCGTCATCGACCAGCGCGAGCACAAGGCCGTCTACCGCGCCGCCAAGCAGTCCGGCATCGGCAGGCCCGGCCAGACCACCGGCTACCGCGACCTCTTCGACGGTACGCAGGCGTCGTTCGGTACATGGCAGCACGTGGGCGGCGGGTCGTTCGGTCTGAACGCCGACGGATCGATGACGATCGGCACCACCAGGGGCGGCCTCGGCATGCTGTGGTTCCCGCAGCGGCAGTACGGCGACATGTACAAGACGGGCTCCGTCTACGGCTTCGACCGCGTCGGCCTCGGCGGCGCCGGAGTCACCCCGAAGGGAACGTGGAACGACTACGAGATCCGCGTGGTCGGCCAGCACTACTCGGTCCACCGCAACGGTGTCCTGATCAATGAGTTCGACAACACCGGCGGCCAGACCTTCGTCCCGCCGCGCGGCGACGACCCGAGCACGGACGGGCGCCGCTACGCACAGGGGTACATCGGCCTCCAGGTGCATGGCACGACGGATGTGATCTCGTACCGCAACATCCGGATCAAGGAGCTACAGGAAGACACGACCCAGGCTCCGGGGCCTGCGCGCCGAGGCCTCGCCGCCCCACCGGCGGGTCCTCGGCTGCCCTGCGCGCCCCTACTCACCCTGTGGCCAGGGGAAATGAGCGCCTGTACTCAGGCCTGGTGGATCCCGGTCCTGACATCATCAGCGCATGGTCATACACATGAGCGATCCGCGTACGCGGGTCGGAATCACCGCCGTCGGCAGTGCGCTGCCGGACACGGTGGTGACATCGCGGAGCCTGCAGCGCGAGGTGACGCGCGGGATCGGCAAGGAGCTGCCGCCGACGCTGCTCACGCAGGCCACCGGAATCATCACGCGCCGCGTCGCCGCCGAGGGCGAGTACGCCTCCACTCTCGCCGTGCGCGCCGCGCGCCGGGCGCTGGCCGCCGCGTCGCTCGAGCCGTACGACATCGACCTGCTGCTCTTCGCCTCCGCCTCGCGCGACATGGTCGAGCCCGCCACGGCCCACATGGTGCAGGCCGAACTCGGCACGAAGGCGCACGCCCTCGATGTGACCAACGCCTGCAACAGCTTCATCAACGGCATCGACCTGGCACGGGCCATGATCCAGGCGGGCCGGGCCCGGCGCGCCCTGGTCGTCACCGGCGAGACCCCGAGCCGCGCGATCCGCCGCGCACCCGCCGACTTCGCCGAGTTCAAGGACGGCTTCGCGGGCTACACGTTCGGCGACGCGGGCGCGGCGGTCGTCCTGGAGGAGGTGGAGCGCGGCGGGATTCTCGACGTGGACACCGAGACGCGTTCCGAGCACTGGGAGGTCGGCGGGATACCCGGCGGCGGCTCCCGGCATCCCCGCGGCGACGAGCACACCTACTTCCGTGGCGACGGCCATGAGCTGCGCGGCGTCTTCGAGAAGACGGGCGCCTCGGTCGTGGAGCGGACACTGCACCGTGCGGGTCTGGACTGGGACGGCTTCGCGAGGGTGCTGGTGCACCAGGTGACGGTGCCCTATCTGGAGCGCTTCACCGAACTGACCGGCGTACCGGACGAGAAGCTGGTGGTCACGGTCCCCGAGCTGGGCAACGTCGCCAGCGCGAGCATCGGCGTCCAGTTGCAGCGGGTGTACGACGAGCTGCTGCCGGGCGACCGCGTGCTGTTCGTGGGCCTCGGCGGCGGTATCAGCATCATGACGATGATCTGGGAGAAGTCATGACCGGTCACGGAACGATGTGGGTGGTCGTGCCCGCCCATCAGGAGGAGGCGCGGCTCGCCGGGACCCTCCGGGCCCTGGCCGCGCAGCGCGACCGCGACTTCACGCTGCTCGTGGTGGACAACGGTTCGTCGGACGGTACTGGCGCCATCGCCCGGGACTTCGCCGCGGGCGCGCCGTTCCCCGTCGAGGTGCTCGTCGAGCCCGAGAAGGGCGTGGGCTGCGCCGTGGACACCGGTTTCCGGTACGCGATCGAGCGGGGTGCGACGCTGCTGGCGCGTACGGACGCCGACTGTCTGCCGCGGGCCGGCTGGACGGTGGCCGCGCGTGCCGCGCTGACGGGCCGGGGCGGGCTGCCGGGTCCGGGTATGGCGTGCGGTCGCATCGTGGCCCGGCGCGACGAGCACGGTCCGCTCGGCCGGGCCGGTTTCACGGTCCTCGTGTCGCTGGCCGCGCTGTTCGGCCGGCTCCGGCCGGTCCACGCCCGCAGGAACGGCTATCTGGCGCCGTACCGCATGCACGCCGGGAACAACATGGCCATCACCGCCGACCTGTACCTGGCCTGTGGTGGCATGCCGCGCCGCCCCTCGCCGACGGACCGGCTGTTCCTCAACCGGGTGCGCCGTCACACGGACCGGATCGTGCGGTCGCGTGCCATGGTCGTGGAGAACTCCACGCGGCGGCTGCGGGCTTACGGCATCAGGGGCACGGCCCGCTGGTATCTGGACCGGGGCAGCGACGGGCGCGGGGACGACCCGCGCTGACGCCGGGCTCCGCCCCCGTTCCCGCGCCCCTTTCCCGCGCCGCGCCCCGCGGGCGTGGGCCCTGTTCCCGCGCCGCGCCCCGCGGGCGTGTGGGCCCCGGGCGAGGTGGTCGGCCGGGTCTTCGGGCCCCCGTCCGCCGCCGCTGCGGGCGGGCGACCCCCGGCGCCGCCACACACCCCCAGGCCGCGTGCGCGGCACACCGTCCCCGACCCCTGGAGTAAAGGCCCCCGATGCTCGACCTTCTCGACCACGCGCTGCGTTCCGCGCCCGAAAAGCCGGCCGTCCTCGGCGCGACGCTCTCGGGGCGCCCGCGGGTCCGGGCGACCCGGGGCGACATCGCCGCGCTCGCCGACGCGTACGCCTCGTCGCTGTACGCGCGCGGACTGCGCGCGGGTGACACCGTCGGTGTCGCCGTACGTCCGGGGCCGCGCGCGCTGGCCGTCATGCTCGCCCTGTGGCGGCTCGGGCTGCGCGGCGCCGTGCTGGATCCGGGCGCGGGCCCCGACGTACTGCGCGCCCGGCTCGCCCTCGCGCGGCCCTCGCTCGTGCTGGCCGACGCCACGGCACAGGCCGTCGCGGGCTGGGCGAGGCCGCTGGCCGGGCGGGTCCGGCTCGCGCTGCCGGAGCTGGCCGGAATCGCTCCCGTCGCGACGGTCGGCCGCAGGCTCCCGGGCTGCGCGCCCGCGCTCGAAGCGGCGGCACGGACCAGGATCCCGGCGGCCGACCACGGCGACGGCGACGCGGTGATCGTCTTCACGTCCGGTACGACGTCCCGCCCGAAGGCCGTGGTGCACACCCGCTCCAGCCTGTCCGCCGGTATGGCCAGCGTCTCCACACTGTTCCGCGCACGCACCGGCGAACCCGTGGTCGGGGGCACGTTCTTCGTCCTCGTACCGTCACTGGCACAGGGCGCCCCGGTCGCGCTCCCGGCCCGCTCGCCCCGTGCCCTGGCCCGGCAGCTGGGCAGGCTGCGCCCCCAGGACACCTATCTGACGCCGCCCCAGCTGCGGGACGCACTGCGGGCGGGCGCCCGCTTCACGGGCAGGGTGTGGACGGGGTCCGCGCCCGCGAGCGCCGGACTGCTGGGCCGCGTGCGCCGCGCGGGCGCGGCGGAGGCATGGGGCGTGTACGCGCTCACCGAGCTCTTCCCCGCCGCGGCGGTCGAGTCGCGTGACAAGGAGGCCTACGACGGCGCGGGAGATCTCGTCGGCATGCCGCTGCCGGGCGTCGGGACCAAGACGGACGGCGACGGGGAGCTGCTGCTCACCGGCCCCGCGGCGAGGCACCGCTACCTCGGCGAGGATCCCGACGCCTGGGTGCGCACCGGTGACCGGGCGCATCTGGACGCGCGGGGCCGTATCGTCCTGGAGGGCCGCTGCAAGGACATGGTGCTGCGGCGTGCCGAGAACATCTATCCCGGCCTGTACGAACCCCTGTTGCAGGTGCCGGGCGTGGAGCTCGCCGTGCTCGTCGGTGTTCCCGCGGGCGACGGCGACGAGCGGCTCGTCGCGGTGGTGCAGACCGAACCCGGCCGGGGCGAGGGCCAGATGCGTGCCGCGCTCGACGGTCCCCTGCGGCGGATGGGGTCGGCGCGGCCCGACGCGCTGGTGTTCGCGGACGTCCCGCTGTCCGGGCGCTCCCGCAAGCCGGACCGGGCCGCGACGGCGCGGTTGGCGGCGGCACGGCTCGGAGCACTCTCATGACCGGCCCTCTCGCCGCGGTGCGCGGCCTCGCGCGGGCCCGGCGCCGGGACCGGCAGGTCTATGTGCGCAGCCACCCAGTCCTGTTCGCCCTGCTCGCGGCCGCCCGGCGCCGTCCCGTGCTGAGACTCGGGCGCACCGTGCTGGTCCATGACGCCGACGCGTACCGCGAGGCCCTCACCCGGCTGCCGCTCGACCGGACGGCCGAAGGAACCACGGGAGGTGCGGCCCGCTCCGCACTGGCCGCGACGGGTGCGCCGGAAGGCGGTGTCCTGTTCGACCAGGACGGCACCGGGCACCGGACAGGGCGGCGGGGCCTGGCGAAGAGTCTCGGCGCCGAGGGCGTGGAGCAACTCCGCGCCGAATGGCGGCCGTTGCTCGAACGACGACTCGAACCACTGGCCAGGGGCGGCGAGGTGGACCTCGTCGCACTCGCCCGGGAGCTGTCGGGCGCGGTCGTCTGCGCGCTGCTCGGATCGGCCGCGTCCCCGGTCGCCGTGGCCGACGCGGCAGCCGATGCCGCCGCCGCCTCGATCCGCGACGAACTGCCGGGAGTGCGGCGCCTGGGGGCCCGGGACGAGGTGGCGCGGGCCACCGCCCGGCTGCGCGAGCTGCTCGGCGCCGACGACGCCATGTCGGCGATGGTGGCGGTCGCCGCCGTGAACACCACGGTCGCGGCGGTGCCGCGGGCCGTCGCGTGGTGCGCGGACGCCGGGCTGTGGGGTCAGGCCGCGGACGACGCGCTGCTCGGGCCGCTGACCGACGAGTTGCTGCGGGTGACGGCGCCCTCGCCGCTGCTGCCGCGGGTCGCGGCGGCGGACGGCGTGGTGGGCGGCTGCCCGGTGCGTCCGGGCGACCGGCTGCTGATCGTGGCCCGCCACGCCGTCGACGCACACCGTGACGCCCCGGACGCCCGGCGCCCGGCCGCGCCCGAACTCTCCCACCTGGTGTTCGGCGCCGGGCCGCACACCTGCCCGGGTGCCCGCCTGGCACGGGTCCTGCTGGCCGACGTGCTGCGGGCTCTGGCACCGTACCGCCCCGTGGTGGTCCGGGCGGTGCCGGACCGCCGGGCGGCCCTGCCCGGCTGGCGGACGCTGACCGTACGCCCGAGCCTGCGGGGCCCCGACCACCTGGAGACAGCCCGATGACCACACCACCGCGCATCGCCGTCACCGGCGCCTCCGGCTTCTGCGGCGGACATGTCGCGCGGGCCGCGGAGAGCAGCGGCGCCCGGGTCGTGTGTGTGGGCCGGAGGCCGGGCCCGGTGGGTGAGTTCCGTTACTGGGACGCCGCCCGCAGCGCCCCGGACCTGTCGGGCACCGACCTTGTCGTGCACTGCGCGGCAGCGGTCGGCGATCCGTCCCCCGGTTCACCGGCGGAAGCCCTGATGCACGCGGTCAACGTCGAAGGCACCGCGCGGCTGCTCGAAGCCGCCGGCTCGCGCCCCGTGGTCTGGATGAGCAGCGCCAGTGTCTACGACCCGCGCCCCGGGCGTGATCTGATCCGTGAGGACCATCCGCGCGCCGGGCACCTCAACGCGTACGGGCGCAGCAAGGCGGCCGGAGAGACGCTGGCCCTGGACGCCGGTGCCGTGGTGCTGCGGCCGCGCGCGGTCTACGGCCCGGGTGACACGCAGCTGCTGCCCCGTCTGCTGTCCCGGGTGCGGGCCGGCACGCTCATGCTGCCGGGACCGGACGTGTGGCTCAGCCTGACCTCCGTGGAGAACCTCGCGGACGCCTGCATGGCGGCGGCGGGCTGGCCCCCTGGCGCGTACAACATCGCCGACCCCGAGCCGTACTCCCGTGACGCCGCCGTGCGCGACGTCCTGGCCGCCCACGGCGTCGCGGCGCGGATCCGGCATCTGCCGCTGCGCGTCGCGCAGGCCGCGGCACGGGCCGCCGAGGCCGTCGCGCGGCGCGGGCGGGGCGAGCCCGTGCTGAGCCGGTACGCGGTGGACCAGCTGGCGCACACGGTCGTCCTCGATGTGACGCGTGCGCTGGAGCGGGGCTGGACTCCGCGCCGCACCCTCGCCGACCACCTCGCGGACGTACGCGGCCCGGAGCGGCCCTGACCGGGACTCAGGCGGTCTCGTCCTGCGCACTCTTCCCTGGCGCGCCCTTCTCCGAGGCGCGCTTCTTCGGGACGTCCTTCTTGGCGCGGCTCGGCTGGACCCGTTTCGGTTCGCCCGGCATCTTCGGGTACTCCGGCGGGTACGGCAGATCGCCGAGGCCGTGCTCGGCCTCGTCCCGGCGGGCCAGTTCCAGCAGGCTCTCCAGGCTGAAGCGGTGGTCGTCCATGTCTGCGTGGACGTCGCCGACCTCGGCGTAACGGGCGGGCATGGTCCTGATGTCGAAGTCCTGCGGGACGACGTCGTCGATTTCCTCCCAGCGCAGCGGTGCGGAGACCGGCGCGTGAGGGCGGGGGCGTACGGAGTAGGCGGAGGCGATGGTGCGGTCGCGGGCGGTCTGGTTGTAGTCGACGAAGATCCGCTCGCCGCGCTCCTCCTTCCACCACTTGATGGTGACCCGGTCCGGCATGCGGCGCTCCAGCTCCCGGCCGCAGGCGATCGCGGCGCGCCTGACCTGGGTGAAGGTCCAGCGAGGTTCGATCGGTACGAAGACGTGCAGTCCGCGTCCGCCGGACGTCTTGGGCCAGCCGCGCAGGCCGTGCTCGTCGAGGACGGCGCGCAGTTCGTGGGCGGCGCGGACGGCGTCGGCGTAGTCCGTGCCGGGCTGCGGGTCGAGGTCGATGCGCAGCTCGTCGGGGTGGTCGGTGTCGTCGCGGCGTACGGGCCAGGGGTGGAAGGTGACGGCCCCGAGGTTGGCGGCCCACAGGACGGCGGCGGGTTCCGTCGGGCACATCTCGTCGGCGGACCGGCCGCTGGGGAAGGTGATGTGGGCGGTCGGGATCCAGTCCGGGAGGTACTTGGGCGCGCGCTTCTGGAAGAAGGACTCGCCGGTCACTCCGTCGGGGTAGCGCTCCAGGGTGGTGGGGCGGCCGAGCAGGGCGCGGGTGATGCCGTCGCCGACGGCGAGGTAGTAGGTGACCATGTCGAGCTTGGTGTAGCCGTGCTCGGGGAAGTACACCTTGTCGGGATTGGACACGCGTACGGTCCGCTCCCCCACTTCCAGTTCCACCGCTCCGCCGGCCATGCCCGCCAGCGTAGGCCGTGCCGACATTCCCTGCATACCGGACAATCGATGCATGGATCTGCCGGTGATGCCGCCCGTGAAGCCGATGCTCGCCAAGTCGGTGGCGAAGATCCCGCCCGGGATGCAGTACGAAGCCAAGTGGGACGGCTTCCGGGCCATCGTCCACCGGGACGGCGACGAGGTGGTGATCGGCAGCCGCACCGGAAAGCCGCTCACCCGCTACTTCCCCGAGCTGGTCGCCGCCCTGCGGGACAACCTCCCCGAGCGGTGCGTCGTCGACGGCGAGATCGTGATCGCGTACGAGGGCCGGCTGGACTTCGACCGGCTCACCGAGCGCATCCATCCGGCCGACTCACGGGTGCGGATGCTCGCCGAGAGGACTCCGGCGAGCTTCGTCGCCTTCGACCTGCTCGCGCTCGGTGACGAGGCGCTGCTGGACACGCCGTTGGCCGCCCGGCGGGCCCTGCTCACCGACGCGATGGGCCCGGCCCGCGAACCGGTGCATCTGGCGCCGGCGACGACCGACCCCGAGGTCGCCGGGGAGTGGTTCGAACGGTACGAGGGCGCGGGCCTCGACGGGGTGATCGCCAAACCGCTGGACCTTCCGTACCGGCCCGACGCCCGGCTCATGTACAAGATCAAGCACGAGCGGACGGCCGATGTCGTCGTCGCCGGCTACCGCTTCCACAAGAGCGGTCCGATCGTCGGCTCGCTGCTGCTGGGCCTGTACGACACCGTGGGCGCCCTCCAGCACGTCGGCGTCTGCGCGGCCTTCCCGATGAAGCGGCGCGAGGAGCTGGTGGGCGAGCTGGAGCCGCTGCGGATGGCCGACGTCTCGGACCACCCGTGGGCGCGCTGGTCCGACGATGCCGCGCACGAGGCCGCCCGGCTGCCCGGCGCGCCGAGCCGCTGGTCGGGCAAGAAGGACCTGTCGTGGGTGGCGCTGCGGCCCGAGCGGGTGGCCGAGGTCGCCTACGACCACATGGAGGGCGACCGCTTCCGGCACACCGCGCAGTTCCGGCGCTGGCGGCCGGACCGCACACCCGTGAGCTGCACGTACGGCCAGCTGGAGGAGCCGGTGCGGTACGACCTGTCGCAGGTGCTGTCGGGGCACGGCTGAGGGCGGCGGCGCGCGGGATCGCCGCGGAATCAACGGGCGTACGTGAACGGTTGCCGTACAGAGACGAACCCGG
Source organism: Streptomyces sp. NPDC000410 (assembly GCF_040300305.1). Classification (NCBI taxonomy): domain Bacteria; kingdom Bacillati; phylum Actinomycetota; class Actinomycetes; order Kitasatosporales; family Streptomycetaceae; genus Streptomyces; species Streptomyces sp. NPDC000410. The sequence continues at coordinate 169,918 of NZ_JBEPDM010000004.1, forward strand.
CGACGAACCAGGACCCCCATCCGGTACGTATAGAAGACGAGCACACTCGTCGCCCGGTGACCCCGGCACAGCATCTGCAGAGGACTTCACGTGACCGCGTCGAACCTTGTACCCGTCCCGATCCCCGATCGCGTCGCCGCCCTGATCGGGGCGTGCATGCCGATCGGCATCCTGCAGGCGGAATTCGACGCCGAGTGCGCCGCGCGCGAGGCGCGGCGCTTCCGCGCACCCTTCTGCCCCGAGGACCGGGCGGACCGTGAGCACGCCCTCGCCACGCTGGCCAGGGCGAACAAGGTGCTGGCCGCCTACAACCCGGGCCTGGTGGTGCGCCACCACCCCGTGCACTGAAGCGCACGACGCACGCCCGCGCCTCGTTCCGGGACATCGACGACGTCGGCGTCAGCCGGCCCGGGGGTGGGCGAAGGCCCTGCGGTAGGCACCTGGAGTGGTACCGAACGCCGCCCGGCGGTCGATGTCCACGAGACCGAGGAGCGGTACTACGTGGTGCGCGGTGAAGTCATCGAAGGCGAGGAGCGGCACGGTCCCGGCACCTACGTCGTCTTCGCTCCCGGCAGCCGCCACCGTCCCCGCACCGAGACCGGCGCCCAGATGACCGGCGTCACCATCCTGGCCGGCTGACGACCCGGCACAGGAAGGGAGAAGAGACCTGCTGATCTTGGCGACCGGCGCGACGGGACGCACGCCGTCCGTCACAGCATGCGCCGCACGGCCTCCACGATCGCGCTCCGGCATTCCGCCGGGCTCGATGCCAGGACAGCTGACGCCGGCATGCTCGCGGCGTTCGTCGGACTCCAGGCCGAGGCGATGGCCAGGACGAGGGTGAGAAGCGTGGCCGGGGCGAAGCCCGGTGCACCGCTCCGCTCCCGCTGGACCGCTTCCAGCGAGGCGAGCTTCTCGTTGCGGGTGGGCTCGGCGACGGCAGGGTCCCGTTCCACGTCGGTGCCGCGTTCCAGCCGGTGCCAAGTCGCCAGGCGGAGCACCTCGGGGTGCTTCTGGTAGAAGTCGAACAGCCGCCCGGCGTAGTCCGGCAGGTCGTCAGGCGTGAAGGGCACCATGTCGAGGCCTCGTCCGACATGTGCGTCGAAGACGGCGTCGAAGAGCCCGTCCTTGTTGCAGAAATAGACGTAGATGAGGTTCTTGTTGGCCGAGGCCGCCGCGGCGATGCGGTCCACGCGGGCTCCCGCGATCCCGTGCGCCGCGAACTCCTCGGTCGCGGCCTGGAGAATGCGCGCCTTCGTGGCCTCGGCTCGGGACATGGGGGTCATGCTAACAGCGCCTGACTAAATGGTTACCTCATTGGCCGGCGAGCACTTCGTAAGCACGTGGACGGCACTCCGCCAGCGGCTTCACCAGTAACTTCGCCGGCGATTGGAGCGTACCGTCACCTCAGCCCGAAGGCGTCGATCAGCGCCTCGGAGGCAAGCAGCATGACGGTGCACCACAGTGTGACACCTGCCATGAGCCAGCCGATCAGCCGCCACCGGGGCAGGCCCAGCGCCGTGCCCAGCATGGCCGATCCCCACGTACCGAAGAGCGCCGGTCCGATGATGCCGAAGCCGATCACGCCGTACCGGTTCACCACGCGCCGCGCCCGTCGGCCGGTGGGGCCGGCGAGCCGGTTCCCGCGTTTCCCGGGCGGCGGTCCAGGGGTGACAGGCCGTCGTTTCGAGCGCCGGGCCAGCCATCGCGTACGTATCTGCTCGACCGCGAAGACGGCGGACAGCAGGCATCCGGCCGCGCCCAGGAGCACCGCGAGGAGTGCGACGGGCGGGGTGAGGGAGATCGAGAGGCCGAAGGGGATGGCCGGGGTACCCAGGGCGAACCCGGCGAGCACGGCCCAGGCGAAGGTCAGCACGTATCGCTCCTCGTGGACAGGATTGACTCCGCGTCGGTTCGCGGCGGCAGTTACTTAACTAACCAGTTATGCTATCGCGATGACTGTATCGCGATCTGCCTCAACATCCGTCCCTGGTAGCTCAGTTGACCGTTTGGCGGCGGCCAGGTACGTACTTCTCACTACGTTCCGCCGGGACGGGCGCGCGGTGCCCACTCCGGTGTGGGTGATGCGGGACGAGGACTGTCTGGCCGTATGGAGCGCGGCCGACGCGGGCAAGGTCAAGCGCATCCGCAACAGCGGCCGGGTGACCGTCGCTCCGTGCGACTGGAGGGGGACCCCGAAGGGGGAGGCCGTGCCGGGTGCCGCCGAGTTGCCCGCCGACCGGGACACCGTTCACTACCTCGACCTGATGAAGCGCAAGTACGGCCTTGTCGCGCGGGTCGGCCTGCTGGGGAGCCGCCTGAAGGGGCGCGGACATCGCGCGGTGGGCATCCGGATTCGACTTACGGAGTGACTCCATGCCGGGCCCTCTGCCGCGCCCGCTCCCGCACCCCTGCTCGAACCCTTGTTGACGGCCTGTCGGATCTTCGCCAGGCCGACTCCAGAAACATAACCATCCAGTTAGTCATCTTTTTCCGAACGGAGCAGCCCGCCATGTCGTTATCCACCGGCGAACTCACCGGCACCCCGCCCGAATCCGGCCCCCCCGCCCCAGCAGTCCTCGCGGCGGTGGTGGGCGCTGACCGTGATCGCTCTGGCTCAGTTGATGATCATGCTGGACGCCACCATCGTGAACATCGCGCTGCCGTCCGCCCAGGCCGACCTGGGCTTCTCCGACAACGACCGGCAGTGGATCGTCACCGCCTACGCACTCACCTTCGGCAGTCTGCTGCTGATCGGCGGGCGCATCGCCGATCTTTTCGGCCGCAAGGAGACCTTCCTCGCGGGCGTGATCGGTTTCGCTGCCGCTTCGATGCTCGGCGGAGCCGCCGGCAACTTTGAACTCTTGGTGCTGGCAAGGGCGCTCCAGGGAGTCTCGGGTGCCCTGCTGGCCCCGGCCGCCCTCTCCTTGCTGACGACCATCTTCACGGACGTCAAGGAGCGGGGCCGCGCCTTTGCGATCTTCGGTGCCATCGCGGGCGCGGGCGGCGCGCTCGGCAATCTGCTCGGCGGCGTGCTGACCGAATACCTCAACTGGCGCTGGACCCTCTACATCAACCTGGCGTTCGCGGCGGCGGCGTTCCTGGGTGGTCTGCTGCTGATCGGACGTCAGCCCCGGGCGACCCACCGCGCCAAGCTCGACGTGCCCGGCGCGGTGCTGGTCACCCTGGGACTCTTCGGCCTGGTGTACGGGTTCTCCAACGCCGAGTCGCACGGGTGGAGTTCGCCCGCCACCTGGGGTCTGCCGGCCGGGGGCCTCGTCCTGCTCGCCCTCTTCGTGTACTGGCAGTCGAAGGCGCCCCGTCCACTGCTGCCCCTGCGCATCCTGCTCGACAGGGACCGGGGCGCCTCGCACATCGCCATTCTGGTCGCCACCGGAGGCATGTACGCGGTGGCGCTGTTTCCTCGCCTACTACATGCAGCAGACGCTCACGTACACCCCGGTCGAGGCGGGGCTCGCCTTCCTGCCCATCCCTGTCTCTCTGGTCGTCGCCTCCGGTCTGGCCGTGGGGGTGCTGATGCCCCGGGTGGGGCCGAAGGTCGTGATTCCCCTCGGGATGGCGCTGCTGGGCGTGGGGATGGTCTGGTTCACCCGCTTGGAGCTGGACAGCACCTACACCGGAGGCATTCTGCCGCCGCTGCTCGTCCTGGGCCTCGGTCTCGGTCTGGTCTACGCGCCCGCGATCGATCTGGCCACCTACCGGGTCCACGAGGACGACGCCGGCGTGGCCTCCGCGGCGGTCAACACCATGCAGCAGATCGGCGGTTCGCTGGGCATTGCCGTCCTCAACACGCTCGCGGCGAGCGCCGCGAGCGGCTACCGCAGCAGCAGGCAGCCCACTCCTGAGGTGTTCGCCGAGGCGGCGCTGCACAGCTACTCCACCGCGTACTGGTGGGCGGCCGGCCTCTGTGCCGTCGGCCTCGTCGTGACCTTCCTGCTGTATCGCCCGGGCGTCCGGCAGAAGTCTCCCGACGAGGTGAAGACCGTCGCCATGTGACGACCTCGGGCAAGGTGGGCGATGGAGGAGTGCTTCCAGATCGCGAAGGGCGAGTCCGGGCTCGACCAGTACCAGGTGCGGCTCTACCGGGCGCGGTACCGGCACGCGGTTGCGGTACTAGGCACCGCGGAAGGCGCGGCGGTACGCGTGCGGGCTCGTACCCACCTGGCGCTTGAAGCGGTCGCGGAAGGCCGTCGGCGAGCCGAAGCCGACCTGGCTGGCGATGCGGTCGACCGGGTGGGCGGTGGTTTCGAGGAGGTGCTGGGCCTGGCGGATGCGGGCGCGGTGCAGCCACTGGAGCGGGGTGGTGCCGGTCTGCTCGCGGAAGCGGCGGTTGACCGTGCGGGGGCTCATACCGGCCCTGGCGGCGATGTCGGCGAGGGTCAGTTCGCGCCTGGCGTTCTCCTCCATCCAGCGCAGCAGGGGTTCCAGGGTCGCGCCGCTGGGGGTCGGGGGCTGCTGGTGGACGATGAACTGGGCCTGGCCGCCCTCGCGTTCGAGCGGCATCACCGAGAGCCGTGCCGCGTCGGCGGCGACCGCCGAGCCGTAGTCGCGGCGGATCATGTGCAGGCACAGGTCAAGACCGGCGGCCGAGCCCGCCGAGGTGAGGAACTGTCCGTTGTCGACGTAGAGAACGTCCGGATCCACCTCGATCCTCGGGTACATACGGGCGAGGCCGTCGGCGCCGAGCCAGTGGGTCGTGGCGCGGAGCCCGTCGAGCAGCCCGGTCGCGGCGAGGATGAAGGAGCCGACGCAGATCGAGGCGATCCGGGTGCCGTCCGCGGCCGCCCGCCGCACGGCATCGATCACCTCGTCCGGCACCGGCTCCCAGGGCTTGGCGCAGCCCGGCAGGACGACGGTGTCCGCGTCGGCCAGCGTGTCGAGGCCCCAGGGCGCGCGCAGCGTGAAGGAGCCCGTGTCGATCTCGTCCTCGATGGCGCAGACCCTCACCTGGTAGGCGGGCCGGCCGTCGGGCAGCCGGGCGCGTCCGAACACGTCGATGGGGGTGGACAGATCGAAGGGGATGACGCCGTCGAGGGCGAGCACGGCCACGGTGTGCATGGCCATAACGTATGCCCTCGCCCGGATCCCGCCAACGAGGGGTGCGCCGGTCCGGGGCAGGGAACACGTGCCCCGGAGCCCTGGCGAGAATCCGTTGGAACGTGGCATCGGCGCCACTGCCGGCCGTGTCCCGTGCCTCGTTAGCGTCATCCCGTGACCAAGATCCTCCTCATCGTCCACGTCCTGGCCGCGATCGTCGCCGTGGGCCCCGTGACCGTGGCCGCCAGCATGTTCCCCGCCACCGCCCGCCAGGTCATCGCCGAGCCGGACGACGACCGGGCGCGCGCGGTCCTGCGCAACCTCCACCGCGTCTGCCGGGTGTACTCGGGCATCGGCATAGTCGTCCCCGTCTTCGGTCTCGCGACCGCCATCAGCCTCCAGGTGCTGGGCGACGCCTGGCTGATCGTCTCCATCGCGCTCACCGCGCTGGCCGGCGCGGTGCTCGCCGTACTGGTGCTGCCCCGGCAGAGCGAGGTCCTGGAGGGCCCGGCCGAGATCGCGGACACCAAGCGGCTCGCCATGTACACCGGAGTGTTCAATCTGCTGTGGGCCACGGTCACCGTGCTGATGATCGTGCGGCCGGGGTCGACGACGAGCGTCTGACCGTCTCGGCCGGTCCGGCGCGGGACCGCCCCCCGGCACAGCCGGCCGAGGGGCGGTTCGGGTCTGCCGGTCCGCGTCTACCAGTAGACGACGGCGAATCCGGCGCCGCCGGGCTGGCCGTCATCGCCCGGTTGGCCCGGGCGGCCGCCCTGACCACCGTCACCGCCGACAGCGGTGACCGGGGGCAGGCCGGCAATGCCGTCGGCGACACCGCCGCCGATCCTGCCGTCACCGTCGTCACCGGACCGGTTCAGCCCGCCCGTGGAGCACGAGCCGTTGCCGCCGTGGCCGGGTGCGCCGTCGCCGCCGCCGGCCAGACCGGGGCCGCCTCGTTCTCCACCTGTGGCGGCGAGCAGCAGCCTGTTCTCGGGCCCTGTCACGCTGGTCGCCCCTCCGTCACGGCCCTCGGTTCCGGCCCCGTTGACGGGCCCGCCCTCTCCCTTGATGCCGCTGAGGCCGACATCCACCAGGTAGTGCTGACCGGGCTTGACCGGGATCAGGCACCAGGTGAAGCCGCCGCCACCGCCACCGCCACCGTCGCCGCCCTCGACGGCCCCGTCCCCGCGACCGCCACCGCCACCGCCGCCACCGCCGCCACCGCCGCCCCAGGCCTGGACGAACACCGAGGTGACGCCCTCGGGAGGCGTGAAGATCGCGTCAGCGGTGAACTGCAGCAGCCCGTGCAGGACCGGAGGGATCTTCGGCTGCTCCTTGCCCTGCTCCTTGTCCTGGCCCTGGTCCTTGCCCTGCTCCTGATCCTTGCCCTGGTCCTGGTCCTTGCCCTGGTCCTTGCCCTGCCCCTTGTCCTTACCCTGATCCTTGCCCTGCTCCTCGTCCTCGTCCTCGTCATGGTCCGGGCGGGGCTCGGAGAGCTTCATCTGCTGCTGCTGCTCGGGTTCCGGGTTCGCCGCGTGAGAGGGCGGGGCCACCACCAGCAGTTGGCCGGTCATGGCCATGACGCCGGCTATGGAGGCGAGCAGGACCCGCGAGCGTCGCGCACGGATCCGTCCAGCGGTCGAGGTCTGACTGTTCATGTCGTGGCTTCCTTCCCCGCCGGCACCGATGGCCTCTGCGGGCTTCCGACGGCATCACCGTGCGGACCGGCTGGCCCACACGACGCTCATCCCAGCCGCCGACGCCCCGACACGCGCGCTGACAGGGCGAAACCTGATCCAGTCAGGTGAGTTCTTGCTCTGACCGGGGGTAGCGCTCGGGAGCAGACCCTGATGTCAGGCCGTGCCGAACCACGTCTGCGCGAGCGATTCGAGCGTCGGCTCGGGCGGCGCGGGCAGCTCGCGCAAATACCAGGGGAGATTGCTGTAGACGTGCAGAAGGGTGTACGCGAGGAGCTCGTCCGGCTCGAAGCCGCGGCCGTACGCCCTGAAGAGACGGTCGAGCAGCTTCGGATCGCCGCGCGTGACGAAGAGCCCGGCACCCACGAAGTCGTACGCCCGGTCGCCGATCATCGCGGGCTCGAAGTCGAAGAGCCCGGTGAGCCGCCACCCCTCCGGATCGACCATGAGGTGCTGGCGCATGAACTCGGTGTGCAGCAGGGAGCGGTGCGGGCCGGGAGTGAGCGCGACCGAGTCGAGGAAGCCGGGGATCTGCTCCGACCAGGCCTCCGGCAGTCCGCGTTCGCGCTGCTGCTCCACGGCACCGGCACGCCGGCGCTCGGTGAACCCGGCCCAGTCACCGGGTCCGAGGACGTCCGCGAGCGGCTCGGGGTCGAGGGAGTGCAGGGCCGCGAGGGTCTCGCCGGCCTCGGTGACGATGCGCTCCCGGTCGGCCTGAGGTATGCGCTCCCAGGCGGGCGCCAGGCCCTCGCCGCGGAGCCGGGACATGAGGACGTACTGCCAGCCGTTCTCGTACGGGCCGAAGGAGCGCACCTGCGGGGTGGGCACCGGCAGGAGTCCCTGAAGGTGGGTCAGGACCCGCCCTTCGGCGATTCCGTCCTCGGCGGCGGCCCCGGGGAAGAGCTTGAGCACGTGCTCGTCGCCCACCGCGTAGACCGGCTGTGAGCCTTCGGTGAAGCGGGTCAGCGGGGCTCCGGCGAGCCCGAGGCGGGCGCAGAGGTCCTCCGCGCCGGGGCGCATCACCGTCTCGTCGGGGACGATCGCGTCCCACTCTTCATCCGTGTCGACCTTGGGCAGCATGGCCCGGACGCTAGGGCGCGCGGCATCGGGCGGCAACGGATTTTCCGCTCACTCCTCGAACGTGCCGTCCACGTACACCCAGGCTCCGTCGTACCGCTCGAAGCGGCTGCGCTCGCGCAGCGCTCCGGGCTCGGAGCCGTGCGTGTAGCGGGCGACGAAGGTGACGGTCCCGGTGGTGTGGAACATGCTCCCGTCCGTGGTGTCCACGACCTCCAGCCCGCTCCAGCACATGTCCGGGTCGAAGTCGACGGAACGCGGCCGGGTGGTGGGGTGCCAGGTGCGCAGCAGATACGCCTCGTCGCGGACGACGAAGGCGCAGTAGCGGGAGCGCATCAGGAGCTCGCACGTGGGGGCGGTGGCGGATCCCGTGTGGAACCTGCCGCAGCAGGTGCCGTAGGTGGCGGACAGCCCGCAGGGGCAGGCCGCGTCGGCGGTGACGGTGGGGGGCTTGGGGCGGGTGGTGCGTCGGGGCATGGCCCCATTGTGTCCCGGGGCGCGTCGCGCTCGGTGAATGGGCCCGCACGTGCCTTCCGGGGTGTGCGGGCCGTCCGTATGCTCCTGCGCCGGATGTGACAGTTACCGCCGAGTAGGGAGCTGGGCATGGATCGGTCGGCAACCGGAAACGGAACGGGAACCGGAACCACACGGCGCGTCCTCATCGCGGGAGCCACGGCAGCGGGATCGGCGGTCGCCCTCGGCACAGGCGGGACGGCGGCCGCGGCCACCGCCCCGGCCACGGCGGCGACCGCGCACCGGGCACCGTCCGTCGCCGTCATCGGCGGCGGGGTCGCGGGCCTCACCGCGGCCCATGAACTCGCCGAGCGCGGCTTACGGGTGACGGTGTACGAGAGGAGAGCGCTCGGCGGCAAGGCCCGCAGCATGGACGTGCCGGGCACGGGGAAGGGTGGCCGCAGAGCCCTACCGGCCGAGCACGGCTTCCGCTTCATCCCGGGCATTTACCACAATCTCCCGGACACGATGCGGCGCATCCCCTTCCCCGGCAACGCCAACGGCGTCTGGGACAACCTCGTGGCGCCGAGTGAGATGAGCATGGCCCGCACCGGCCGCGAGGACATCCGCTTCTCGATCCCCTGGCCCGGTCACCGGCCGGCCCGGCTGACCGCCGACGAGATCCGCCGTGCGCTCACGGCCCTGCTGGAGACGGCCGTACGCCTGCCCGTGCACGAGACGGCGTACTTCGTGAACCGCGTTCTCGTCTTCCTGACCAGCTGCGACGAGCGGCGCGACGAGGTGTGGGAGCGCACCCCGTGGTGGGACTTCGTCCGCGCCGAACTCATGTCGCCGGACTACCAGCGCCTCCTCGCGGTCGGTGTCACCCGCAACATCGTCGCGACGAAGGCGGAGGAGGCCAGCACCCGCACGGTCGGCACGCTCGGCGAGGCCTTCGTCTTCAACGCGCTGGGCCGGGGCGCGGACGGGCCACCGGACCGTATGCTCAACGCTCCCACCAATGAGGCGTGGATCGACCCATGGGTGGACCATCTGACCCGGCTGGGCGTGGAGTTCCGGATCGGCTGGACCGCACGGGAGTTCGTCTACGGATCCGGGCAGGTCACCGAGGTCGTCGCCGAGGATCCGCAGGGCGTACGGCGGTCCGTGACCGCCGACCACTACGTCTCCGCGATCCCGGTCGAGCACGCACGCCGCACCTGGGGCCCGGCGCTGCGGGCGGCCGATCCGCAGCTGGCGCGGTGCGACAAGCTGGAGACGGACTGGATGACGGGCATCCAGTTCTATCTGACCGAGCGCGCCCCGCTGGTGCACGGCCATCTCAACTGCGTCGACTCCCCCTGGTCCCTGACCGCCATCCAGCAGGCCGAGCACTGGCCGCGGCGCGACTTCCCAGCCGACTACGGCGACGGGGCCGCGGTCGACTGTCTCTCCGTGGACATCTCCGAGTGGGACAAGCCCGGCATCCTCTACGGCAGGACGGCCAAGCAGTGCACCCGCGAGCAGGTCGCCCGCGAGGTGTGGGCGCAGCTGAAGGCGGCCCTGAACGACACGGGCCGCACCGTCCTCAAGGACACCGCCCTGCATTCCTGGTTCCTGGACCCGGGCGTGGACGGACTGGGCACGCCGCGTCCCACGAACGAGGACGAGCTGCTCATCCACCCCGTGGGCACCTTCCACAACCGGCCTTCGGCGGCGACGAGGATCCCCAACCTGTATCTGGCCGGGGACTACGTCGCCGTCGACATCGACCTGGCGACGATGGAGGGCGCCAACGCCTCGGCTCGCGCCGCCGTCAACGCCCTCCTGGACCGGATCGCCTCACCGGCCGCGCGCTGCACGGTCAAGCCCCTCTTCCGCGCTCCGGAACTGGAGCACCTGAAGCGGCACGACCGCACGCGCTACCGGCTGGGGCTGCGGAACGCCTTCGACCTCGGATAGGCGTACCCGACCTCGCCCCGTCCGCACCGCGGCCGAACCGTGGTCCTCGCGCGATCGCCCCGAAGGTGACAGCGTTGCCACCGGAGAACGGCGACGACGGCGACGGCGACGGCCACGGCCACGGAGGCACCCATGAAGCTGACCATCCTCGGCGGCGGAGGCTTCCGCGTCCCGCTGGTCCACGGCGCCCTCCTCGGCGACCGCGCCGAGGGCCGGGTCACCCACGTCACCCTCCACGACCTGGACACCGCCCGGCTCGATGCCGTCGCCGGGGTGCTCGCCGAGCAGGCCGCCGGGATCCCGGACGCCCCCGAGGTCACGGTCACCACCGACCTCGACGCGGCGGTCCGCGGCGCCGACTTCGTGTTCTCGGCGATCCGCGTCGGCGGGCTGGAGGGGCGGGTGGCCGATGAGCGGGTCGCCCTGGACGAGGGGGTGCTGGGGCAGGAGACGGTCGGCGCGGGCGGGATCGCGTACGGGCTGCGGACGGTGCCCGTCGCCGTCGGCATCGCCCGCCGGATCGCCGAGCTGGCGCCCGACGCCTGGGTCATCAACTTCACCAATCCGGCCGGTCTGGTCACCGAGGCCATGTCCCGGGTCCTCGGCGACCGGGTCATCGGCATCTGCGACTCGCCGGTCGGGCTCGGCCGGCGAGTCGCGCGCCTCCTCGGCGTGGACCCGGACGAGGCGTGGATCGACTACGTCGGCCTCAACCACCTCGGCTGGCTGCGCGCCCTGCGCGTCGGCGGGCGCGACGTGCTGCCCCGGCTGCTCGCCGACCCGCAGGCCCTGGGCTCCTTCGAGGAGGGCAGGCTCTTCGGCCCCGAGTGGCTGACCTCGCTCGGCGCGATCCCCAACGAGTACCTGCACTACTACTACTTCAACCGGGAGGCCGTACGGGCCTATCGCCGGGCCGAGCGGACCCGTGGCGCGTTCCTGCTCGACCAGCAGGCGGCCTTCTACGCCGACCCGTCGCTGAAGAGCTGGGACCGGACCCGGGCGGAGCGCGAGGCCACGTACATGGCGCAGAGCCGTGACGCGTCCGGCGCGGGCGGGCGCGACGCGGCCGACACGGAGTCCGGCGGCTACGAGCAGGTCGCCCTCGCCCTGATGCGGGCGATCGCCCGCGACGAGCGGGCCACCCTGATCCTCAACGTCCGCAACCGCACCACGCTTTCGGTGCTGGACGAGGACGCCGTGATCGAGGTGCCCTGCCTGGTCGACGCGAACGGCGCCCACCCGTGCGCCGTCGCCCCGCTGCCGTATCACGCCGTCGGCCTGGTGACGGCGGTCAAGGCCGTCGAGCGCGAAGTCCTGGCGGCGGAGAGCGGCTCGCGCGCCGCCGCCGTCCGGGCCTTCGCGCTGCACCCCCTCGTCGACTCCGTCACCGTCGCCCGCCGTCTCCTCGACGGCTACACCGCCGCGCACCCCGGTCTCGCCTATCTCAACCGGAAGTAGGTGCTGAGAGATGCATGACGAACGCCACCGGATCGAGCAGCGCGTCGACCGCGTCCTGGACCAGCGCATCCGGCCGCTGATCCACTCGGCCACCGTGCCCCTGACCGTGTCGGCCTGGCAAGCGCCCGGCGAGCCGGTCCCGTTCGCCGAGGCCGCGGGCGCGGCGTACGAGCCGTTCGCGATGGGGACGCGGTGGGGGCCGCCGTGGGGCACGACCTGGTTCCACGTACGCGGCGAGGTACCGGAGGACTGGGCGGGCCTCAGGGTCGAGGCCTGGTTCGATCCGGGTTTCGTCGGCGGCTGGCCGGGAAACCAGGCCGAGGCGCTGGTGCATCTGCCGGACGGCACTCCGGTCAAGGCGGTCAATCCGCAGAACCAGTACGTGCCGGTCGCCTCCCCGGCCGCGGGCGGCGAGCGCGTCGAGTTCCTGATCGAGGCCGCGTCCAACCCCGACGTCCTGGCCGGCCGCTTCCGCGCTCCCACCGCGCTCGGCGACAAGCGCACGGCGGGCAGCGCGCCCCTGTACACCTTCGCCCGCGCCGACCTCGCCGTACTCGACGAGGAGGTCTGGCACCTGTCGCTGGACGTACAGGTGCTGCGTGAACTGATGCTGGAGCTGGGCGAGCACGAGCCGCGTCGCCACGAGCTCCTGCACACCCTGGACCGGGCGCTGGACGCGCTGGACCTGGACGACGTACCGGGGAGCGCGCGGCAGGTGCGGGCGCTCCTGGCCGGGGCCCTCGCCCGGCCCGCGCACGCCGGTGCGCACACCATCTCGGCGGTCGGGCACGCGCACATCGACACCGCCTGGCTGTGGCCGATCCGCGAGACCCGGCGCAAGGCGGCGCGGACCTTCTCCAACGCGACCGCTCTGGCGGCCGAGTACCCCGAGTTCGTCTTCGCCTGCTCGCAGGCGCAGCAGTACGCGTGGGTCCGTGACCGCTACCCGCAGGTGTGGGCCCGTATCCGTGAGGCCGTGCGCGGCGGCCAGTGGGCGCCGGTCGGCGGGATGTGGGTGGAAGCCGACGGGAACCTGCCGGGCGGGGAGGCGCTGGCCCGCCAGCTCGTGCACGGCAAGCGGTTCTTCCTCGACGAGCTCGGGGTGGAGACGCACGGGGTGTGGCTGCCGGACTCCTTCGGCTGCACGGCGGCGTTCCCGCAGCTCGCGAAGCTGGCCGGGATGACGTGGTTCCTGACCCAGAAGCTGTCGTGGAACCAGACGAACAGGATGCCCCACCACACCTTCTGGTGGGAGGGCATCGACGGGTCCCGGGTGTTCACGCACTTCCCGCCCGTGGACACGTACAACGCCACGCTCAGCGGACGGGAGATGGCGCACGCGGTGCGCAACTACCAGGACAAGGGGCGCGGTACGCGATCGCTCGCGCCGTTCGGGTACGGGGACGGCGGGGGCGGGCCGACGCGGGAGATGCTGGAGCGGGCACGGCGGCTGGCCGATCTGGAGGGCTCGGCGAAGGTCGTGATCGAGCATCCGGATGCCTTCTTCGAGGCGGCGCGGGCGGAGTATCCGGACGCTCCGGTGTGGTCGGGCGAGCTGTATCTGGAGCTGCACCGGGCGACGTTCACCTCGCAGGCGCGCACCAAGCAGGGCAACCGGCGCAGTGAACACGCCCTTCGAGAAGCCGAGTTGTGGGCGACGACGGCCGCGCTGCACGTTCCCGGGTACATGTATCCGTACGAGGAGCTGGACCGGCTGTGGAAGACGGTGCTGCTGCACCAGTTCCACGACATCCTGCCGGGCTCGTCGATCGCCTGGGTGCACCAGGAGGCGGAGGCGGAGTACGCGCGGGTGGCCGCGGAGCTGGCGGCGCTGACCGCACAGGCGCTGGAGGCGGTGGGCGGGGCCGGTCCGGCGAAGGCGTGGGCGTACAACGCCGGACCGCTCGACCGGGCCGAGGTCGTACGCGTCCCCGCCACGCTGGCCGGCATCCTGGACCCGGACCTGCCCCGGCTCTCGGACGGGTCGGCCGCCCTCTTCGTGGAGGTGCCCGCGTCCGGCTGCGCGCCCGTCACCACCGACACGCCGAGGGCACATCGGCCGGTGACGGTCAGCGGCGGGCGGGTCCTCGACAACGGTCTCGTACGGGTCGAGCTGGCGGCCGACGGCACCTTCGCGTCGGTGCGGGACCTGGCCGCCGGCCGTGAGGTGCTCGCTCCCGGCGGGCGCGGCAATCTGCTGCGGCTGCACACCGATCTGCCGAACCACTGGGACGCCTGGGACATCGACAAGCACTACCTGGGCCGCTGGACCGATCTGCTGGAGGACGTGACGATCACGGTCACGGAGAGCGATCCGCTGCTCGGCGCACTGCGCGTGGAGCGGAGTTTCGGCCGGGGTTCGCGGATCGCGCAGACCGTGACCGTCCGGGCCGGGAGCCGCCGGATCGACATCGCGACCGAGATCGACTGGCACGAGTCGGAGAAGATCCTCAAGGCCGCGTTCCCCTTCGACGTGCACGCCGACAGGTCGACGGCGGAGATCCAGTTCGGCCATGTCCACCGGCCGACGCATACGAACACCAGCTGGGAGGCGGCCCGTTTCGAGGTGTACGGGCATCGGTGGGTGCACGTCGGGGAGCCGGGCTACGGCGTGGCGCTGATCAACGATTCGACGTACGGGCACGATGTGTCGCGCGGCACCCGGAAGGACGGCAGCGGCACGACCACGACCGTACGGCTCAGTCTGGTCCGGGCGCCGCGCATCCCCGACCCGGGGGCCGACCAGGGCCTGCACCGCTTCACGTACGCCCTGCTGCCGGGCGCGACGATCGAGGACGCGATCGCGGAGGGCTACGCGCTGAATCTGCCCTTGCGGGTGGGGCCGGGCGGGGCGGACGTGGTGCCCGTGGTGACGACGGTGGCCGGCTCCGGCTCCGGGGTGCTCGTGGAGGCGGTGAAGCTCGCCGACGACGGCTCGGGCGATGTCGTCGTACGGCTCTACGAGTCACTGGGCGGCCGGGCGACGGCGACGCTGCGCTGCGGTTTCCCCCTGGCGGGGGCGGTGGCCACGGATCTGCTGGAGCGCCCGCTCGCGGACGCCCCGCTTCCGGTGGAGGAGGGTGCGGTGCGGCTGTCGCTGCGCCCGTTCCAGATCCTGACCCTCCTGCTGACCCGCCGGTAGTACTCCCCCACGTACCCGGCGGGCCGAACGGCCCGTGTCGGACCCCCGGCCCCGGGGATGCGCGGGGTTCACTCTCCCCATGAACGCCGCAGATGTGCTCGCCGACGCCTTCACCCGCATTCAGGAGGCGGTGCACGAGGCCGTCGAGGGGCTCTCGGCAGACGACCTGAGCGCCCGTCTCGACCCCGGGGCCAACTCCATCGCCTGGCTCGTGTGGCACCTCACGCGGATCCAGGACGACCATGTCGCCGACGCGGCGGGCCGGGAGCAGGTGTGGCTCGCGCAGGACTGGGCGGCCCGCTTCGCACTTCCGTTCGCCGAGGAGGACACCGGCTACGGCCATTCCAGGAAGCAGGTCGCGGCCGTCCGCATCGACTCGGCCGAGTTGTTGCTCGGATACTTCGACGCCGTCCACGACGGGACGATCGGCTTCGTGAGCGGCTTGAGGAGCACGGCGCTGAGCCGGGTGGTGGACGACTCGTGGTCCCCTCCGGTCACCCTGGGCGTCCGGCTGGTGAGCGTCATCGCGGACGGTCTCCAGCACGCCGGGCAGGCCGCCTTCGTCCGGGGCTCGCTCGCACGCCGCTGAGTCCGTCACCCGCCCACGCCGCCCACCGCCGGGCCCCGCACGGAGCCGGTGCGGCTGCCCCGGCCCGTACCGCCGCACAGTGCATCCGCGCCGGGCTACGCGAACGGCGACGCCGCGCCGCCGGGGACCGAGGCGGGGGTCGCGCCGGGTGTCGGCGTGGGCTCTCCCGCGGGTGTCTCGCTCGGCTCGTCGATGCAGTCGACGAACGTGACGAAGGGCGTGGAGGGAGCGTCCTCGGACAGCACGAAGTCGGCGGAGTTGTGGCTTCTGAGCAGGCACATGTCGTAGCGCACGACCTTCGGGACCTTGTCGGTCGGCGTGGCCGGGCGGTACTCGTGACGGCCCGCCAACTGGCAGGAGTCGTAGCGGATCAGGGGTCCGCGCGCACCGACCGCGTAGCGGTGTGCGCTGACCGAGGAGGCGAAGTCCTTGTACGCGTTGGCGGTGTCGTCGCAGTCGCTGAAGTGGACCGTTCCGCTGCCCCACGAGCAGTCGATGATCACGACGTCCGGGTCGCGCACCTCGAAGCGGATGTCCGAGGCGTGGAAGCGCTGGACCGAGTCGTGGTGCTGCCCGGGAGGGAACCGGAAGAAGGTGCTGGACCTGCCGTACTCCGGGCTCTGGTCGGGACGCTTGCCGATGATGATGTACGACCCGCCGCGGCAGTTGATCGAGCCTCCGTAGGGAAACTCCAGGAAGTTGCCCCAGTCGTACTCCACCTTCATGTCGTTGAACCAGTAGTTGAGGAACTGGTCCTGTTGCTGGGGATTCGACGCGCGCTGGGACAGGCCGGAGTAGAGGAAGGCCCTGCGGTAGGACCCGCCGACCCTGCAGGCGTCCCAGCGCATCTCGGAGTTGGTGTCGGTGCCGTCGAGGGCGAGTCCGTACTCCCACTCGCCCATCCACTCGCACTCCGAGAACCGGTAGTCCTGCGCCTGTCCGGTCGAGTACGAGTAGAAGAACGACGCACCCGGCGTGGCCGACCGGAACTGAATCTGCTCGAACTTCACGTTCGCCCAGACATCCATGTTGCGGCACAGGTACGAGCCCGGACCCGTGGCCGGCTGAAAGACGATCTCGGTCATGCGTTTTCCGGCCCCCCGGAAACGCAGACCGTTCGCCGGGCGGGGCGGCGCCGCGCCGTTCAGCAGCGCATTCGGGCGCTTGATGAGGAACGTGCCGGCGGGGATGTCGATGACCGTGCGGCCGACCCCGTTCTTCACCCGTGATTCCGCGTACCTGTAGGCCAGCTCGAATGCCTTGGTGTCATCGGTTTCGCCGTCCCCCATGGCCCCGAAATCCGTGACCACGTTCACGACGGACGGCGACCACAGGGGCAGGCGCCGGGACGGGTCGCCGATGTCCCTCCTGGGCCTCATGCCTTTAGGGTCCGAGTCCGACCCCGAGTAGGCCGGCGTGCTGGTCGCGACCACTGCCGTGCCGGCCAGGGCCGCCCCGCCTCGCAGAAGATTTCTGCGACTGGATCCGAGTGTCGAACCACCGGTATCTGCCATAATTCGTTCCTCTCACGCAAGAGCTCCAAGAACAAGGACACATGAGCGAATTCGCTAAGGTACTCAGGCTGCTCTCGACGGCGCAGAAGTCCGCGAAGGGAGTATCGGTCTATGCGCGGTACGTCAATCGGCCCGCGGGCCGATTGCTCGCCGCCGCGGCGTACCGCATCGGGGTGACCCCCAATCAGGTGACAGCGCTCAGTGCAGTGTTCACCTTTTCGGCCTTGATCACCGTCGCGACGGTCCCGCCGGGGCCGACCATGGCGTTCGGTGTGTTCCTGGCCCTGAGCTTGGGCTTTGCCCTGGACTCGGCGGACGGACAACTGGCGCGGAGCCGCCAGTCCGGCAGCACCTTGGGAGAATGGCTGGACCACGTTCTCGACTGCGCCAAGCTCGCGACCGTCCACATGGTCGTACTGATCTCGTTCGGCCGATTCTTCGACCTGTCGAATCCTCTCTACCTGCTCGCCCCGATGGCCTTCCAGCTGGTGACCATCGTCGTCTTCTTCGCCGGGATCCTGGCCGAACAGCTCCAGCGGAAGCAGGAGTGGGAGAGAAAGCCGCAGCAGCCGCCCTCCGCGCTGCGCTCCCTACTCCTGCTACCCGTCGACTACGGCGTGTTGTGTGTGAGTTTCCTATTCCTGGGGAACCGCGACTTCTTTCTCGACCTGTACGTCGTACTGCTCGTGGCCAATGTTCTCTTCATGGCCGCCTTTCTCGTGAAGCAGTACCGGGAGCTCTCCTGGACCGGCCGGGTCGGGAGCCCGGGAGCCTAGGAGGTCGAGCGCGGTGCGCAGCCGCGTACTCGAAGTGTGGAGCGTGTAGGGGAAGTAGACGATCTCCACGCCGAGCTTCTTGAATTTCGCTTCGAGCTCGCTCCAGAGGTCCGTCCCTTGCCAGTCATCTCCCTTGAAGATGACATCGAACCCGACACTCTTCCATATGTCGACCTTGTCGAGCATCGATTGAATGACGACCTCGTCGACGTAGCGAACACTTCTGACGATGTCCGCCCGCTCGGCCAGCGGGACGACGGGCGGACGCCCCTTCATACGCACCACCAGTTCGTCGGAGGTGACTCCGGCGATGAGGTGGTCGCAGTGGGCGCGCGCCTGCCGAAGGATGTTGAGATGTCCCACGTGGAACAGGTCGTATACGCCGGGGGCGAATCCGACGCGTCTCTTTCTCATGGCGGACCGGTGTTCCTTCTTCAGCGAGCCGCGGTCATGGTGGCGGGGACGGAGTGCCCTGAGACATTGCTGCCGTCGGACACCTTGATCGTGTACTTGTGAACGGAGCCCGGGGCCACGGAATCCGTGTACGTCATCTGCGGGCGGTCCCAGGGGCGGGAGGCCTTGCTGAGCGACTTGACGAGCGTGCCGTCGCGGTAGATCTGGTACGTGAGAATGGCGTCGTCCCGGTCCCACGAGGCACGCCAGTCGAGCTTGATCCGGCCTGCTGTGGTGCTGGAGGCCGTGGGCTTGGGAAGCTCCGGCGCCCCGGTGTCGGGCGCGGCCGGGAAGCGCGTGAGCCCCTGCTGCGGCTTGCCGTTGACGGCCTTGAACTCGCCGACGGCCCAGAGGATGTCCTTGGCCATGACCATGGCCCGCGGACCCACTCCCTCTCCGAGACCGTCGTCGGTGTCGGGGAACCAGTGCAGGATGGTCTCGTTCTTGATGGAGTTGGCCAGGAAGTTCTGACGTCCTGACTGGGGGAATCCTCCGGGAGTCTCGTCGCAGTTGTGAGCGTGCGATCCGCTGTAGAGCACCCCCTTGTAGGGGACGACGGCCTGGGTGGCGCCCTGGCACGTGTCCTTCCACAGCATCGTGCCGTTGTCGAGACGCGCGGCGAGCCGGCCGTCGAAGGAGCCCACGTCTCCCTCGCCCGCCACGTAGAAGTTCGTACCGTCGCTGGCGACGTCCTTGACCTGGGAGTCGTTCGGGATCCACTTGTCGAAGGTCTGGACGATGGCTCCCGTGGACGGGTTGACGGCCACCAGTCCATGGGCCCCTCGGCCGTTCATGACGTAGAAGTCGCCGCCGACGATGATTTTCCCGTGCTTCTCGGACACCGCGAGGGCCCGGACCGACCGGTCGGCGTCGGCGCGGAACGGCAGCAGCGCTCCCTTGGGACTGAGTGCCGCGAGGCGGCTCCTGGCCTGGCCGTTGACGCTGGAGAAGTCGCCGCCCAGGTAGACGGCCTTGTCCGTGGTGTCGAAGGCCCGCACGGTCGCGGACACGTGGGGCCTGAAGTCCCCCCGCAGCGAGCAGTCGGCCGTGTTCAGCGCGACGGCGTTCGCCACGCCGGTGGAATCGACCCGGCCGAACGAACCGCCCACGTACAGCACCGATCCGTCGCGCGAGGCCGTCAGCGCACGGACGGTGTTCTCCCCTCCGCTGAACGCCTTCGCGCAGGGCAGGAGTGCGCCGGTGACGGCGTCGAAGGCGGCGAAGTTCTTCCGGGGCTTCTCGTTCGTGCCGGGAGCCGCGCCCGGCGGACGGACGTGCGTGAACGTCCCTCCGACGTACACGACACCTCGTGCGTACTCCACCGACCAGACGATTCCGTTCGTCTGCCACGTGGACATGGCATCGGCGGTCAGCAGGGTCTCCCCCGCCGCCCCCACGGAGCCGGACGCGGTGACGAGGGAGGCGGTCGTGAGGCAGGCCGTGGCGAAAGCCGTACCGGCGATCCTCATGATGGGTCTTCTTCTCAGGCGCATGGAACACCCCGGGTATGACGCGACTTTGACGCGATGTGGGCGAATGAGCGGTCACAGAGGATGACCGCGGTTTCGATGCCTATGCGGATCGCACTGTGACGCGGCTTCGGAGTACACCGACGAAGTCGTTGATGCCCAGCGTCCGACGATACCGCCATGAACTTACACTAAATACGCAAATCAGCAGGCTGATTCCGGCGGCGAGTCCTGACACCGTGTCACCCATGAACACCCGTGCGGGAATGACCAGGACCGCCGTGAGGCAGAGCCCGAGGACGACCGCGAGACGGTATCCGCGGTCGACGGTCCTGAATCCGAGCCTGTCACGGACGAGGGCGGCGGCCACGAGATTCTCGAGGACGATCGCGACGGCCCAGGAGATCGCGGCACCCATCACTCCCCAACGCGGCACCAGAAGAAGGCCGATGACCACCTGGGCCGTGAACGCCGCGCCGGTGACGGCCAGGTGCCACGCGCTTCGTCCGGCCATGAGGAGCACTGTCTGAGCGTTGCCCACGGAGATGTTGACCACCGATGCGGCGCAGAGGACGAGCAGGGCGTCCGCTCCCCGGTCGAAGCCCGTTCCGAAGACCGAGAGCACGGTGCCCGGGAAGCAGGCGAGGAGCACGAGCAGCGGCCAGGAGAACAGCACGATCCAGCGCGTGGAGATCCGGTGCAGCCCACGTGCCTGGTGGATCGCGCCCACGGCGAGGAGGCGGCTGATCTCCGGGGCGACGGCGAGCCGGATGGCGAGCTGCAGCAGGGTCCCGGCGGTGACGATCCGGCCGATGGCCGTGTAGACGCCCGCCTCCTCACTCGTCGCCAGGGCCGACAGGAGGATGACGCCGACCCAGACCGCGCAGATGTCGAAGATGGAGGAGATGGCGCGGGGACCGGCGAACGACCAGAACTCCCGCCACGGCGGGGGGTCTTCGGGCCGCTGTGCGCTTCCGTGCGTGACGCGGCATCGGCGCAGGGCGACCCAGGCGGCCACGGCGCCGGCGAGCGAGGGGGCGAGCCAGGCGGCGGACAGCTCCAGGACGCCCGGCGTCAGAATCGCGATCGGCACCGCGAGGAGGACCCGCAGCACCGGTTTCCCGATCTGTTCGACGCCCACGAACGGCAGCACGGTGCCGTGGCCCTGCGTCGCGCCGAGCAACACGAGCGAAACCGTGGCCGGCGGAAGGAACAGCGCGAAGAGCTGGATCAGGGCCAGCGCCTCCCCCGGGGGCAGGGCCGGAAGCAGGGAGGTCGCCAGCAGAGGGGAGGTGTACAGCAGCACGGCGGACGCGGTGCTCGCCACGGCGCACGGGACCACGGCGGCGCGCAGCAGTGCCCCGACCCCGCGGCCACCGTCCGTGGCCAGGCCGCGGGACACGAAACGCACCAGGCCCGTATCGGCGCCGAGCTTGCAGGTGTTGCTCAGGATCGTGAAGACGGCGACGCCGGTGAACACGGCGCCCGCTCCCTGGGCCCCGACCGCGCGGGTGACCAGAACGACCAGGGCGAAGCCGAGGACAGCGTTGGTGCCGGCGCCGAGGATGCCCCACCAGCCGCCCCGCGCGGTGGCCACGACCCCGCTCCGGGCGGCCGCATCCGCGGCGGGCACGGCCGTCCCCGGTCGACTCATCCCTTCGAGACCGTCAGCGACGCGTCCGACGAGTCGGGCGTGCCGGATGTGCTGGATGTGCTGGATGCGGCGGAGGCACTGGATGTGCCGGACGACTTGCGCGAGCCGGAAGCCTCGGACGGTTCAGCCGACTTGCGCGCGTTGGGCGAGTCCGCCGACTTGGGCGAGGCGGCAGCGACCGCGTCCGGTTTGGCGACCGCACCGTCGCGCGCCACCTCATCGGGGCGCGTGGAAAGCGGCCGTACGTGCGGGGAGGCCGAGGCCGAGGTGATCGCGCCCGGACTCAGCCGGACCCTCGCACCGTCCACGACGCCCCGGAACCAGCCGGGCCGCTCACCGCTGTCGAGCACCGCGCCCACGATGCGGCCTCCGGCGCAGCCGATCAGTTCGCGCACCCGCTTGAGGTCGTCGCGCAGGGTGCGGTTCAAACTGCCCACCACGAGAACGCCGTCCACCCGCTGGGCCACCGGCAGGCCGTCGGCGTGGTCGAGAAGGGCCCGGGTGAGGACCACGACCGACTTCCCGGAGGACGCCTCGGGCAGGAGTCGGCTCACCGCCGACGCGGGCGGCGCGCCGGCCCCGTTCTTGCCCTGGTTGCTGGCGAGGAGGGCGAAGCGGCCCGCCCTGCCCGCGTCGATCGTCACGCGATCGCCCTTCGAACCGTCGGCGCCTCCCGACGGACGGGGCAGCCGGGTCGCCAGCGCGGGCGTACCGGCGGTGGCGTCCACGAGCAGGACCTCATGGCCGGTCTCCGCGATCGCGGCGCAGAGGTTCGCGGCGACGGCCGCGGTGCCGGGGTGCTCTCTCGGCGCCAGGACCAGCAGGCTGCCGCTTCCGGAGTTCCGTCCGTCGTGGGTCAGCTGGAAGGCGAGCGTCCGGTACGCCTCGGTCAGGGGGCCGCTGGAGCGGCCGACCTGCAGAAGTTCACCGTTCTCGGGTGCGCCGGGCAGGATGCCCAGCACCGGGGCGCCCAGGCTGGCCTGCGCGTCCGAAATCGAGCGCACCCGCGGTTCGAGCACCGCGAGCAGCCATGCGAGCACGATGCCGAGGGTGAGACCGCCCAACAGACCGAGTCCTGCGATGACTTCGGGACCCGGCCCGGAGGGATGGGCGGGCGGTGCGCCCTTGCGCACGATGTCACCGCCGGTGGTGTCCCGGGCCTTCAGGTCCAGGATGCGCTTCTGCAGGGTGTCGATCTGGTTCTGCGTACCGGCGCGTGCCGCGCCCTTCTGCGCCGCGCCCTGCTTGGCCAGCGTGGCGACCTGCTCGTCCAGAGCCGTCGTCATCCGCCGGACCATGGCGTCGATCCTGTCCTTGCGGTCGGCGAGGTAGGCCTCGACGAACGCGTTGCTGGCGCCGGCGGCTCGGTACGGGTCGGTGGACACGTACTCGAAGCGGAGTACCTGGGTGTCCGGCGGGTTGATCACCTTCAGGCCGCTGTGGAGTCTGGCGGCGGCGGTCGGTTCCCCCAGAGCGCGCGCGGCGCGGGCGGCCACCGTCGCGCTGAGCGCGACCTGCCGTTCCGTGGCCATGCTCAGCTGGTGGTCGATGGACACGTTGATCGAGCTGAACGGGTCCGCCGTCGAGCGTACGACGACCTCGCCGACGGCGGTGTACTGGTCGGCGCGCAACAGCGCCAGACACACTCCGCCGAGGAGTCCCAGCACGGTGCCCAGCGCGATGATCCAGCGGTACCTCAGCAGCCGGCGCACCTGATCGCGCAGTTGGTCCGGCTCGTTGTATCTGTCGTCGAATCCGATGGGGCCGGTCACGGATGCCCTCCTGTTGCGGAGACGGTTACGGGGCGGGTGTTGCCGGCCGGCATCACCGCTGACGGAAGCCGGGTCGTCCGGGCGGCGGGCGAGGTGATGAAGAACGGGATGATCAGCAGCAGGACCAGCGGTCCCACGATGCCCATGAGGCTGCCGCGCAGGAAGATCAGCTGATATACGGCGAAGGCCGGGACCAGGAGGGCGGCCAAGGTGGCCTGGCCGTCCCGGAGCCGGCTGCGGATGTCGTCCATCCTGCGTCCGGCGGCACCGAGCAGGAGGAAGACCACGATCACGGACGGGATGCCCGCCCACATATAGCTTTCGATCCACAGGGGCGCCGAGAGATTGTGGAAGTCGTAGCCCGCGAACTGTGCGAGCTGGATGCCGCTGTCCTGTGGTTTGTCGGGCCAGATCGAGCGGGGCACCATGAAGAGGGCGGGCCCGAGAGCCCTCGTCGGCGAGAAACCGGAATCCTTGGTGTAGTCGATTCCGGTCTGCATCTGCTGAAAGGCGTCGTAGTCGCCGTTCGTGGTGAACTGCTCGGCGACGGGGACCACCTGGACCGCTTCGCGCTCGTCCCAGCGGAAGTAGTCGGTGTAGGGGAAGACCAGCACCACGGTGGCCATGACCGCGGCCGCCGCGACCCGGAAGACACGGGGGCGGCGCAGCAGGCTCATGGAGAACAGCAGGGTCAGCAGAACCGTTCCTACCCAGAAGCGCGGCCTGCTGATGGGGTTGTTGACGACAACGTTGAGGGCGATCAGGAGCGGGAGCAGCATCCAGCGCAATCCCCGCAGCAGCTTGTCGCCGGCCTTTCGCCGGGGCAGGTGCAGCAGGGCCAGTAGGGCCCAGAAGGCGGGCACGGCCAGCGCCCAGGCCCCGATGACGTTGCCCACACCACCGCCCCCGTTCTTCGCACCGGTGTCCCGGAGCGCCTCACGGCTGGAGAAGAACGCGCCCACCCCGCCCTGCTGAGGAATCAGGACAACGGCGAGCAGGCACACCAGAGCGCCCATCAGGAGCACGGGTACCGGTGCGAGCCTGCGCGTCAGCACCGAGTTGAGAACGACGGACCGGTCCTTGGCATGCCTGCCCGCGAGGGCGCTTCCCGCGCTGTAGGCCAGGAGTCCGATCTCGATCAGAGCCGCGGCGATGAACGCGGCACCGTCCCCCGCCCGGTACTTGAGGGGGTACACGTCGATGGCGAGCATGGCCAGCGGCGCCAGTCCGAGCCATACGTAGGTGAACAGCCAGAAGCCGAACGCGACGAGCCGCACGGTCGTCGCCGTGAGCACCCGGGCGAGCGCGCCGCCGGCGTGCGCCACGACGACGCACTGCACGGCGAGCGCCGGTCCGAGACGCACGTCGAGCCCCTGCAGGAGCAACCCCGGCAGCAACCCGACGAGCACAACGGCCCAGCCGCATACCGCGGCGACGTTCCGGACCTGACCGCTCTGCACCCTGGCACCCTCATTCACCCGAATCGAAGAGACCACATCGCCATCGACGCAACATCTATCCCAGATCGGCCCCTGTCTCTGGGCAGACATACCGGACCAAAGGTACTATCCGTCGCCATATGGACCATCTGCGGTAATGTTCGCAAAATGGATAGTCTGTTCGCCGGCCGTCGTGTGCTCGTCGTATCGACCAACTACGCCCCCGAGCACGCGGGGATCGGACCGTACTCGACGCAGACCGCGGAGCACCTGGCCGCGTGCGGCGCCGAGGTGCACGTACTCACGGGGATGCCGCACTACCCGGCATGGCGGGTGGACGAGGCGTACCGGGGGCGCTGGCGGGTGAGGGAGCTGCGGCACGGCGTTCATCTCCACCGCCGTCGCCACTATGTGCCACCGCGTCAGACCGCCCTGCTCAGGGCTCTGTACGAGTCCAGCTTCCTGGCGCACGGATCACTCGCGCCGCCGCCCGTACGCCCGGACATCGTGCTCAGCCAGATGCCGAGTCTGGCGGGAGGTGTCATCGGCGGGCGCATCGCCCGCCGGCACCGGGTGCCCCATGTGGTCGTCGTACAGGATCTGATGGGGGCCGCCGCCGCGCAGAGCGGGATCACCGGCGGCAGCCGGGCGGCTTCACTGGCGTCCAGGGTGGAAGCCGCCGTCCTCGGTTCGGCGTCACTGATCGGCGTGGTGCACGAGACGTTCGTCAAGCGCGTCAAAGCGATGGGGATCACGGCGCCGCGTATCAGAACGGTGCCCAACTGGACCCATGTGGCGGCTGCGACGGGTGACCGTCACCTGGTCCGCGCACGGCTCGGCTGGCAGCCGGACGAGGTCGTGGTGCTGCACTCCGGCAACATGGGTCTCAAGCAGGGGCTCGAGGTGCTGATCGAGACGGCCCGGATCGCGGCGGGCGCCGGCCGGCGCATCCGGGTCGTCCTGATGGGCGACGGCAGCAGGCGGGCCCACCTGGAGCGCCTCGCCGAGGGGCTGCCGAACCTGGACCTGTTGCCGCCGGCCGACGAGCAGGACTTCCCCGACGTACTGGCCGCGGCCGACGTACTGGTGGTCACCCAGCGGGCCTCGGTGGTGGACATGAGCCTGCCCTCCAAGCTGACCTCCTACTTCGCGGCCGGGCGGCCGGTCGTGGCGTCGGTGGCCCCGGAGAGCGGCACCGCACTGGAGGTCCACCGCTCGGGCGCGGGCCTCGTCGTCGCACCGGAGGATCCGGCGGCGCTGCACGGCGCCGTACACCTGCTCGGCCGGGATCGGGAGCGTTCCGCCGCACTCGGCGCGCGGGGGCCCGCCTATGTCGCCGAACGGCTGAGCCGGACGGCCGGGCTCGGGAGGGTCACCGCACTGCTGGCCGAGGCGCTGAAGGCGTAGCCCGGCACAGCGGAGCTCTCCGGGCGACGGCGCGACGGCGCAACGGCGCAACGGCGCAACGGCGCAACGGCACGACTCGACTGCGCGGCTGCGCGGCTGCGCGGCTGCGCGGGTGAACATTCCCCGCCGCTCGGACGAATCAGGTTGCCGCCTCGCGTCCTGATATGCCCACGTTCGTCACATTGGCCTTTCATTCCCCTCTCATGGAAAGAGAGACAGTGGTGCGCTCGTTCAATTCCGGCGGCCGGTGGGCCGTCCGGTCTGCCATGGCCACGGCTGCGGCATTCAGCCTTCTCAGTGCGAACACGGCATACGGCGAACCCGCGGGCCCGGCCGCCAAGCCCATGACCCCGGTTCAGGCTCATGGCAAGATCCACGTCTGCGGCACGCAGCTGTGCAACCAGTCCGGAAAGCCCATCCAGCTGAAAGGCATGAGCACGCACGGCACGCAGTGGTTCGCCCATTGTGTGAGCGACCGGGCACTGGATGTGCTGGCCAAGGACTGGAAGA
Organism: Streptomyces sp. NPDC000410; assembly: GCF_040300305.1. Taxonomy (NCBI): domain Bacteria; kingdom Bacillati; phylum Actinomycetota; class Actinomycetes; order Kitasatosporales; family Streptomycetaceae; genus Streptomyces; species Streptomyces sp. NPDC000410. Next base: position 196,348 of record NZ_JBEPDM010000004.1, read on the forward strand.
TGAGCGTTCTGCGCGTCGCGACGTACGCGCGCCAGGGCGGGTACGAAGCCGATCCGAAGAAGTACACCGAACTGGTGCACCAGATGATCGAGCGGGCGAGCGCCCGTGGCCTGTACGTCATCGTCGACTGGCACACCGTCAACCCGGGCGACCCGAACCTGGACCTCGCCAACGCGAAGAAGTTCTTCACGGAGATCGCCAAGCGGCACAAGCACCGCACCAACGTGATCTACGAGGTCGCCAACGAGCCCCACGACGTGAAGTGGTCGACCATCAAGAGCTACGCGGAGAAGGTCATCCCGCTGATCCGCTCGATCGACCCCGACAGCGTGATCCTCGTCCCGACACCGGGCTGGTCCACGTTCGGCGCGTCCCAGGGAGACGACGAGCGGTCGGTCGTCGAGAATCCCCTCACCGCGAAGAACGTCATGTACACCTTCCACTTCTACGCACGCGTGGCGGGGGCGGGATACATGGCGATCCTGAACCGCGCCTCGAACAAGCTCCCCGTCTTCGTCACCGAGTGGGGCATCGCGTCGTGGTCGGGGCACGGCAGTGACTTCGCCACGGCGCAGAAGTGGATCGACCTGATGGCGAAGAAGAAGATCGGCTGGACGAACTGGAGCCTCTCCGACGACGACAAGGAACACTCGATCTTCAAGAAGGGCACCTGCGGCGCCAGCAAGTTCGCCGCGGCCACTTCCCACTCCCCGAGCGGTGCCTGGATCCGTGAGCGGATGCGCGGCTGAGCATCCGGACGCCGCGTCGGCCGAGGCCTTCCGGCCTCGGCCGACCCACGTCACCGGCCCGTGAGATGGTCCGCGGGCTCGGCCAGGGGCTTCCTCGTCACGGCTTGGACGGGTTCTCCGGCAGCGCCCCGGACCGGCACGAGGGCCCGGCCCACAACGACGGCGTAGAGCAGCCCTGACACGAAGAGCAGGGCGAAATCCAGCGGGTGCATGGTGAGCCCCCGCCACAGCGCGACGCCCACCCAGACCAGAGCCGTACCGCCGCTCCAGACCCACATGCCGATCCAGAAGCGCCGGTTCCCGTTCCGCCTGGCGTTCGCCGACCCGGTGGGACGCCAGCTGAGGTGCGTCCCGCGCACGGCGTCCCAGATGGCGAAGAGATGCGCCCAGCCGTACATCAGGCGCACCGCCCAGGCCTCCAGCCGATAAGGGCAGTTGTGCCAGCAGGGGAAGATCACGGTGGTGTAGATGACGCTGGGAAGCACCAGCAGGGTGTATTCGACCTTGACCATGCCGGGCATGGCGACCAGCAGCACGATCGGGATCAGCGGGGCCATGAACACGAAGAACGCCGTGTGGATGTAATAGAGGAAGCCGGAAACGTAACAGAGCCGGGTGGCGAGCCTGAGTCTCGTCTCCCAGAATTTCTTGTTCGCCAGCAGACTCATGGAGCCCGAGCACCAGCGGTATTGCTGGTGGTAGAACGCGCTCACGTTGTCGGGGCAGTTGCCGGTGGCGAGCGGGATGGGCACGTAGCGCAGGTCCCAGCCCAGACGCCGCAGATCGAAGCCCGTGTGGACGTCCTCCGAGTGCTCGATCAGCGTGGTGCCGCCATTGGCCTCGAGTGCGGTACGCCGGTACACGGCGCAGCTGCCCACGCAGATGGCGCCGTCACGCTGCTGCCGGGACACCTGGATCGCCCGGTAGAAGAGCTCCTGCACGGAGCCCGCCCCGCGCTCGACCCAGGTCTGCCGGCCGAGCACACGGAAGAACTGCGGTGACTGGACGATGCCGGTCTTCGGGTCGCGTTCCATGTACGGCAGCAATTCGTCCAGCAGATCCGGGCGGGGCGCGAAGTCGGCGTCGAGCACGAGGATGTACTCCTCGTCGGAAATACTCATCCCGTAGTGGAGATTGCCCGCCTTCTTGAACCAGCCACGATTGGGCCGGCTTCCGTACACGAAACCGAACTCCTCGGCCATGGCGGCGAGCTGGGGATTGTCGGAGTCGTCGAGGACGTACGGGGTGGCCCGGCCGGGATAGCGGTCGGCGAGCCGGCGCACATGCGTCCAGGTGTTCTCCAGCACGTCGATGGGTTCGCCGCACACCGGCAGGAAGACACTGACGGTCGGATAGACCTCCGGTTTCCACTCCGCCACCAGTCGGCGGTGCGCGTCGAGATCGAAGTCGTCGCTGAAGGCGTTCACGCGCAGAGAAATAACGTAGTACAGGACCGTGAAGATCAGGAACGGCAGCAGGACGGCCAGCCACAAGGACGACTGGATCAGCCTGAACTGGCTGAGGGTGAGACAGGCCATGCTGATGAGCGAAGCGGCCGTGAGCACCCAGAAGCGACGCTTGACGTAGGAATACTTCTCCTGGTCGTCCGGGGGCTGTGGGAGCACGCTGGAGGGCGTCCGTCCGGGCCGGGCGATGTGCCGGGCGGTGGCCGTGTGGGCAGCCCCCGCCGTGGCATCAGGGGAATCAGAACTCATGGTTCTCCTTGAATGCGGCAACGTCGGGAGCGAGGGGCACCGGTTCCCGGGCCCGCCTCCAACGGCAGTGGTGATTCCACGAGAGCCGACCCGGGCCCGACCGGCACGTCCGGTTGGTCCGATTGCCGCGAGGGCGCACGAAGGAGGGATTCGCCGCCCGACGGCCGCGTAGTGACCCGGGTGGTCCATTCCGTCGCGCCGCTGCCATTCCCCGACAATGCGTGACCATAATCTGGCGAAATGACAGAAAAAGTGGCGCTGATCACCGGGATCACCGGTCAGGACGGCTCATATCTGGCCGAGCTGCTGCTCAACAAGGGCTATACGGTTCACGGTCTGGTGCGACGCTCGTCCACCTTCACGACCCACCGCATCGACCACCTCTACCAGGACCCGCACGAGCCCGGCACCCGGCTCTTCCTCCACTACGGAGATCTCTCCGACGGCACCCGCCTGGCCCGGCTGCTGGACACCGTCCAGCCCTGCGAGATCTACCACCTCGGTGCCCAGTCGCACGTCCGGGTCTCCTTCGACGAACCGGAGTTCACCGGCTCCATCACCGGCCTCAGCACGGTGCGGCTGCTGGAAGCGATCCGGGGCACCTGTCCGGACAGCCGCTTCTACCAGGCCTCCAGCTCCGAGATGTTCGGGAGCACCCCTCCTCCCCAGAGCGAGACGACACCGTTCCACCCGCGCTCGCCCTATGCCTGCGCCAAGGTGTACGCGTACTGGGTCACCCGCAACTACCGGGAGGCCTATGGGATGTACGCGGCCAACGGTGTTCTCTTCAACCACGAGTCGCCGCGCCGGGGCGCCACGTTCGTCACCCAGAAGATCGCCCGCGCCGCGGCCCGGATCGCGCTCGGCCGCCAGGAGGTCCTGCACCTCGGCAATCTGGAGGCGCGCCGCGACTGGGGCTACGCGCCCGAGTACGTCGAGGCCATGTGGCGGATGCTCCAGCAGGACGAGCCGGACGACTACGTGATCGCCACGGGCACCAGCTACAGCGTCCGGGACTTCCTGGGGCTGTGCTTCGAGCGGGTGGGGCTGGACTGGCAGCGTCACGTCCGCTTCGACGAGCGGTATCTGCGCCCTTCCGAGGTGCCCGACCTGATCGGCGACCCGGCCAAGGCCCAGCGCCTCCTGGGCTGGAGTGCCACGGTGTACACACCCGAGCTGGCCCGGATCATGACCGAGGCGGCGCTCGCCGACGAGGAGGGAACCGGCCGCGCGGAACGTGTCGAGTCGTCCGTACCGCCACTCACGCGTACCCCCGCCCCGCAGGCCGGTTAGGGAGAGTCGTCACCGTCTCGTCGCCCGCCGTCCGGGCGGACGGCGAGACGGTGAACGCACTCCCGGGGGGAAGACCCGCTGAGCAGGTCAACGCTCCCGGTAGAGCTCTTCGAGCCGCCCCCCCACCGCGTGGATGGAGAAGACCTCCTCGACGGCACGGCGCCCCGCTTCGACGAGCGAACGGCGCCGGTCCTCGTCGCCGAGCAGGTCGCGCACCGCGTCGGCCAGGGCCTGCGGGCTGCCGTCGGTGACGACCGCCGCCCCGCGCCGGGCCAGCTCGCCCGCGATGCCGCAGCTGTCGACGCAGACCACCGGCGTCCCCACGGCAAGGGCTTCGAGGACGGTCATGGGGAACGGCTCGTTGACACTGGGCAGCACGTACACGGACGCCCTCGCGATGGCGTCCACGGCGCCGGAGTGCTCCAGCGGGCCACCGCAGGAGACGACGTCCTCCAGTCCACGCGCCGCGATCAGTTCGCGGACGGCCGGCAGCGAGCCTTCGTCGGACCCGTGCAGGGTGAAGCGGACGTCGTCGACTTCCTTGTGGACCAGCGCCGCCATCTCGACGAACGCCTCGGGGCGCTTGCGGGCGTGCAGCCGGGCGAGGAAGAGCACGTCCCTGACGGCGCGCCCGCGCCCGTCGTCATGACCGGTGTCCTGAAGACGTACGCCGTTGGGCAACAGCAGCAGCGGTGGACCGTCCGGCCCGATGACCTCCGCCAGTTTCCTGCTCTCGTGCTCGGTGAGGACGAAACAGCCCTGCGCCCTGCGCAGCAACGGCACGAACAGCCGGTCGAACAGCCGGGCCGAGGCGGCGTGCCGGGGCTCCACCATGCCGTGCGTCTGTACGAAGAACCTGTTGCGGCGTAGCACGGCGACCGCCAGCGCGGTGAGCGAGACCAGATCCCGGCCCGCGTGGATGTGCACCACGTCGGCGCGCTTGGTGACCCGCCACATGTCGCGTGCCAGCAGCGGATGCATGAGCCCGAGGAAACCCCGGCCGGGAATCACCGGGCGGGCGGGCCTGGTGCGGACCGGCACCGGACCGACCCGTTCCGGCGCCCGCCCCGCACCCCGCCACAGGGAGAGGAGACGGACCTGGTGGCCGCGTCGCGCCAGTTCCCCGAGCTGGCCGAAGGCCACACTCGTCGGACCGCCGAAGGCCCCGTCGTCGCTGACGAGGGTGACCACGTGGACGATTCTCATGCCGTGACTCCCGTCGTGACGACCTTGCCGGGGGCCACATCGCGATGGGCGACCGCGGCGGCTCCCACGACCGAGCCACGCCCCACGGTGACGCCGCGCAGCACCACGGCCTTCGCGGCGATCCACGCACCGGGCTCCACGGTGATGGGGCCGTTGTCGAACTCGAACGTGGGCGAGCGGCGCAGGTGGCTGCCGGTGCACAGCAGCGCGCCCTGGGAGACGCACGCGTCGCTGCCGATCGTGATGTCCTCCAGGTTCAGCAGCCAGGCGTCCTCGCCGATCCAGACGTCGTCCCCGACGGCCAGCTTCCATGGCCAGTGCACCCGCACTCCGTGGCGGATCACGACACGCCGCCCGATCCGCGCTCCGAAGGCGCGCAGCAGGGCGGGCCGCCAGCGGGCGGGAAACCACCATTTGACGAAGACGAGGCTCAAAACAGCGAACCATACGGCCTGTACGAGCAGCGGGCGGCCCTTGTCGTAGCCGGCTCCGGTGAAACCGCGCAGTGAACGCCGGATCGGCACTGCGGTCTCTGCCATGTCGGTATCCCTTCCTGAGGGCGGAAGAATGACCGATTGACCTTTGGTTTATCCCTCTATGAACGAGATTCACCATATGAGGGGGAAATGCTGGCACACTCGGCCCATGGAAGATCTGCTCCCCCCACCGGCTCGCGTCTTCGTCGCCGGACACCGAGGACTCGTCGGCTCGGCGGTCGTCCGTCGCCTCTCCGCGGACGGCTACGAGGTCCTCACCCGGCCGCGGACCGAGCTCGACCTCCGTGACGCCGCCGCGACCGAAGCCCATCTGCGCGAGAGCCGCCCCGATGCCCTGGTGCTGGCGGCCGCCAGAGTGGGCGGCATCATGGCCAACAGCACCCACCCGGTGCAGTTCCTCGAGGACAATCTGCGGATCCAGCTGAGCGTGATCGCCGGGGCGCACGCGGCAGGAGTACGACGGCTGCTGTTCCTCGGGTCGTCCTGCATCTACCCCAAACTCGCGCCGCAGCCGATCCGTGAGGACGCGCTGCTCACCGGCCCGCTCGAGCCGACGAACGAGCCGTACGCCCTCGCCAAGATCACCGGCATCACCCAGGTACGGTCCTACCGCCGCCAATACGGTGCCTCGTACATCTGCGCCATGCCGACCAATCTCTACGGGCCCGGCGACAACTTCGACCTGGAGACCTCACACGTTTTGCCGGCCCTGATCCGCCGCTTCCACGAAGCCCGGCGGGACGCCCGGGAGGAGGTCGTGCTGTGGGGCACCGGGACGCCGCGCCGCGAGTTCCTGCACGTCGACGACCTGGCCGCCGCGTGTGTCGTCCTGCTGCGCGGGTACGACGGCGACGAGCCGGTCAACGTCGGCTGCGGCGAGGACCTGACGATCCGTGAACTCGCCGAGACGGTGGGAGAAGTCGTGGGCTACGGCGGCCGGATCGCCTTCGACGCGTCGAAGCCGGACGGCACGCCTCGCAAGCTCCTGGACGTCTCGCGCCTGGCCGGCCTCGGGTGGAAGCCGTCCGTCCCGCTTCGGGACGGCATCGCCACCACCTACGAGTGGTGGCTGGGCAGCCAGAAGGCATCGATGCCCGCCTGAGTCCCAGGCCCCGGCTCGTCGGCCATCGGCCCTCAGTACGCCCCGCGCCCGTTCAGCACCGCGCGGACCGTGCGGACCATGACGTCCATGTCCCAGCCCAGCGACCAGTTGTCCACGTAGCGCAGGTCGAGCGAGACGGTCTCGTGCCAGGTGAGGTCCGAACGTCCGCTCACCTGCCACAGCCCGGTGAGCCCGGGTTTGACCCCCAGCCTGCGCATCTCCACCTCGTCATAACAGGCCACCTCCTCCGGAAGGGGCGGGCGTGGCCCCACGAGCGACATGTGGCCGAAAAGGACGTTGAGCAGCTGGGGCAGCTCGTCCAGGGAGAAGCGGCGCAGGAACCGGCCCACCGAGGTGACGCGTGGATCGTGCCGCATCTTGAACATATGGCCGTCGTTCTCGTTGGCCGTCTCCAGCCCGCTCTTCAGCCGGTCCGCGCCCACCACCATGGTCCGGAACTTCCACATGGGGAACGGTTTGTTGTGCCGGCCGACCCGCGTCTGCCGGTAGAACACGGGCCCGGGCGATCCGAGGCGGACGGCCAGCGCCAGCACGGCCAGTACCGGGGCCATGGCGACCAGCAGGAGGAACGCGCCCACCCGGTCGGTGACGGCTTTGAGGACCGCCGCCAGGCCGTGACGGGTCGGCGGCGCGATGTGCAGGAGCGTCAGTCCGGCCGCCGAGCCCAGCCGGATCCTGTGCCGTGCCACGTCGATGACGCCGGGCAGGACCACCACCGGACATCCGTGGTCGTGCAGGGCCCAGAACAGGCGCCGGAGCCGGTCACCCGACATGTTCCCGCCCGGAGTCACGAAGACCACGTCGGCGCCGAACGCGTCGGCCGCTTCGAGTACGGCCTTGGCGTCATCGGCCAGCAGGGCGGGACACTCCTCCCTGAGCCGGGTGTACACCGGCACTCCGGACAGCACGTCACGTTTGTCCGCCACGCAGGCCCCCACGACCACGTACTCGTGGTCGGTGCGCTGGGCCAGTTTCCCGACAGCCTCGTCCACGGCCCCGGACTCGCCGACCACCAGCACATGGCGAAGGGCCTGGGCGTCGCGGCACGTGGCCACCAGGTCGCGGTGGAGCAGTTTGCGGAAGGCGATCGCGAGCACGAGCGACGGGACGAGCGCGGCACAGACCGCGGGCGGCGCGCTGTCGAGACCGCTGACCGTCCGCAGGACCGCCAGCGTGCCGAGCATCACCAGCCAGTCCCTCAGGACCGGTCCGGCCCTGCCCTCGCCCAGATTCCAGGACGCGTAACGCTGGCCGACGGCGCCCACGAGCAGCCAGACCGCGGTCGCGATGCCCGCGTACTGGACGGCGTGGGCCTCATCCGTGGCGAAGAGCGCTGTCGCAAGCGGCAGCGCCAGTCCGACGGAGTCGACGAAGAGCGCGACGGGCAGATACCAGCCGACCTTCGTATCTCTGCGGAACGTTGATGGTTTGCGCGGTGTGACAGCTGATGCCTGTCGTGCTGCCGCGACACTGAACCGCCGCATGACTCTCCCTGCTACCCCCGACGGAGACGTACGGGCACGGCTGCGACGACCATTCGAGCGGCAGCACGCACCATCTGATCACATATATTCACTTATGAAGAGTTACGTCGCCCTGCACTACCCGGTCGGCGGTACGGCCGACCGGGTCATGGCGTACCGCGCGATCGGCAGGTGGCTGTCCCGCACCGCCTCTGCGACCATCCGGGCGAGCCGGCGCGCGCCGAATTCCTGGAAGTGCACCCTGTCCGCCTGGCCCGACGGATATGCCGGATACTCGCCCGGCTTGCAGTAGAGAAAGAGCCGCTTAGTGCCCTCCACGCCCACTTGGTTGTAGTGGGCGATGCTCATCGAATTCAGATCGATGACGGGGACTTTCCGCTCGGCGCCCAGTTGCTTCATGGCTTCGGAGTACTTGGTGAATTCATTGCGGAAGCGCCCGTTCTGATCAAAATTTCGCGTCCCCATGGGAGTGACCAGAACCGGCGTCGCACCGCGCTTGCGGGCTCCGTCGATGTATTTCGCCAGGTATTTCTTGTAACTCGTGCCGGGCTCGGTGTGCCGATTGCAGTACAACTTGTTCGACGAGCAGAGGGAGTCCGTGTACGGCTTGTCGTTGTGGCCGAACTGGGCGAACAGGTAGTCACCGGGCCGGATCCTGGCGAGGAGTCGGTCGAGATGCCCCTCGAGCACATAGGACTTCGAACTGCGCCCGCCGGCCGACCTGTTTTCGAACTTCACGTCCTTGGTGAAGAACTCGCCGATCTTCTGGCCCCACCCCGCCATGGGGCGTACCGACGCGGGATAGTTCGCGACGGTCGAGTCGCCGGCGAGATAGACGGTGGTTTTGTTCTTGGCGCTCCCGTTCGTTTCACCTGCCGCCGCGGCGGGCCCGCCGAAAACGGAAAGCATCCCCGCGGACAGAAACGTCACGAACGCCACACCCAGGCCGGGCATCATTCAGCCTCCAGTCGTCATAACGGCCCGGCGCGGCGAATGGCGGCACGCCCGGAATTTCCGTCATCTGACTGGAGCTTCGATCATCGGCTGATCGCACGCCAACTCTGATTGGCCCATCGGCTGTACGAGCGCCGTACGGACAACCGACACCACCGTCACGGGTGACGGTGGTGTCGAGTGGCGTCGTCGATCACCTGACGCGGGCGACACCCGCATAGCCCGGAATGGGGCCGTCGCCCGTCACCTGAATGGCGCCACCGAGCTCGGGGTGCCACTCGGCCGTCAGTGAGACACCGGGCTCGACGAGGTCGAGACCGTCGAAGAAGCGGGTGAACTCCTCGCGGGAGCGGGGGCGCAGGGTGAGCCCGCGGGCGGCGTACATGGCGCGGGCCTGGGCCGCCTTCTCCGGGTCGAAGTCGCCCGTCGTCTGCGAGAGCACCAGGTAACTGCCCGGCGCCAGCTGCCGCACCAGCCGCCCGACCAGCTCGTACGCCCCGTCCTCGTCGTCGACGAAGTGCAGCAGCGCGAGCAGGGAGAGGGCGACCGGCCGGGAGAAATCGAGGATCTTCCCCGCACGCTCCAGGATCATTTCGGGGTCGCGGGCGTCGGCCTGGATGTACTCCGTCGCGCCTTCCGGGGTGCTGCGCAGCAGCGCCTCGGCGTGGGCCAGCACGATCGGGTCGTTGTCGCAGTAGACGATCCGCGACTCGGGGGCGACCTGCTGGGCGATCTGATGCAGATTGGGCTCGGTGGGTATGCCGGTGCCGATGTCGAGGTACTGGCGCACGCCGGCCGCACCCAGCCAGCGGGTCGCCCGGTGCATGTACGCCCGGTTGACGCGCGCCATGTCCCGGCCGCGCGCGTCGAGGGCGAGGAGCTGCTTGGCCATCTCCTCGTCGACCGGGTAGTTGTCCTTGCCGCCGAGGAACCAGTCGTACATGCGCGCCGGGTGCGGCTTGCTGGTGTCGATGTGTACGGCGGCGGAGTCTTGCCCGGTCATCTGACGCTCCCAGAGAGTGTGCAGCAGGTGGACGAACGAAACGGCAGGTACAGCGGTAACACCGGGGGCCGGCGTGACGGCAGATCGAATCAGGCCACGTCGGGCAGCAGCAGGAAGTCCGCCTGCCCGGCCTTGGCCCCCTGGATGAAGGCGGCGATCTCGCCACGCGTGTAGATCAGGGCGGGGCCCTCAGGGTCGGCGGACTGACGCACCGCCACTCTGCCGTCGGCCAGTCTCATGGCCTCGACGCAATTGCCCCCGTTGCCACCGCTCCACGGCTTGTGCCAGCCCTCGGAGCCCAGCTCGCGGGCAGGCATGCCGTTGTATATGCGGTCCATTCACAGCTCCTTGCGGAGATCCAGGAGGATCTGTTTCGTGCGTTGTGCGGTGGCGGCCTGGGCCGCCATGCGGTCCATGACCTCCAGGTGCGAGGCCACCTCGGGGCGCGAGTCGAGATAGACCGCGCCGGTCAGGTACTCGCTGTAGACCAGGTCGGGCAGCTCGGGCAGCGCGAACCGGAACAGGACGAACGGCCCGAAGGTGCCCGGGTGCGGTCCGGCGGCGAACTCCGCCACCTGGAGGGTGACGTGCGGCAGAGCGGTGGATTCGAGCAGCCGGTCGAGCTGAGCCCGCATCACCTTGGGTCCGCCGGCCGGGCGGCGCAGCGCCGTCTCGTCCATGATCACCCAGAATCTGGGCGCGTCGGGCCGGTCGAGCAGCGCCTGTCTCTCCATGCGCAGCGCGACGTGCCGCTCGATGTCCTCGGCACCGGTGGCGCCGAGGGCACCGCTGCGCATGACGGCACGGGCGTAGTCCTCGGTCTGCAACAGCCCGGGGACGAAATGCGGTTCGTACGCCCGGATGAGGCTCGCGGCCCCCTCCAGGCTGACGTACATGCTGAACCAGCCGGGCAGGACGTCGTGGAAGCGCTGCCACCAGCCGGGCTTGTTGGCGTCCTCGGCGAGCTGGACGAAGCCGTCGGCCTCCTCGTCGGCGACACCGTAGGCCCGCAGCAGCAGCTGCACGTAAGGGATTTTGAGGGCGACCTCGGCCGTTTCCATCCGGCGGATGGTGGCGGGGGCCACGTGGAGGACCTTGGCGGCCTCCTCTCGCTTCAGTCCGGCTCGCTCCCGCAGATCCTGCAGTCGCTTGCCGAGCACGACCTGTCCCACGGTGGGGGCGGACCGCGGCTCACTCACTGAAGACCTCCCCGACGTGCTGTGCTCGCTGTTCTCTATGTCCTGGGTGAGTGTGCCATGCCACCTTCTCCGAGCACACAACACTCTGCAATTTTCAGAGTGCCTCTTGCCAAGTGTCCCTGACAGGTGGACAGTGTGTAGTCGGTGAACCAGTTCACGCGGCTGCCGCGCTCTGCTCCGGGAGAGGCATGTTCGGCACTGCTTCCCCCCACCGTGAAGGATCGGTCGTGGTACCTGGCAACGCGCTCAGCCCCCAGCTCGTCGGTCCGTACCCTCCGGTGTCCGCCGCCTCCACCACGTCCTCCACGTCCTCTGCCACCGCCGCTTCCGCCGTGGCGGCGATCCGGCGATTCGGGTTCGAGCTGCCGGGCCGCACCGAATCGGTGGCACGCGCCCGGCGTCTGATACGCGAGCGGATGCTGCGCTGGGGCATCGGCGGCGACCTCCTCGACACGATGGCGCTCGTCGTGTCGGAGCTGTTCACCAACGCGGTCGTGCACACCGCGAGCGATCGCGTCCAGTGCGAACTGCGTGACCTGGAAGGCCAGTTGCGCATAGCGGTACGGGACCAGGGGTGTCCGCCCGGCGAGCCGCGGCTGTGCCGGTCCCCCGAGGACGAACGCGGGCGCGGGCTGGTGCTGGTGGACGCGATGTGCAGCGCCTGGGGGGCGCACGACGTCAGACCCGGTCCCGGCCGGATCGTCTGGGCCGAACTGACGCTCGGACACCGCCGGGACGCGGGGCGCACATGCTGAAGTCCATGACCGGACTGCTCGGACGCCGGCGGGACCTGGCCCCCGAGCAGGTGGTGCGCCTCGACGTACCACCGGGACTGCCGACGACGCTGGGATACGACGCCGTCGGGGTGCCCGCGCGCCACGGCTTCCGGCTGCTGGCCCGGCTCCCGCGCACCGGATGCGTGTACGCGGACACCGACTGGTGGTGGTGGATCGTGCCCGCCGGCTCCGATCAGGATCTGACCTGGCCGCTGCCCTCGTGCTACTCCCCCGGCGGGTACGTACCGGCCCGCGACCCCCGGCTGATCCACTGGCCCGACGACGGGACGCCGTACACCCCGCCCATCCCGCTGTACCTGATGGTCTGCCAGATCACCGGCACCGCGCCGGCGTGGACGGTGCCGGGGATGGCCGAGGCGCAAGGGAGCTGACCTCGCTCCTCCCGCCGGCCCGCCGGGCCGCCGTGGGAGGATCACCCGGAGGGCCGACAGCCCCGTCGGTCTCAGGCATGGGGGTTGCGATGTCCTTGCTCGCCATCAGTGATCTGCACGTCAACCACGCGGAGAACCGCAAGCACGTCGACGGACTGCGACCCGGCTCCGACGACGACTGGCTGCTGGTGGCGGGCGACGTCGGCGATCTGGTGTCCGACATCGAATGGGCGCTGCGGCTGCTGCGCGACCGGTTCGCGACGGTCGTCTGGGCGCCCGGGAACCACGATCTGTGGACGCTCCCCGCCGATCCGGTCCAGGCACGGGGCGAGGAGCGTTACCGCGTCCTCGTGGACCTGTGCCGCCGGTTGGGCGTACACACCCCGGAGGACCCGTACCCGCTGTGGACCGCCGAGGACGGCGAAACCCTCGCTGTCGCCCCGCTGTTCACCCTGTACGACTACACCTTCCGCCCCGACGGCACCAGCACCCGGGACGAGGCCCTGGCCCAGGCCCACAGCGTGGGTGTCGTCGCCACCGACGAGGCCGTGCTCCACCCGGACCCGTACCCGACCCGCGACGCGTGGTGCCGTGCCCGGCTCGACCACACCGCGTCCCGGCTCGCCGCGGTCCCCGACGGCCTGCGCACGGTGCTCGTCAACCACTACCCGCTGGTGCGTGAGCCGACCCGGGTACTGCGCTACCCCGAGTTCGCCCTCTGGTGCGGCACGGAGCACACGGCCGACTGGCACGTCCGGTACCGGGCGCGGGCGATGGTCTACGGCCACCTGCACATCCCACGGACGACGCACCACGACGGGGTGCCGTTCCACGAGGTCTCGGTGGGCTACCCCCGCGAATGGCGCAGCCGCCCGGCGGCGGAACCGGCGGGTCCTACGGTGGTGCTGCGCTAGAGGCGGGGCGCGCCTGCGCCGCTCAACCCGTTCACCCTCGGCCGGAGCCCATCGCGTGGACCCCGAACGCCGCCCGGCCCGGATCGTGCAGCACCGCGATCCGCGGTCCGTCCGGCACGTCCATCGGCTCCATCAGTACCCCGCCTCCCGCCCCCGTGGCCGCGCGGGCCGTCATGTCGACGTCCGTCACCTCGAAGTACGGCATCCAGTGCGCCGGCACCTCCGGCGGGAACCGCTCGTCCATCTTCGCCATGCCGCCGAAGTCCTCTCCTCCGATGCCCCACTGGGTGTACTGCTCCGAGCTGCGCACACTCCAGCCGAACACCTCCGGATAGAACCGCTTCGCCTGCGCGGGATCGCGCGTCAGCAGCTCCGCCCAGCCCAGCGCGCCCGGCGCGTTCAGCAGCTCGGCCCCGGCGAACCTGCGCGCCTGCCAGAGTGAGAACACCGCCCCCTCGGGGTCCGAGACCACCGCGAAGCGGCCTTCCTCGAACACGTCCATCGGGCCGGTGATGAGCGAGCCGCCCGCCTCGGTGACCGCCGCCGCGGTCGCGGCCACGTCGTTCACGGCGAAGGACACGGTCCACGCCGTGGGCTGGTCCGGCTGGTACAGCGGAGTGAGCGCGGCGACGGCGGCGTCGCCGAGGCGGGCCATCGTGTAGCCACCGGCCTCGTCCCGCGGATCGGTCTCCATGCGCCAGCCGAAGACCGTGCTGTAGAAGGTCTGCGCCGCCGGCATGCCGCTGGTGCCGAGCTCGGCCCAGCAGGGTGCGCCGGTGACAGGCGTGGAGCGCTTCATGGTCGTGCCTCCGCAGGTCCGGGTCCTCCGCAGCACGCTATGCCCGGTGCTGCCCGGCGGCCATTCGACGCCCCATACGATCGCCCGCATGACCACCGAACGCCCCGCCCGCGCCTTCCCCGCTCCGAACTCACTGACCGGCATCGGGATGATCGTCGTCGCCCCGGACGGCCGCGTCCTCCTCGGACTCGGCCACGACGGGCGCTGGGAGCTGCCCGGTGGCAAGGTCGACACCGGCGAGAGCTTCGAGCGGGCGGGAGTGCGGGAGCTGGCCGAGGAAACGGCCCTGCGGGTGCCGGAATCCGATGTGCGGATCCTCGCGGTGCTGATGGACGGTCATGCCGGCATCACCCGCGTCACCGCGGCGGGCCTTGTCACCGGTGTCCCGGGCGATCCGGTGGTCACCGAGCCGGACAAGATCGTGTGCTGGCGATGGCACCGTCCGGAGGACATCCCGTACGAGCTGTTCACACCGTCGGCCGCCGTTTTGCGCATATGGCGCCCTGAACTGGCGGCACCTCAGAACCTGACGCACTGTTATGCCATTTCTTCTCCCGTTCCTGACATCGGGGCGAAGTCGGCGGGTCTCCCACGCATCGGGGGAGACAAGCCCGAACACTGAGAGAGAGTGGAGACGGCATGAGCACCCAACACGAGGCCGCGATGATCACGGCGGCACAGGCGGGGGACCCACAGGCGCGAGACCGGCTCGTGGCCGCGTACCTCCCGCTCGTCCACAACATCGTCGGCCGTGCGCTGAACGGCCACGCGGACGTGGACCGGGTGGTCCAGGAGACCATGCTGCGCATGCTGGGCGGGCTGGGCGGGTTGCGGAGCCCGGAGAGCTTCCGCGGCCGGCTGGCGGCCGTCGCGATGGACGAGATCCGTGGGCACTGGTGGGAGCAGCGCGACGCGTACGAGGTCGCGGGGCCGGGCACGGACTTCGTGGACCTGACGATCACACGCCTCGGCCTCTCCGGCCAGCGCCGCGAGGTCGCGGAGGCCACCCGGTGGCTGGACCAGGACGACCGGGCCCTGCTGTCCCTCTGGTGGCTGGAGGCCGCCGGGGAGCTGTCCCGGGCGGAGGTCGCCGCCGCGCTCGAACTCTCTCCCCAGCACACGGCGGTGAAGGTGCAGTGGATGACGGCGCACCTGGAGACGGCCCGCGTCGTCGCCCGCGCGCTGTCCGCCGCACCGCGCTGTGCCCTGCTGGAGCCGATCGCGGCCGACTGGGACGGCGTGCCCTCGGCCCCCTGGCGCAACCGGCTGGCCTGGCACACCCGCGACTGCACGGTCTGCTTGGGCCACCTGTCCGGTCTGGCGCCCGCCGAGGGCCTGCTCGCGGGCCTCGCCCTCGTACCGATGGCGCCGGCCGGACCCGCCTCCTCCCCGAAGCCCGTCGCCACGGCCTCCGCCCGTACCCCCGCCGCCGCAAGGGCCCTGGCCCGTCGGCAGCGGACCCAGCGCCGCCGCCGCGCCACCGCCGTGGCCGCCACGGTCGCCGCTCTGGTCACGGGCGGTGGAGTGGTCCTCACGGGTTCCCCGGCCGAAGCCGAGCCCCGCAGCGAGGCGGCGTCCTGGCCCTTCGTGCCCGACCCGTACGCCTTCGAGGAGCTGATGCCCTACTTCATGGAATCGATCCCGGACACCGACGACAAGGGCGGGCCGTATCCCGGCCCCAGCGCGGGCATGGAGGACCCCTGGCAGGACGCGGACGCGGACAAGCCCAAGCAGCACTCGCACAAGCCCAAGCAGGACTCGCAGAAGCAGGACTGGCACAAGCCGAAGCAGCACTCGAAGAAGCCCAAGCAGGACTGGGACAAGCAGGACTCACACAAGCCCAAGCAGGAAACCGACAAGCCCAGCACGCACAGGCCCAAGCACGACTCGCACAAGCCCAGCACGCACAAGCCCAAGCACGACTCGCACAAGC
>NZ_JBEPDM010000004.1:212480-323136 GCF_040300305.1 Streptomyces sp. NPDC000410
AAGCCCAAGCAGCACCCGCACAAGCACGACCCGCACAAGCCCAAGCAGCACCCGCACAAGCACGACCCGCACAAGCCCAAGCAGCACCCGCACAAGCACGACCCGCACAAGCCCAAGCAGCACCCGCACAAGCCCTGGAAGAAGCAGCCCCCGAGGCCCCCGCAGTCTCCGCTCCGACCGCCGAGCTTCACCGTCCAGCAGGTCGTCGACCTGGTCAACGCCGAGCGGGACAAGGCGGGCTGCGGCCCGGTGCGCGGGAACCACAAGCTCGCGCGGGCTGCCCGTAGCCACTCCACCGACATGGCCGCGCGCCGCTACTTCGACCACACCAACCCGGACGGCGCCGACCCGGGCGACCGTATCGACGCGGCCGACTACCAGTGGCGCAGATACGGCGAGAACATCGCGAGGGGCCAGCAGACCCCGATCTCCGTGATGGACGCCTGGATGAACAGCCCGGGTCACCGTGCGAACATCCTCAACTGCGCGTTCAAGGAGATCGGTGTGGGCGTGCACCACGCGGTGGGCGGCCCGTGGTGGACCCAGGCGTTCGGCACGGCCCTCTGACAGACAGCTGCGGGTTTGGGGCAGGTCCGACGTGATCACTATGATCCGCCGATGATCATAAGCAAGCGACTGGCGGCCGGAGTCTGCGGCCTGCTGGTCACGTTCACCGGCGGCCTCGCCCCAACCGCCGCATGGGCGGACGATTCCGAGCCCGCGAAACAACCGCCCAAGGTCGAACTCGTCCTCGACGTGAGCGGTTCCATGCGTGCCCGCGACATCGACGGACAGACGCGCATGTCCGCGGCGAAGCAGGCGTTCAACGACGTGCTGGACGCCGTACCCGACGACGTACTGCTCGGCATCCGCACCCTCGGCGCGGACTACCCCGGCAAGGACCGCGAGACCGGCTGCAAGGACACCCGGCAGCTGTACCCGGTCGGCAAGCTGGACCGGACCGAGGCGAAGACCGCCGTGGCGACGCTGGTGCCCACCGGCTTCACGCCGATCGGGCCCGCGCTGCTGGGCGCCGCGGACGACCTGGAGGGCTCCGCCGCCAGCCGCCGGATCGTCCTCATCACGGACGGCGAGGACACCTGCGCACCGCTCGACCCGTGCGAGGTGGCCCGCGAGATCGCGGCCAAGGGCATCGGCCTGACCATCGACACGCTGGGTCTGGTGCCGAACGCCAAGATGCAGCAGCAGCTGATGTGCATCGCGGAGGCGACCGGCGGTACGTACACGTCGATCCGCCACAAGGACGAACTGTCCGACCGGGTGAACCAGTTGGTGGACCGCGCGGCCGACCCGGTCGTCACCCCGGTGGCGGTCAAGGGCGCGGACCGCTGCGCGGACGCGCCGCGGCTGACGGGCGGGCTCTACAGCGACCGCGAGACCTTCGGCGAGCACCGCTGGTACCGGGTCGACGTGCTGCCCGGCCAGGAGCTGCGCGCGTCGGTGAGCATCGCCGCGGACCGTGACGTGAACCGCGACTACGGCGTGCTGCTGCGCGCGTCGACCGTGCACGGCCGGGAGATCGTCCGCGGCGAGGCGGCCGGAGACGGCCGTACGGACGTCGTCTCGACCGGTCTGCGCTATCCCAGGGCCGACATCGACGACGCGGACACGGACAAGCCCGCGGCCGAGACCGTATGCCTGCGCGTGAGCAACTCCTTCTCCGCCCCCGCCTCGGTGAAGACGGCTCCGGGCCTGCCCGTGGAACTGACGATCGATGTCGTCGACGGCCCCGACGAGGCCACCGACGCCGCGTTCTTCGGCCTGGGCCACGGCTGGTGGCTGCTCGCCGTTCTCGTCCTCGCCGGCTTCGCCGCCGGACTGCTCTGGGGCTGGCTGTCGCGCTGGCGCGTCTCCGTCTGGAGGACCAACTGATGCGTACCGTACGGACCTGCGCGAGCCTGCTCCTGGCCTGCGCCGCGCTGCTCGCCTTCCCTGGCGCGGCTGCCGCCGAGACCCCTTCCCCGTCCGCTTCCGCCGCCACGGGCCCCACCGAGGCGGGTACGTCCTTCCGGACGGCCACCGTGGTGCGACCCGGGCAGCGGGCCACGGCGAGCGCGTCCACCGGCGACTACCTGTACTGGCAGTTCCCGGCGGACGCCGGTGAACGCGCCACCGTGCGCGCCTCCGTGAAGCTCCCCGAGTCCACCGCCGGCCGCGCCGCCCAGACCTGGCAGCTCGACGTGTACGACGGACTGCGCCGCCACCAGGCCTGCCGCTACGGAGCCAACACCCGGACCGCCCCGGCGGACGCCGCCGCCGTCGACCTGTCCTGCGCCCTGCGCACGGTCCGCGCCTGGTCCGAGCCATGGGCCGACGACCCTCTGCCCGGGGTCTATTACGTCCGTCTGACGGTCGTCGGCGCCGCTGCCGGGGACCTCGGCCAGCCGGTCGACGCGACGCTCGACATCACCATGTCCGACGCCGGCGGCGCCGCCGCTGTGGACGGCTCCCTGTCCGCCCCGCTCGTCCCCTCCTCCGGCCCGTCCGCCGAGCCGGACGGCGGCTGGTCGTCCGGCTGGTGGTCCTCGCGCTGGCTGTGGACGGCCGCGGGCGCGGCCCTGGCCGCGCTGGCCGGCATCTGGGGCTACACCCTCACCCGTGGCAACGGCCGGCCCGCGCACGTACCGCGGGGCGCGGGGACCTGACAGATCCCGCCCGGCGCGCGAAGGGGCCGTACCCGCAGGGGTACGGCCCCTTCGCACACCCCCACGGAATCCCGTCTTCCGCAAACCTGCACACCTGACACCCAACCAATGCACAGCAGCAGCCGTCCACCCGCCCCACCAATCCGCATGCCTGGCCATTGGGGCAGGAGTGTCCGATTCGTATGCGGCCCGCCGATTCACCCATCCGGAACCGAGCCGGTGAAGCTTGTGAAGAAGTGGCCACCACCTCGTGGACACCTCTGCACGAGGGCTTAATCGAGTGACGGGTCGCCCACCTGACGGACAGTTGTCCGACTGGCTGTTGGGCGCGATCACGTGCTTTGATCCTGCGCACTGCGGGAGTTGCACCGCGGTCTTTGAGAAATTGCATATGAAGGGAAGCCCTCGTCATGAACTTCACCCCCCAGGTTGAGACCGCCGAGATCTCCGACGCCGACCTCGACAACGTCTCCGGTGGCCTGCACAGCGCCGTGGCCAGCGGCGCCGTCGCCGGTGTGACCGGCACGCTCGACGGCATCGTCCCGGTCTCCGGCGTCGTGGGCTCCGTCGTCGGCACCGTCGAGTCGGCCACCGGCCTGAACACCTCGGCCGTCACCGGCCTGGTCGCCGGTCTCTGAGACCGTGTGAATGAGCCCCGGAACATTACCTGTTCCGGGGCTCATTGCGATCACCGCACCCTTAACATCCGGATTCGGACATTCGCAGCCGAGGGAAGAGTTTCGTGCAGTTCCGCCAAAAGGCCCTTTCCAAGCTGCAATCACCGGAAGAAATCGATCTGCCGGTGCGATTCGCCCGGCCGCAGGGCTGGCTTGTCCTGACCGTGACGGTTGTCGCGATGGCGGCGGCATCTTTCTGGGCGATTACCGGATCCGTTTCGTCCACGCTCAGCGCACCCGGCATTCTCACGCACGCTCAGGGCAGTTATGTCCTGCAGAGTCCGGTCGCGGGCCAGGTGACCGAAGTGCTCGCTGCGGAGGGCAAGCGGCTCCCCGCGGGGGCGCCGCTGCTGAAGGTGCGTACGGCGACGCGAGAGGACCAGCCGGAGGACCGGCCGGAGGACCGACAGGGCGAGCAGGGCGACGAGTCGGCGGACGACACCGTCATCCGTACCATCGCTGCGGGCCGCGTGACCGCCCTCGTCGCCACGATCGGCGCCGTCGTCACCACCGGCGCGGACGTGGCGGTCCTGGAGCGCGTCGACGACGCGTCCGCTCCCCTGATGGCGATGCTGTACCTGCCGGCCGAGGGCGGCTCGACGGTACCGGCCGGCGCGCGCGTCGATCTCACCGTGCAGTCCGTGCCGTCGCAGCAGTACGGAGTGCTGCGCGGCCGGGTGAAGGCCATCGGGCGGACCGCCCAGACACGGCAGCAGATCACCGGGTTCCTCGGCGACAGCCAGCTGGGCGAGCAGTTCTCGCGGCCGGGTCGGCCCGTGCCGGTGCTGGTGGAGCTGGAGCGGTCACCTCGTACGGAGTCCGGCTACGCGTGGTCCTCGGCGGGCGGGCCGCCGTACGCGATCGACTCCATGACGCTCACCACCGGCTCCGTCCACCTCGCCGACCAGCGTCCGATCGATTGGCTGCTCCCGTGACGACCGCACCGGCCCCGAACCGCCGCCGCGCCCAGAACCCGAGGCGGGCCGCGAAGCCCGTGAAGCCCGCCAGGCAGAAGAGCGTCCGCACCCCCACCGTGCTCCAGATGGAGGCCGTCGAGTGCGGCGCCGCCGCGCTCGCCATGGTGCTCGGCCACCACGGCAGGCACGTACCGCTCGAAGAGCTCCGTATCGCCTGCGGTGTCTCCCGCGACGGCTCGCGCGCGAGCAACGTCCTGAAGGCGGCGCGCGGCTACGGGCTGCAGGCCAAGGGCATGCAGATGGAACCGGCGGCGCTCGCCGGGGTGCAGGCGCCCGCCATCCTCTTCTGGGAGTTCAACCACTACGTCGTCTACGACGGCATGGGGCGGCGCTTCGGCCGCCGGGGCGTGCACATCAACGACCCCGACAAGGGCCGCCGGTTCGTATCGACGGAGGACTTCGACACCAGCTTCACGGGTGTGGTGCTGGTCTTCGAGCCGGGCGGCGGGTTCCGCCGGGGCGGCCGTAAGCCAGGGGTGCTGGGGACCGTCCCGGCCCGGCTGCGGGGCACCACGGGCACACTGCTGGCCGCGCTGCTCGCCAGCCTGCTGCTCGTCGCCGTCGGTGCGGCGCTGCCCGCGCTGAGCCGTACGTACATCGACATGTTCCTCGTCGGCCGTCAGACCTCGCTGCTGGACGTCCTGTTCGCGTCGATGGGTGCGATGGTGGCGCTCACCGCCGTACTGACCGGCTTGCAGCAGGCGAATCTGCTGCGCGGGCGGATCATCTCGTCCACGCTGAGCAGCGCCCGGTTCTTCCGGCATCTGCTCCGGCTCCCGGTGACGTTCTTCGCCCAGCGCAGCCCGGCCGACCTCGTCCAGCGGCTCCAGTCCAACGACGCGGTCGCCGAGACGCTGGCCCGTGATCTGACCGCGTTCGGGGTGGACGGGATCGTCGTCGTCCTCTACGCGGTCCTGCTGTGGACATATGATCCGCAGCTCACCGTCATCGGCATCGGGGTCGCGCTGCTCAACGTGGTGGCGATGCGGATCGTGGTCCGGCTGCGCGCCACCCGTACCCAGAAGCTGCGCGCGGACAGCGCCCGGCTCACCAACACCTCGTACACCGGCATCCAGCTGATCGAGACCATGAAGGCGACGGGCGGCGAGAACGGATACTTCCGCCGCTGGGCCGGACAGCACGCCACCACGCTGGAGGAGCAGCAGCGCCTCGGCGTGCCGAGCGCGGCGCTCGCGGTGGTGGCGCCGGCCCTCGCGACGCTCAACAGCGCGCTGATCCTGTGGATCGGCGGTCTGCGTGCGGTGGAGGGCCACATCTCGATCGGCCTGCTCGTCGCCTTCCAGGCGCTCGTGACCCGCTTCACGGCGCCGATCACCCGGCTGAACGGAATGGCGGGCCGGATCCAGGACTTCGCGGCCGATGTGGCCCGGCTGAAGGACGTCGAGAACTTCCCGGTGGACACTCTCTACACCCGGCGCGAGCCCGGGAGCAGCACGCGCAGGCTGATGGGCCATGTGGCGCTGGAGGACATCACGTTCGGCTACAGCCCGCTCGACAAGCCGCTGCTCACCGGCTTCTCGCTGACGGTCGGGCCGGGGCAGCAGGTCGCGCTGGTGGGCGGCTCGGGCAGCGGGAAGTCCACCGTCTCCCGGCTGATCTCCGGGCTGTACAGCCCCTGGGAGGGTACGATCCGCATCGACGGGCAGCGCCTGGAGGAGATCCCGCGCGGGGCGCTCTCGGCCTCCGTCTCCTTCGTCGACCAGGACGTCTTCCTCTTCGAGGGGACGGTGCGGGACAACGTGGCGCTGTGGGACCCGTCGATCCCGGACGAGGACGTCGTGGAGGCGCTGCGCGACGCCGCCCTGTACGACGTCGTCGCCCGGCGGCCCGGCGGCATCCACGGGCGCGTGGAGCAGGACGGCCGCAACTTCTCGGGCGGGCAGCGGCAGCGGCTGGAGATCGCCCGCGCGCTGGTGCGCAGGCCGAGCATTCTCGTGCTCGACGAGGTGACCAGCGCGCTGGACGCCGAGACCGAGCGGGTGATCATCGACAATCTGCGGCGGCGCGGCTGTGCGTGCGTCGTGATCGCCCACCGGCTGAGCACGGTGCGCGACAGCGACGAGATCGTGGTGCTCGACCATGGTGCGGTCGTGGAGCGGGGGCGGCACGAGGAACTGGTCGCGCGCGGGGGCGCGTACGCCGAACTGGTCAAGGAGCACTGAGGTGATCCCCGTTCAGCAGTCGGTCGCCGGAGCGGGCGCGGACGACATGGTGCTCGCCGCCCTCGGCGGCCTCGGCGCGCCGGTGGACTGCACCGGCCTGCGCAGCCTCCCGCTGGAGGGGCCGCACGTGCTGTGGCTCGTCGTCGACGGGGCGCTGGACCTGTTCGCGGTCGACGCGGCCCAGCAGGGGCACTGGCACTTCCTCGGCCGGCTGGAGCGGGGCGGGCTGCTGCTCGGTCCGGTCGACGGCCCCCGGCACACGCTGGTCGCGCGGCCGTCGCAGGGGTGCCTGCTGCGCCGGATCCCACTGCGGGAGCTGTACCGGCCGCAGGAGTACGCCGACCCGTACCACGGCTATCTCAGCCAGTACGACAGCCAGGACGGCACCCTCAGCCTGCTGGAGCACGCCTTCGCGCTGGGCGTCGGACGCGGCCAGCGCGTGCTCTTCGAGGCACCGCTCGACGGCCGGACGGCAGACGAGGAGATGGTGGCCGACGACGACATCCTGTGGCTGCCGGTCTTCCCCGGCAGTGTGCAGTACGGAGCCGCGTTCAGCGCCGAGGCGGCCGCCGACCTGCTCGTGGACGCCGCGCTGTGGCAGCAGATGGTCAACCAGCAGTTCCGGCTGCTGTCGACGCTCGACCGCTGGATCGAGCGGCTGGAGCGCGCCCACGAGGACCGTGCGGCGGCCGGCATGAAGGCCGGCGAGGCGGTCCGGGCGCGGGCCGACGAGGCGCTGGTGGCCTCGATGGGCCGTGGCGGCCGGCGTGGTGCGCCCCGGAAGGAGGCGTCCGACGACGCGACGTACGCGGCCTGCCGGCTGGTCGCGTCCGCCGCCGGAATCACGCTCGCGGAGCCCACGAAGCCCTCGACGAGTGGCGCCGTCGACGAGCGGATCACCCCGGTCGAGCGCGTCGCGGTCGCCTCCCGGATCCGTACCCGCGACATCCGGCTCGACGGGGCCTGGTGGCGGGAGAACTCCGGTCCCCTGGTGGGCCACCGGGCCGCGTCCGGCGCACCGGTGGCGCTGCTGTGGCGGCGCGGCGGATACGAGGCGGTGAACCCGTCGAGCGGCCGCCGGAGCCGTATCGACGAGGACACGGCGGAGGAGTTCGAGCCGCGGGCCGTCATGTTCTACCGGCCGCTGCCCGAGCGGCCGATGAGCGCCTGGCGGCTGTTGCGCTTCAGCCTCCACGGCACGCGGCCCGATGTCCGCAATCTGGTGATCGCGGGCCTGGTGACCGTCGCGCTCGGCGCGCTGGTGCCGATCGCCACGGGGCAGGTCCTCGGGGTGTACGTACCGAACGCCGAGACCGGGCTGATCGTGCAGGTCTCCCTCGCCGTCATGGTCACGGGCATCGTCTCGGCCGCCTTCATGCTCCTGCAGAACCTCACCATCCTGCGCATGGAGGGCCGGATCGAGAGCACGCTGCAACCGGCGGTCTGGGACCGGCTGCTGCGGTTGCCGACGCGGTTCTTCGCCGAGCGGTCCACGGGAGAGCTGGCAAGCGCGGCGATGGGGATCAGCTCGATCCGCCGGCTGCTGTCCGGGGTCGGCCCGGTGGTGGTCCAGGCGAGCACGGTCGGTGCGATGAACATCGTGCTGCTGCTCGCCTACAGCGTCCCGCTGACGCTGGCGGCGATCGGGATGCTGATCGTGATCGGTGTGGTGTTCCTGAGCCTGGGGCTGTGGCAGCTGCGCTGGCAGCGGCGGCTGGTGGAGCTCGGCAACAAGCTCAACAACCAGGCGTTCCAGACCCTGCGCGGGCTGCCGAAGCTGCGGGTCGCGGCGGCCGAGAGCTTCGCGTACGCGGCCTGGGCCGGGCAGTTCGCGCGCAGCCGGGAGCTCCAGCGGCGGGCGGGCCGGATCCGCAACGCGACCACGGTCCTCGACGCGGTCTATCTGCCCCTCTGCTCCCTGATCATGTTCATGCTCCTGGCGGGCCCGGCCCGGGGGAGCCTCACGGCCGGTGAGTTCCTCACCTTCCACACGGCCGTGACGATGATGCTGGCGTCGGTGACCCAGCTGACGGGCGCACTCGTCTCGGCCGCCGCCGTACTGCCGATGTTCGAACAGATCAAGCCGGTCCTCCAGGAGCTTCCCGAGGTGCGCGGCATCAGCACCCAGCCCGGGGCCCTGTCCGGCGCGATCGAGGCCCGGAAGGTCTCCTTCCGCTACACCGACGACGGGCCGCTGGTCCTCGACGACGTGTCACTGACGATCCGGCCGGGCGAGTTCGTGGCGATCGTCGGATCCAGCGGCTGCGGCAAGTCGACCCTGCTGCGCCTGCTGATCGGCTTCGACAAGCCGGCCTCGGGCAGTGTCCTCTACGACGGCCAGGACCTGGCCGCCCTCGACCAGGCGGCGGTGCGCCGCCAGTGCGGCGTCGTCCTGCAGAACGCCCAGCCGCTGACGGGGTCGATCCTGGACTGCATCTGCGGCGCCGAGGTCTTCTCCCAGGAAGAGGCCTGGGAGGCCGCCGAGATGGCGGGCCTGGCCGAGGACATCCGGCGCATGCCGATGGGAATGCACACGATGATCGCCGGCGGCGGCGCCATCTCCGGTGGTCAGCGCCAGCGCCTGATGATCGCCCAGGCCCTCGTACGCCGCCCCCGCGTCCTCTTCTTCGACGAGGCCACGAGCGCCCTGGACAACGCGACGCAGCGCACCGTCATCGAGAGCACCCGCTCCCTGCGGGCCACCCGCATCGTCATCGCCCACCGCCTCTCCACGGTCATGGACGCCGACCGCGTGATCGTCATGTCGGACGGCCGCGTGGTGCAGGAGGGCCCGCCGGCGCAGCTGCTGGCGGACGCGGGCGGGCAGCTGCACGAGCTGGTGCGGCGGCAGTTCAGCGGATGAGACCCTGATGAGGCGCCTGTTCGGGACCCGGGCCCCCGAAAGCGGGCCCGAAGCGGGCCCGAAGGCGGGCCCGAAGCGGGTCCGAAGCGGTCCCGAAGCGAGACCCGAAGAGGCGCCCGATCGGGTACCACCCCATCAGCGGCCGACCGCCCACGCCAGGGCGTAGCCCACGCTGTTGAGCGCGCAGTGCAGGGCCACCGGCGGGATCAGGCTCCCCGACCGGCGCCGCAGCTCGCAGAACACCACGCCGGCGAGGGCGGTGCCCACGACCGCCGCGGCGACCGCGACCGCGACCGCGTGGCCGCCCGTACCGAAGACCGCCCCGACCGCCGCGTTCGCACGTGTGAGGCCCTGGGAGGGCTGGATGTGCCACAGCCCGAAGAGCACCGAGGAGACGGTGGTGGCGCAGGCGGCTCCCCACCGACGCCGGAGCATCGCCCACAGGACACCGCGGAACGCGATCTCCTCCAGCAGCACGGTCCCGAGCGGTACGCGCACCAGCACGCGGAACGCCAACTGCGCGCCCGGCAGGCCCACGGCGCGCTCGTCGTGGAAGGCCGCGCGGGTGAACGGCACCGCGAGGCCCACCAGGTAGACCACCAGGACCGCCGCGATCAGACAGAGGCCCCAGCGCAGACCTCGCCTCACGGAGGAGCGGCCGAGCCCCAGCTCGTCCCAGGTGATCCCGGACCGCCGGGCGATCAGCAGGAGCGCGGCGGCGGCGGTGACGCAGACGGGCACGTAAAGCGCGTGCCCAAGCCGGTTGATGAGGACATTCGCGGCCGCGATCACCACGACTGCCAGGATGAGCATCCGCATGTCTTTCTCAGAATGCCACCACAGCGAGGACGAATATGAACCAAACGCCCCAGTTTTTCGAGTTCCTGCCCGGCGCGGAGGAATCACCGGTGATCCTTCATGTCCCGCACTCCTCGCGGACCGTACCCGAGGCGGTGCGCGCCGGCATCGAGCTGGACGAGCCCGATCTGCGTCGCGAACTCGACCACATCACCGATGCCCACACCGCGGAGCTGGCCGCCGCCGCGGCCGCGGCATCCCCCGTCACTCCCTGGCGGTTCGTCAACGGCCTTTCGCGACTGGTCGTCGACCCCGAGCGGTTCCCCGACGAGCGCGAGGAGATGCTGGCCGTCGGCATGGGCGCGGTCTATACGCGGACCACGGACCGCCGGCGGCTGCGCGCCGCGGACGTGGACCCTCAGCCGTTGATCGACCGCTATTTCCATCCGTACGCCGGGGCGATGGCCGCGGCGGTGGCCGATCGGCTGGCCGCTGTGGGGCGGGCGGTCGTCATCGACGTCCACTCGTATCCGACGAAGGCGTTGCCGTACGAGCTCCACGGCGACAGCCCGCGTCCGCCGATCTGTCTCGGCACCGATCCCTTCCATACGCCGGCGGGACTGGTCGCCCTCGCCGAGGCGGCGTTCGCGGGTTTCGGCGGCACGGGGCTGAACAGCCCGTTCGCGGGCACGTACGTGCCTCTGGACTACTACGGCGTGGACGAACGGGTCAGCGCCCTGATGATCGAGATACGTCGTGACGTGTACATGGAGGAGCCGGGCGGCCCGGCGGGTCCGGGCCTCACCGCACTCGCGACGGCGCTCGCGTGCCTGGTCGGGGAGGTGACCTCGTAGCGGAACCGGAACGCCCACAACGAGGAACCCCCTGGTTGAAGATCAACCAGGGGGTTCCGTGAAGTGTCCGAGGGGGGACTTGAACCCCCACGCCCGATAAAGGGCACTAGCACCTCAAGCTAGCGCGTCTGCCATTCCGCCACCCGGACTAGGTGTGTTTCGCCGCTCCCGGGGTGTTCCCCGCGGCGACATGGATAACTCTACCAGGGGTTCGAGGTGCCTCTGAACCGCGTTTTCCGTGGTCAGTGGGGTGGGGGCGGACCTGGTGCGGGCACGCTCGGGGCCGCCGCCCGCATCTCCTCGTCGGCGGCACGGTGCGTGACCGGCCGGGTACGTCCAGCAGTCCTTCTGCCGGAGCGAGTGGAGGTGCTCGCTGGATTTGCGGGCGAAGGCGAAGGACTCCACCGGGTTGTCGTGCTCCGCCTGCCAGTGGTGGTCGTGGCGGCCGCGGGTCCTGGTCACCTCGGAGATGAACCGCTGGTAGCCGATGTCTCCGTCCCCGACGTCGACCATCCGGTAGCCGTCGCGGGCGGAGTCGTCGCGCTCGCCGTCCCTGACGTGGAAGGGGGGGTAGCGCTCGGGCTGCTCGAGGACGTACCGCAGGGGGTCGAACGGGGCGGGCGTGCCGTCGGCGCGCCGGGAGTAGCGGAACTGTCCCGCGTAGGCCCAGTAGATGTCCATTTCCAGGTGGACGAGGCGAGGGTCGGTCTCGGCGAGGAGGACGTCGTAGAGGCGGATGTCGGGCCGGTCCGTGGCGAAGGAGAATTCCTCGGCGTGGTTGTGCTGGTAGAACTTCATGCCGCGGGCCGCGGCGGCCGCGCCGTACTGGTTGAACTCCTCGGCGCAGCGCTTCCAGCCGTCGACGGTGGCGCCGTAGCGCCAGCGGCCCGACGCGGTGCCGATGTGCCTGAGGCCGAGGGCCTGGGCGTCGTCGAGGACCTTGTCGAGGTTCTGGGCGAAGGTGTACGCGTTCGGGTCGGAGGAGTAGTAGCCGACGTGGCTGCCGATGGCGCGCAGCCCGTGGTCGCGGGTGAGCCGGCGGAGCTGGGCAAGGGTGATGGGGCCCGCGGAGCCCTGGGTGTAGCCGGCGTACTCGACCTCGTCGTAGCCGTACTTCTCCAGTTCGGCGAAGACGGCGGCGAAGCCGAGCGTGGAGACCTTGTTGCGCAGTGAGTAGAGCCCTTCGACCAGGTCGAGTCCCTGGTAGATGGTGGCGATGCCGAGGCGCATGGCGGCGATGGGGGACCTCGGCGAGGCGGGTTCGCCGCGCCGGCGGATCTCCCCGCTGTCGGGCTGCTGGGCCCCGGCGAGCACCTTGATGAGGGCGGATTTCCCGGCGCCGTTCCGGCCGAGCAGGCAGTGCACCTCGGCGGCCCTGACCTCCAGGTCGACGCCGTCGAGGGCGCGGACGCCGGGGAACGACTTGGTGATGTGGGACATGGTGAGGAGCGGTGGTTCTGGCGCCATGGCGGATCTCCTCGGCGGGCGGGTGCGGCCGGTGAGGGGGCAGGGTGGTACCAGGTGCGGGTGCTCGTGCGCTTGTGGGTGCGGACCGGTCGGTGGTTCGTGCCCACCCGTTCCTCCTCCTGGGACTTCGTCCTCAGGTTCAGGCAGGGGAGAACAGGTGGTCGCTGATGAGGCGGGCCGCGCCGGTGACTCCGGCGGTGGGGCCCAATTCGCCCAGCACGATGGGGAGGTTGCCGGTGGCCAGGGGCAGTGACGGGCGGTAGACCTGGGTGCGGATGCCGGCGAGGAGGGTGTGGCCGAGGCCCGTGACGCCCCCGCCGATCACCACGAGGCCCGGGTTGAAGAAGCTGACGAGTCCGGCGATGACCTGGCCGACGCGGTTGCCGCCCTCGCGGATGAGGTCGAGCGAGGTGGCGTCCCCGGCCGCGGCCGCCCCGGCGACATCGGCGGCGGTGAGCCTGCCCGCCACCTCCAGCCGGGCGGCGAGCTCCGGCGACTGTCCGGCACGGGCCGCGTCCTCGGCGTCGCGGGCGAGCGCGGCGCCGCTGAAGTGGGCCTCCAGGCAGCCCTTGTTGCCGCAGGCGCAGGCGCGTCCGTCGGCCTCGACCTGGATGTGGCCGATGTCGCCGGCGCTGCGGTCGTGCCGCGGTAGACCTCGCCGCCGACGACGATGCCGCAGCCGATGCCCGTACCGATCTTGACGCAGAGGAAGTCGCCCACCGAGCGCGCGACGCCCGCGTGCTGCTCCCCCATGGCCATCAGGTTCACCTCGTTGTCGACCATGACGGGGCAGCCGAGATCCTGACTGAGTGCCTCGCGGACCGGGAAGCCGTCCCAGCCGG
The DNA here is from genome assembly GCF_040300305.1 of Streptomyces sp. NPDC000410. NCBI lineage: Bacteria > Bacillati > Actinomycetota > Actinomycetes > Kitasatosporales > Streptomycetaceae > Streptomyces > Streptomyces sp. NPDC000410. The sequence goes on from NZ_JBEPDM010000004.1 coordinate 225,808, forward strand.
GCATGATCGGCGGGGCGACGGGGACGCCTTCGGGGAAGCGCACGGGTCCCGGTACCCCGATGCCCGCCCCGTCGAAGCCTTCGGCGAGTCCCGACGCCCTGAGTTCGGCCGCCATCGCGAGGACCTGCTCGAAGACGGCGACCGGTCCTTCGCGTACGTCCATCGGGTGGTTGAGGTGGCCGAGGACTTCCAGTTCGGCGTTGGTGACGGCGACATCGACCGAGGTGGCTCCGATGTCGGCGCCGAGGAAGCGCAGCGCGGGCGCCAGCCGGACGTTGTGCGAGCGGCGTCCGCCGCGGGATGCGGCGAGTCCGTCGGCGACGACGAGGCCGGTCTCCAGCAGCCGGTCGACCTCGACGGCGAGCTTGGAACGGGAGAGGTCCACCTGGTCGCCCAGCTGGGCCCGGGAGTTGGGCCCGCCGTCGCGCAGCAGCCGCAGCAGCCGCGCCTGGTGCGCGTTGGCGGGTCGAGCCGTCATACGTCTCACGCGCCCCTCCCCGCCTTCGTAGGCCTGCTCCGTCGGGCTTTCGAGGGGAACGTAGCAGCGCTTCCTCAAGGGGAAGAAGTTGCGCAGCAATCCAGTACCACTTTCCCCACACCCAGGACAAAGAGTCGATCAGTCCGGCTGCGCGGGGCCCGAGAGGGTGCGGCCACCGGCCCGGTCCGACCAGCGGGCCGTGAGCAGCAGCGCGATGTCGTCGGCACGGTCCTCGGTCTGCCGCGCCCCGCTCACGAGCCGGTCGGCGGTGTCCGCGAGGGTGGATCCGCCCGATTCGGCGAGGTGGGTCCGCACCCGTTCGATGCCCAGGTCGATGTCCGATCCGGGCCGTTCGACCAGTCCGTCGGTGAACAGGGCGAGCACCGCCCCCTGCTCCACCGTCAGTTCGCTGACGGGGTACTCCTCCTCGGCGTCGAGGCCCAGGAAGACACCGCCGGGGAGGTCCAGGACCTCGGTGCGGCCGTCGGGGTGGCGCAGCAGGGGCTGCGGGTGCCCGGCGCGTACGGCCTGGGCGGCTCCGGTCGCCGGGTCGAGCCGGACGTAGCAGCAGGTGGCGAACAGGCCGGGGTCGAGGTCGATGAGGAGCCGGTTGGTGCCGCTCATCACCTCCCGGGGGTGCAGGTCGGCGAGCGCGAACGCCCGTACCGCACTGCGGAGTTGGCCCATGGTGGCGGCGGCGGAGACGCCGTGCCCCTGGACGTCGCCGACGACCAGGACGATGCCCCGGTCGGTCTCGATGACGTCGTACCAGTCGCCGCCCACGTCCATCCCCTGGGTGCCCGGCAGATAGCGGGCGATGGTCTCCAGGTTCTCGATCGACGGCAGCCGGCGCGGCAGCAGCGCGTCCTGGAGACCGCGGGCGAGGGCCGCCTCCGTGTCGTAGCGCTGGGCGCGGGCGAGCGCCTGGGCGATGAGTCCGGCCAGCGCGGTCAGGACCGTACGCTCCTCGGGTGTGAAGCCGCGCGGCTGGTCGAAGCCGAGGATGCAGGAGCCGACGGGGCGGCCTGAGGCGATCAGGGGCAGGAAGGCGCGGGCGCCGACGGAGGCGTCCATGGGGATGCCGGGGTAGGCGGCGGCCATCTGTTCCATGGACTCGTAGAAGAGCGGGCGGCCGGTGGTGAGGGTCTCCACTCCGGGCAGCCGGGCGTCGAGCCCGACGCCGTCGAAGGGTGCGAGGAACCCCTTGGGGAAGCCGGTCTCCCAGGCCAGATAGAGGTGCCCCTCGTGCAGGACGTAGATGGCCAGCTGGCGGCCGCCGAAGGCGGGCAGCAGTTCCTCGGTGACCACCGCCGAGACCTGGCGGGCGGTGACCGCCTCGGTCAGCGCGATGGCCAGGGCGACCGGGCGGTACAGCGCGGTGGCGCGGTCGGCCGGGGAGTCGAACTGCCCGAGGCCGGCGCCCGGCCTGCTGACGGAGCCCGGCTCGTACACGGGATGGTCCGTCGCCGAGACCTTGCCGGTCACGCCGTGGTACCCCGGGTAGAGGGCCACCGCGAGCCAGTCCCCCTGGGAGCGGCAGGCCTTGAACTGGACGGGGTCACCGGCCAGGAGCGATGCCCGGTAGTAGTCCTGGTAGGCGGGCCGGTCGAGCCAGGGCACGGCCTCCCACAGGACCTGCCCGGTCAGCTCGGACCGGGTGCCGCCCAGCAGTTCCTGCGCCCTGCGGTTGACGTACGTGATCCGTCCCGCCCGGTCGAGCGAGAAGAGTCCTTCGGGCAGCCGGTCGTCGGCCTCACTCGCGGTGACCTCGCTGCCGAGGTCCACCAGGAGCCCGGTCAGCCGACGCCCCTCATGCCCGCCGTCGTCGCGGTCGGCGCCCGGCCGGCCCGTGAGCTGTACGAAGGTCATCGCGCCGTTGGCGCCGCGCATCCGCAGCCTGCGGGCCGCCGGGAGGCCGCCCGACGCCGCTTCGTGGGCGATGGCCCGCAGCTGGTGCGCGTCCTCGTGGGCCACCTTCGCGGCCAGCGCGTCGATGGTGCCCGGGAAGCCGCCGGGCTCGGCGCCGATGATGGCGCGGAACTCGTCGTCCGCGGCCAGCGCACCGGTCGCGAGGTCCCAGTCGAAGTGGCCGACGCGCACCGGGTTGCCGACGGGGTCGGCAGACTGGGCGACGACGGGCTCGTCGCGCCATTCGACGCGGACGCCGGCCGTCTGCATCTCGCCGAGGGTGGTGCCGAGCCGCTGGGCGGCTTCCTTCAGCCGGCGGCGGTCCGGCTCGGAGACCGGGTGTCCCGGCGTGGCGGGGCGCAGGACCACCAGGACCCCGAACCGCTCCGGGCTGCTGCGGACGGGCGCGTACATCGAACCGAACGGGAACGGCATTCCGGCCATGAGCTGCGGGAACCGGCGCATGGCCTCCTCGGCGTCGGCGAGGTGGATGCCCTCGGCCGAGCGGTAGGCCTCGGCGACCGGGAACGGCCGGTTCACGTGCATGCGCCACCACGGGCGCATCAGCTCGCCCGGCAGCCCGACGAGGACCGCGAGCCGCAGCAGCCCTTCCGTCTCGGAGCGCAGATACACCCCGCCGGCATGGCCGCCGACCGCGCCGATGGCCTGGACCGCGGCCTCGGCGAGCACGAGCCCGAGCTCGTCCTCGCCGGGGACGGCGCCGTCTCGCGTTCCGTGCTCCGGCCCGCTCTCCTGTGCCGGGCCGGGCATGGCAGCTCCGTACCAGGTCACATGCCAAGGATGCGCCAGGGTCCGCACGCGCCGCACCTTCGGAGAAGACCCGAGGGCGGCTCGTGGATCAGGCCGTCCACCGGACAGGCCCTAGGCCGTGTCTGACAAATCCCGCCTGGCGGTATTTGTCAGACACGGCCTAGGGGCAGCGGATGACCTGTCCCGCGTACGAGAGGTTCCCACCGAAGCCGAAGAGCAGTGCGGGCGCGCCCGAGGTGACCTCGCCGCGCTCCACCAGCTTGGACAGGGCCATCGGGATCGAGGCGGCCGAGGTGTTGCCGGAGTCGACGACATCGCGGGCGACGACCGCGTTCACGGCGCCGATCCGCTTGGCGACGGGCTCGATGATCCGCAGGTTGGCCTGGTGCAGCACGACGGCGGCCAGGTCCTCGGGCGCGAGCCCGGCCCGCTCGCAGACGCGGCGGGCGATCGGCGGGAGCTGGGTGGTGGCCCAGCGGTAGACGGTCTGGCCCTCCTGGGCGAAGCGGGGCGGCGTGCCCTCGATGCGTACCGCGTGCCCCATCTCGGGGACCGAGCCCCACAGCACGGGACCGATGCCGGGCTCCGTGCCCTCCGGGCAGGCCTCGACGACCGCGGCGCCCGCACCGTCGCCGACGAGCACGCAGGTGGTGCGGTCGGTCCAGTCCGTGATGGCGGACATCTGGTCCGCTCCGATCACGAGGGCGCGGGTGGCGGACCCGGCGCGTACGGCGTGGTCGGCGGTGGCCAGGGCGTGGGTGAACCCGGCGCAGACGACGTTGAGGTCCATGACCGCGGGCGAGCCCATGCCGAGCCGGGCGGCGACGCGCGCCGCGGTGTTCGGGGAGCGGTCGGTCGCGGTGGAGGTGGCGACGAGGACCAGGTCGATGTCGGCGGGCGTCAGCCCGGCCGAGGCGAGCGCCTTGGCTCCGGCGTGGGCGGCCAGCTCGTCGACGGGCTCGTCGGGTTCCGCGATGTGGCGGGTCCTGATGCCGACCCGGCTCGCGATCCATTCGTCGCTGGTGTCGACCATCGCCGCCAGGTCGTTGTTGGTGAGCACCTTGGCGGGCTGGTAGTGCCCGAGCGCGGCGATACGAGTGCCGGTAGTGCCGGTCATGCCGGTCATGCCCGGGGACCCCTTTGCTGTCGACGTCAGGAGCCTTCCAGTGTCGTCAGCGACTCACGGGTAACCGGACAGGTAAACCAACAGGAAACACCCGTCACTCTTTGGAGAGTCCCACCTCACTCCTTGGAGACCCACCCTTCGGCGCCCCCGGTCAGCCTGCCTCGGAAGCGGGTGGCTGGTGGAGTCCGAACGGTGAGCCCTGATCGTCCCGGCAGAAGCGGAAGCGCCCGAAGCGCGCGGTGGAATTGGCGTGGTCGTCGTGCCCGCCGGGTCCGGCCTCGACCATGCCGCCCAGCGCCACGACCCGGGCGAGCGCGACATCGAGGTCGTCCACCTCGAAGAAGAGGTACGCGCCCGCCCCGGAGTCCCCGCCGTGCACCCCGCCCGGGATGTTCGGCGTCGTGACGGAGTAGCCGCTCCCGGGCGGGACCGGTTCGAAGGTCCAGCCGAAGAGCCCGCCGTAGAAGGCACGGGCCTTGTCCGCGTCCTCCACGCCGAGCTCGAAGAAGGAGATCTCGCCGGTCATCGCTGGCTCCTGTCTGTGGGCGGTGCTGTCGGCGGGGCCGCCGTGTCCACGCTGCCATCAGTGGCGCCCCGGCGCACCGTCGGCCGTGGCGGTCGCATGGCGGACAATGAGTACCCCCTACAGAACCGGGACCGATCACATGGGACGCGTGACCGAGCGCCGCCGCACCATCCGGATCAGGGGCGGAGCCGTCTCCGCCCGGCCGGACACGCTCGTCGCCGAGGAGCCGCTGGAGATCCGGCTGAACGGCCGCCCGCTGGCCATCACGATGCGCACGCCGGGCGACGACTTCGCACTCGCCGCGGGGTTCCTGGTCAGCGAGGGCGTGATCGGCGCGGCTGCGGACGTGCGCTCGATCGTGTACTGCGCGGGCGCGCAGGACGACGGGGCGAACACGTACAACGTGGTCGATGTGCGGCTGGCGCCGGGCGTTCCGGTGCCGGACATCACGCTCGAACGCAACGTGTACACGACCTCGTCGTGCGGGCTGTGCGGCAAGGCCAGCCTGGACGCCGTACGCACCGCCACCCGCTTCCCCATCGCCGACACTCCCCGGGTCCGGGTCGAGCCCGCGCTGCTGTCCCGCCTGCCCGACCGGCTGAGGGAGGCGCAGCGGGTCTTCGACCGGACCGGGGGCCTGCACGCCGCCGCGCTGTTCTCCGAGGACGGCGAGCTGCTGGACGTGCGGGAGGACGTGGGCCGCCACAACGCGGTCGACAAGCTGATCGGGCGGGCGCTGCGGGAGGATCTGCTGCCGCTGTCGCGGGCGATCCTGCTGGTGTCGGGGCGGGCGTCGTTCGAACTGGCGCAGAAGGCGGTGATGGCGGGGATTCCGGTGCTGGCGGCGGTGTCCGCACCGTCGTCACTGGCCGTGGACCTCGCGGCGGAGACGGGGCTCACGCTGATCGGGTTCCTGCGCGGCCCCGACATGAACGTGTACGCCGGTGAGGAGCGCGTCGCCCTTCATTCGGAGGTGTGACGCACTGCCGCGGCGGCTGCCTACGGGGCGTGGGCGGCGGGCGGCAGCCAACTGCCGGGCGCGGTCGACGGGCGGCAGCCAACTGCCGGGCGCGGTCGACGGGCGGCAGCCAACTGCCGGGCGCGGTCGACGGGCGGCGGCTACCTGCCGGGCTCGGGTGGCGCGACGAACTGGAGGGCCAGTGTCGTGGACGGCTCGGCCACACCCGGGCCGCCGGCCTCGGCCCAGGCCAGGATGTCGTCCGTCGCGTCGTCGTCCAGCGCCCACCCGACCCACGCGGCGCGGGCGCCCCGGCGGCGGGCCTCGGTGGAGGGCTGCACGACGACCACGTTCGCCTGCCCGCACGGTCCGAGGCAGTCGCTCGTACGGACCTCGAACCGGCCGTCCGACGCGGCCGCGGACTCGCGCAGCCGGCGGAGTTGGGCGTCGTGATCGGTGCCGGGGTGCTTGCGCGCGTTGCCGCAGCAGCAGCCGCGGCAGACGACGAGGGTGCAGGGGCGGCGGGCGGCGAAGGGGCGTATGGAGTACGAGCTCACTCGGCGATCTTGTCAGGCGCGCGGCCCGCGCGGGAGACGGCCTGCCCCTGAAGCGCAGCGTCCGCATCCGGGTGCCCGTCCTCGACCTCCTGCGGACCCCGTCCCGGAGCATGCTCGACGGGCCGGGACGTGACCGGACTCACCTGGGCGGCGCGGCGTTTGGCGATGACCGCGCAGACCATGAGCTGCATCTGGTGGAAGAGCATCAGAGGCAGCACCGCCAGGCTCGCCTGCGCGCCGAACAGGACGCTCGCCATGGGCAGTCCGGCCGCGAGGCTCTTCTTCGACCCGGCGAACTGGATCGCGATGCGGTCCGCCCGGCCGAAGCCGAGCCGCTTCGGTCCGTACCAGGTCAGCGCGAGCATCACCGCGAGCAGCACCGCCTCGACACCGAGCAGCGCCCCCAGGCGGGCGGGGGTGACCTGGTGCCAAATGCCCGCGGTCATGCCCTCGCTGAACGCGGTGTAGACGACGAGAAGGATCGCGCCGCGGTCCACGTACCCCAGAAACTTCTTGTGCCGGGTGAGGAATCCTCCGACCCAGCGGCGCAGCGACTGCCCCGCGAGGAACGGTACGAGCAGCTGAAGCACGATCTTCAGCAGCGCGTCCCCGGAGAACCCGCCCGCGCTCTGCCCGAGCAGAAGCGCCGCGAGGAGCGGGGTGAGGACGATCCCGGCCAGGCTGGAGAAGGAACCGGCGCATATCGCCGCCGCCACGTTGCCGCGCGCCATCGAGGTGAAGGCGATCGACGACTGGATCGTGGAGGGCACCAGGCACAGGAACAGCAGGCCGCCGTAGAGCTGCGGGGTGAGGACGAAGGGGACGAGTCCCCCTGCCGCGAGCCCGAGCAGCGGGAAGATCACGAAGGTGGCGGCCAGCACCGTCAGATGCAGCCGCCAGTGCCGCAGGCCGTCCATCGCCTCCCGGGTCGACAGCCGGGCCCCGTAGAGGAAGAAGAGCAGGGCGACCGCGCCGGTGGACACCCCGCCGACGGTCTCGGCGGCCGCCCCGGACGCGGGCAGCAGTGCCGCGAGGGCCACTGTGCCGATCAGCGCCATGATGTACGGGTCGATCGGCAGCCAGGACGGCAGTCGCGGGGATATGCGGCGGCTCACGGTGCTCCACGTGCTCTCGGTGCAAGGTCGACGTGCGAGTTACTCGGTCCCCGTGCGGGGTGCTCGGTCCCCGTGCGGGGTTCTCCGGCCCGTGCGGGGTTCTCCGGCCCGTGCGGGGTTCTCCGGCCCGTGCGGGGTGCTCGGTCCCCGTGCGGGGTTCTCCGACCCGTGCGGGGTTCTCGGCTTCGCTTGTCGTGGGTCCCTATCCTCCAGGCGAGGACGGCGATCGGGAATCCCGCACTCCACTCTGACTGTCATCACGATGCGCGATAGCTTGGGGGTGTGTACGACCCCGCCCAGCTGCGCACCTTCCTCGCCGTCGCCCAGACGCTGAGCTTCACGCAGGCCGCCCGCCGGCTCGGTGTGCGCCAGTCGACCGTCAGCCAGCATGTGCGGCGGCTGGAGGAGGCCACGGCCCGGCAGCTGTTCACCCGGGACACCCACAGCGTGGAGCTCACCGAGGACGGTGAGGCCATGCTCGGCTTCGCCCGGACCATCCTGGAGGCGCACGAGAGGGCCGCCGCGTTCTTCGCCGGCACCCGGCTGCGCGGCCGCCTGCGCTTCGGCGCGTCCGAGGACTTCGTCCTGACCCGGCTTCCCGAGATCCTGGAGTCCTTCCGCCGCGACCATCCCGAGGTCGACCTGGAGCTGACGGTCGGGCTGTCCGGCACCCTGCACGAACAGCTGGACGCGGGCCGCCTCGATCTGGTGCTCGCGAAACGGCCGCCGGGAGGCACGCACGGTCAGCTCGTCTGGCAGTCCACGCTGACCTGGATCGGCGCCCCGCAGCTGCGACTCGATCCGGAGCGGCCGGTCCCGCTGATCGTCTTCCCGCCCCCCGGGATCACCCGCGCCCGCGCCCTGGAGGTCCTGGAGGCGGACGGCCGGGCGTGGCGTATCGCCTGTACGAGCGCGAGCCTGAGCGGTCTGGTCGCGGCGGCGCGGGCGGGCCTGGGCGTGATGGCCCACACCCGGGGACTGATCCCACCGGGCCTGACGCCCGTCCCGCCCCGGGCCGGGCTGCCGGAGCTGGGCGCCGTCGACTTCGTCCTGCTGCACGGGCACCGGACGGGCGCTCCGCACGGCGCCCGCGAGGCGGCGGACGCCCTGGCGGCGGCGATCCTGGCGGGCGGCGACCGGCTGCACCGCCCGTCGGCCGGTTCGCACTGAGCGCGCCGGACGCGCGGTGGTGGCGCGCACCGACCGGGCCGGACCCGCTCCCGGCCCGTACGGACGCCCCGGTCCCGCGTCCGGTCAGCTCTCGGAGTAGTCCGTCAGCACGCAGCCCTCGACGAGCGCCGGCTCCTTCTTGTACCCGCTGGGGGCGTCGAACCCCGGCTCGCAGTTGATCCGGAGGAGACCGGCGTCGATGAGCGCTTGGAGGTCGTCGTCGCCGACCGCTCTGACCACGAAGTCCTGGCCGATGAGGGGACCGGCGCCCTTGTTCGTCGCCTTGAAGGCCGACTGGAACTTCTTCATGTCCGCGGCCATGAAGATCCTGGTCCGCTGGTCGCTTTGGCCCGTACTGCACACACCGCGTTCGGTCACGCCCCAGCTGCTGTCGTACTCGGCGTCCATCTCGTAGAAGCGCTCGTCCTCGGGATTCGTGCCGAGGTCCTCGCAGGCGGCGTACATGGAGACGAAGTCGGCCGCGGCCTTCATGCTGCCCGCCACCGGCAGCCCCGCGAAGCCCGTGGCGTCGTCGGGGGCCGAGCCGTTGACCCCGCCGTTCTTCGACGGGTTCTCCAGCGTGCCTTCCTTGGGGTCGCTCGGATCGTCCCCGCCCTGTCCGGCGCTCACCCCGAGCGCCTCGTCGGCCGCCCGCTGGTCGCCGTCTCCCCCACCACAGGCGGTGAGGACCAGCAGGGCCGCGGTGACCGCGGCAGCCTTGGTGACTGTGGCGCGTATGGCTCTTGTACGCATGGGTTCGACAACTCCCCCGAAAGTCGTGTTCATGATCGCGGGTGACTCTAGGTTCGGTCTCCGCCGGACCGCAAACGTCCGACCCCGCGTAGAGCGTGCGTGTCCGCCGCGTACAGATTCGGTGCAGATTCCCGCGCCCCTACTTACTCCGAAGTCAGATCCGGGCCCGCAGGGATCCAGCCGTGGCCGAAAATGGGGTGCTGACCAGCGCCGATGCGATTTGTGCCGACTCATTGAAGGCCCTCCCGTGCGAACGACTCGTGGGGTACCGTCACCGGCGCTGTGCGGAGCGCCACAAGGAGCAGGTCATTGCGTGAATTCACGGTTCCACCCCTGGCGGCGGCACCCCCTGTCGGCGGACTGGCGGATGCCGTGTTCGATCACGCCCTGGACGATCCCCACCGCGTCGCACTCGGCCGGAAGGACGCGGAGGGCCGGTGGCGCGATGTGACCTCCGCCGAGTTCCGCGACGAGGTGCTCGCCCTCGCCAAGGGGCTCCTCGCGCACGGCGTGCGCTTCGGCGACCGGGTCGCGTTGATGTGCCGTACCCGCTACGAGTGGACCCTCTTCGACTTCGCCCTGTGGACGGTCGGCGCGCAGTCCGTGCCGGTCTATCCCACCTCCTCCGCCGAGCAGGTCTTCTGGATGCTGCACGACGCCGAGGTGTCCGCCTGCATGGTCGAGCAGGAGGACCACGCGATGACAATCGGCTCCGTCATCGACCGGCTGCCCCGCCTCAAGCGGCTCTGGCAGCTCGACAAGGGAGCCGTCGCAGAGCTGACGGAGGCGGGCGAGCACATCGACGAGGACGTCGTGCAGCGGCACCGGCGCGCGGTCACGCCGGAGTCCGTGGCGACGGTGATCTACACGTCGGGCACCACGGGCCGCCCCAAGGGATGCGTGATCACCCACGCCAACCTGATGTTCGAGACGGACACCCTCATCCAGCGCTGGGAGCCGGTCTTCCACTCCAAGCCCGGCGACGAGGCCGCGACCCTGCTGTTCCTGCCGCTCGCGCATGTCTTCGGGCGGATGGTGGAGGTCGCGGCGATCCGCGGCCGGGTCAAGCTGGGCCATCAGCCGGCGCTCCAGGCGTCCGCCCTGCTGCCCGATCTGGCCGCGTTCCGGCCGACGTTCATCCTGGCCGTGCCGTACGTCTTCGAGAAGGTCTTCAACGCCGCCCGCCGCAAGGCGGAGGCCGACGGGAAGGCCGGGCCGTTCGACAAGGCCGTGGACGTGGCGGTGCGGTACGCGGAGGCCATGGAGCACCGCGCCTTCCGTCTCGGTCCCGGGCCGTCGGCGGCGCTGCGCGTGCAGCACCAGTTCTTCGAGAAGGTGGTGTACGGCAAGGTCCGGGACGCGATGGGCGGCCGGGTGCGGCACGCGATGTCGGGCGGTTCCGGAATGGCCCGCCGGCTCGGGCTCTTCTTCGCGGGCGCGGGCGTCACCATCTTCGAGGGGTACGGACTCACGGAGTCGAGCGCGGCCGCGACCGCGAACCCGCCGGAGCGCACCAAGTACGGCACGGTCGGGCAGCCGATCCCCGGGACGACCGTCCACATCGCCGAGGACGGGGAGGTGTGGCTGCACGGCGCCCATGTCTTCGGCGGCTACCTCAACAACCCCAAGGCCACCGACGCCGTGCTCAACGACGGCTGGCTCGCCACCGGAGACCTGGGCGCACTGGACGCGGACGGCTATCTGACGATCACCGGGCGGAAGAAGGAGATCCTGGTGACCGCGAGCGGCAAGAGCGTGTCGCCGGCAGGACTGGAGGAAAGGGTCAGGTCGCATCCGCTGGTGGCGCAGTGCATCGTCGTCGGCAACGACCGCCCGTACGTCGCGGCGCTGGTGACGGTGGACAGCGAGGCGGTCGCGCACTGGCTGGCGATGCGCGACAGGCCGTCGATGTCACCGGCGGACCTGGTGCGCGACCCGGATCTGGAGATGGAGATCCGGCGCGCGGTGGTCGCCGCCAACACGCTGGTGTCGAAGGCCGAGTCCATCCGCACGTTCCGGATACTGGCGCATCCGTTCAGCGAGGAGCACGGGCTGCTGACGCCGTCGCTGAAGCTGAAGCGGAAGGCGATCGAGACGGCGTACGCGGCGGAGGTCGACGCGCTGTACCGATAATTGATGGCGCGTCAGTTATTGACGGTCCATCAGGTCGACCGCACAATTCCCGCCGGGGGTCCGGGGGGCGTCCCCCGGGGAAATGCAGAACCTTGAGGGAGGGATCCGACCGTGTTGCGACCGATCCGCACCATCGCCGCAGCCGCAGCCGCCTCCGCGCTGCTGCTCACCACCGCCTGCAATTCCGCCTCCACCGGCGGCGAACCGAACGTGCGGGGAGGCGCCCTCACGCGTGGCGTGACCGCCGATTCCATCAAGGTCGGGGGCATCGTCTCGATGACCACCGCCAGCGGCTACTCGAAGAAGGACACCGACCTCGGAGCCAGAGCCCGCTACGACCGTGCGAACGCCGAGGGGGGCGTGGGCGGCCGCAGGATCGAGTACCTGGGCGCCGAGGACGACGGTCAGGATCCGGCCAAGAACCTGGCCGCTGCACGGAAATTGGTCCAGCAGGAGAAGGTCTTCGCGATCGCCCCGATGAGCTCGGTCACCTTCTCCGGAGCCGACTTCCTGGAGCAGCAGAAGGTGCCGACGTTCGGCTGGGGCACGCTGCCCTCCTTCTGCGGACCGAAGCACATCTACGGGTTCAACGGCTGCCTCGTCCCGATGCCGGGCGGGACCCTGAACCAGACCTGGCCGGAGGGCCTCGGGACGGTCCTCGGCGGGACGAAGGGCAAGTCGGTCGCGTTGATCGCCACCGACAACGACGCGGGCAAGTTCGGCATCCGCACCTTCACCCAGGGCTTCACCGCGGCCGGCTACAAGGTCTCGTACGCGAAGGCCGCCGTGCCCGCCGTATCGACGCCGAACGACTGGTCGGCGTACACGAAGGAGATCCTGCGCTCGAACGGCGGCAAGGCGCCGGACGCCGTGGTCTCCGTGATGCAGACGCCGTACAACATCGGGCTGTTCACGGCGCTGAAGCGGGCCGGCTTCAAGGGGGTCATCTCCGACCCGACCGACTACGACCCGGGGCTGCTGACGAAGGACGCGACACGGCAGGCGCTGGACGGGGTGCACGTGCTGCTGCAGTTCGAGCCGTTCGAGAGCGAGAGCCCGGCGATGCGACAGTTCAAGGAGGACGTCAAGAAGGCGTCGGGCGGCAAGGACGTCCCCCTGAACATGCACATGCTGACCGGCTACATGTCGGCGGACCTCTTCCTCTCGATCGCGGGGAAGGCGGGTAAGGACCTGACCGTCGAGTCCTTCCAGAAGGCCGCCTCCTCCTTCTCGGACACCGGGACGCTGGTCGGCGACCGGGCCCTGCCCAAGGGTCAGAAGCAGGCCTTCGGCTGCGGGGCGCTCGTCCAGCTGAGGAACGGGCGGTACGAGGTGTCGTCGCCCTTCAAGTGCTACCCGCCGATCCCCTTCGCGTAGGGGGCACGGACCGTGGGTGATCTGCTGGGCTTCGTGCTGAGCGGGCTGGTCTCGGGGGCTCTGTACGCGCTGCTGGCGACCGGGCTCGTGCTCTCGTACTCCGCGTCCGGGCTGTTCAACTTCGCACACGGCGCCACCGCCTATCTGTGCGCGCTCACCTTCTACGAACTCCACTCGGGCTTCGGCTGGCCCGCCGTGCCCACGGCGCTGCTGCTGGTCCTCGTCGTGGCGCCGGGCATCGGCTGGGCTCTCGACCGGCTGATGTTCCGCAAACTGGCACGGGTCGGCGAGACCGCGCAGATCGTCGCGACGATCGGCCTGCTCGTCGCGCTGCCGGCGGCGGGACTGTGGGCGGTGGAGCTGCTGTCGGAGGCGGGTGCACCGGTCGTGCCCGCCGAGAACCAGTACGGGCTGCCGGGGGTCGGGCCGAGTCCGGCCGTGTCCTGGCAGCTCATGGACGGTGTCGGCATCGACTCCGACCAGTTGATCACCTGGGTGGCGACGGCGGTCGTGGCGGTGGGGCTGTGGGTGCTCATGCGGCACACCCGGCTCGGGCTGCTGCTGCGGGCCGCCGTCGACAACCGGGGCCTGGTGGAGCTGCGCGGGATCAGCGCGGACCGGCTGTCGTCGATCGCCTGGATGCTGTCGTCGGGGCTCGCGGGCCTCGCGGGCGTCCTCGCCACGCCGTTGCTGGGCCTGTCCGCCCACGACTACACGCTCTTCCTCTTCGTCTCGGCGACGGCGGCGGTGCTCGGGCGCTTCGCGTCGGTGCCGCTCGCCTTCGCGGGCGGGCTGGCGCTGGGGGTGCTGCAGAACCTGGTCGCCGGGTACGCGTCGTTCGCGGAGGGGATCACCGGGTTCCGTACGGCCGTGCCGTTCCTGATCCTGTTCGGCGGGCTGCTGGTGATGGACCGGCGGCGGCGCGCGGCCGGGACCGCGGCGGTCGACGCACCGCCGGTCGACTATCTGGCGGGGAAGTCGTGGGGGCGCAGGTGGGGCGTGTGGGTGGGCGCGGCGGTGCTGCTGGCCGCCGCCTTCTACACCGTGACGACCCCCTTCTGGAGCGGGATCCTCGCGCAGGGGCTCGCGATCTCGCTGGTGTTCGTGTCCTTCGCCGTGGTGACGGGTCTCGGCGCGATGGTGTCGCTCGCGCAGGCGACGTTCGTGACGGGGGCGGCCCTGGTGGCGGGGCTGTTGATGAGCCACGGGTGGCCGTTCGTGGCGGCGGCGCTGGTCGGCACGTGCGCGGCCGCGCTGCTGGGGGCGGTGGTGGCGCTCCCGGCGCTGCGGCTGGGGGGCCGGTCGCTGGCGCTGGCCACGCTCGCGCTGGCGTTCCTGGCGGACCAGGTGCTGTTCCAGTTCCGGTGGCTGCGCAACGGTGACACCGGGTGGGAGATCCCGCGCCCGGTGTTCGGTCCGGTGGACCTGACCGACGACCGGGCGATGGGCGTGGCGCTCGTGGTCCTGGTGTCGGTCGCGGTCGCCGCGCTCAGCGCGCTGCGGAACTCCCCGGCGGGCCGCGCCATGCTGGCGGTGCGTTCGGCCCCGGCGGCGGCGACGGCGTCGGGGGTGTCGGTGGTGCGGACGAAGCTGCTGCTGTTCACGCTGTCGGCGGGGCTCGCGGGCTTCGGGGGCGTGATGTACGCGTCGTACAACACGCGCATCACGGCGACCGACTTCACCGCGATGACGGGTCTGGTGTGGCTGGCGGTGGTGGTCGCGGCCGGCGTGCGCAGGCCGCAGTTCGCGGTGGTGGCGGGGCTGGTGTTCGCGCTGGTCCCGCATGTGATGTCCGAGTACGTGACGCAGTCCGCGCATCTTCCGGTGATCCTGTTCGGCCTGGCGGGGCTGGCACTGGCGAACGACCCGGACGGGTACGCGGCGGCGATCCCGACGCGGCTGCACGCGCGGCGGGCGGCGCGGGCAGGTGGCCCGGGGCGTGGACCCGGCGCCCCGGCGGCCGGGGCGCCTGCGCCTCCGCCGCGCGGGCAGCCCGGGCAGGGCGCCCGGCCCCTCGGAAGCGGCGGGGCCCCGGCGGGGGTGCAGGGCGCGAACGACCGCCCGGCTGGTGGTGCTCCGCCAGGGAGGATTCCCCCACCCCGCCCCTTCCCGAAACTGGGGGCGAGCCCCCAGCCCCCCGCCGTGCGGGGGGACGATCTGCGGGGGCTGCGCCCCCACACCCCCAACGACTGCAGCTTCGCGCCGCCACAGACAGGCCCGGCGCCGGGAGGCCCCGTGCCGCAGGTCGCGGACCCCGCCCCGGCCCCGGAGGGACACCCTGCGCGTCAAGCCGGGGGCTCGGGTGGAGACAGCGAACCACCCCCGCAGGGGCACCGTGCGTGGGGAGGCCCCGCGTCGGAGGTCCGGGAGGCCGGGGGCTCGCCCGCAGCCACGGGAAGGAGCGCGGCGGAGGAAAAGGCACCCACCGCGATCGAACTGCGCGGTGTGCACGCCGGGTACGGGGGCGCCGCCGTGCTGCGGGGTGTGGATCTTCGCGTGGCGCCCGGGGAGATCCTCGCCGTGCTCGGGCCCAACGGTGCCGGGAAGTCGACCGCGTGCCGGGTCGCCGCCGGGGTGCTGGCCGCGCAGGAGGGGAGCGTGGCCGTCGGCGGGCGGGACGCCACGCGGGACGGGGCCGTGGGGCGGGCGCGGCGAGGGGTGTTGCTGGCGCCCGAGGGGCGGGGGATCTTCCCCGGGCTCACCATCGAGGAGAACCTGGCCGTGCGGCTCGGCGACCGCGCGGACCGGGAGGCCGTGTACGAGCGGTTCCCGGGGCTCGCCGCACGACGCGCCGTGCACGCGGGTTCGCTCTCGGGCGGTGAGCAGCAGATGCTCGCCCTCGCCCCGCTCCTCCAGCGCCCGCCCGCCGTACTGATCGCGGACGAGCCGTCGCTCGGGCTGGCTCCGCGCGTCGTCGAGGAGGTGTTCCGGTTGCTGACGGAGCTGCGCGCGGCGGGCACCGCGCTGCTGCTGGTCGAGGAGAAGGCGGCCGAGGTCCTCGGGATCGCCGACACCGTGGCGTATCTCGCGCAGGGCCGGGTGACCTGGTGCGGCCCGCGGGCCGAGGTGGAGAAGGACCGGCTCACCGAGGCGTACCTGGGCATCAAGGAGAGGTCGGGGGATGTACGTGCTTGAGGCCCAGGGCATCGGCGTCCGGTTCGGCGGGGTGCGGGCCCTGCACCAGGTGGGCGTGGGCCTGCGCCCGGGCGAGATCTGCGGGCTCATCGGGCCCAACGGGGCGGGGAAGAGCACGCTGTTCGACGTGCTGTCCGGGATCCGGCGTGCCGACGAGGGCCGCGTGCTCCTCGACGGGGCGGACATCACGCGCCGCTCCCCCGTCTGGCGGGCCCGCCACGGTGTCCGCCGTACGTTCCAGCGCCAGCAGCTCTTCGGGCAGTTGACGGTACGGGACAACCTTCTGGTGGCGCAGGAGTGGCGCGGCCGCGTGCGGCGCGGCGTGTACGCGCAGCGCCGCCGCCGCGCCGCGACCGTCCTGCGCACCTGCGGGCTGGACGCGCTCGCGGAGACGTACGCGGGCGCGCTCCCCGTCGGCCAGGCCAGCATGGTCGAGCTCGCCCGCGCTCTCGCCGATCCCCCGCGCGTGCTGCTGCTCGACGAGCCCGCCTCGGGAATGTCCGCCGATGAGCGCGCTCAACTGGCCGCGGTCGTCCGGCACATGGCGGACGAGGAAGGCTGTGCGGTGCTGCTCGTCGAGCACAACGTGGCGTTCGTGATGGAGCTGTGCGCCCGCGTCGTCGTGCTCGACCTGGGCGAGCTCCTCGGCGCGGGCACCCCGGCCGAGGTCCGCGCGGACCCGAGGGTGCGGGACGCCTATCTCGGTACGGCGCCCCTCAGCCCGACACCGCCCGCAGCGCCCCCGGCCGACGTCCGGTGAGGCGGTCCAGCGCGGCCGCGGTGGCGTCGTCGGCGGGGAGGTGGACGATGAGGCGCTGGTCGTCCTCCGCGGGCAGTTCGAGGGTTTCGTACGCCAGGCGCAGCGCGTCGTCCGCCTCGGGGTGGACCAGGCGCATGATCCCGCCGGATCTCGGGAGCCCCGGCACGGTGTCCACGCGTCCGGCGAAGGCCGTCCCCGCGGTGACCGTCAGTTCGTCGGCGAGGACCGCGACGGCCGGGTCGGCCCGGAACGGCCCCTGCTTGAGCGCGGCGACCTGTTCGTCGGCGACATGGTCCCAGTCGGGGAAGGCGGTGCGGGCCCGGTCGTCGGTGAAGACGAACCGTGCGAGGTTCGGCGGGGTGTCGTCCAGCAGGCCGAGCGGGCCCATGAGCCTGTCGTACGCCCCCGTGCAGGCGAGGACCTCGCTCAGCCGGTTGAGCAGCACGGCGGGGGTGGGCTCCAGGCGGTCGAGGAGGGCCCGCACGGTGGGTCGTACCGTACGGGCCGGGGCCGCACCGCCCATGCAGCGGAAGTTACCGTCGGCGGCCTTCGTCAGCCGGTGCAGATGGACGCGCTCGCTCGGGGTCAGCCGGAGCGCGTCCGCCAGCGCGGAGAGCACCGGAGGGGACGGCCTGCGGTCGCGGCCCTGCTCCAGCCGGGTCACGTACTCGACGCTGACACCGGCGAGGGTGGCCAGCTCGGCCCGGCGCAGACCGGGCGTACGGCGCCGGGGGCCGGCGGGCAGTCCCACTTCGGCGGGGGTGACGGCCTCGCGGCGGGTGCGCAGGAAGAGGCCCAGCTCGTTGTCGCTCACCCGTCGAACGTAACAGCCGCCCCGCGCCCGGATCGTGGCCCTGCCACTACCAGTCTCGGCGCGGCCTTCCTGCTCCCCGCGCCGACCGGCAGATTGATGGCCATGACCTCACAGAACCTGAATCTCGCAGTGATCAACGGCAGCGTCCGCGAGGGCCGTTTCGGCCCCGTCGTCACGAGCTGGTTCACCGAACAGGCCCGGCAGCACGGCCGGTTCACCGTCGATGTGATCGACCTGGCGGACACGGAGCTGCCGCTGGCGCTGCCGTCCGTCCCGCCGGCGCTGCAGCCGGATCTGCCCCGCCCCGACGGGATGGCGGACCTCACCCGGCGGCTCGACGAGGCCGACGCGTTCGTCGTCGTGACGCCCGACTACAACCGCAGCTTCCCGGCGTCCCTCAAGGCCGCGATCGACTGGCATTTCACGCAGTGGCAGAAGAAGCCCGTCGGGTTCGTCGGCTACAGCGGCGCGAGCGGCGGGCTGCTGGCGATCGAGCAGCTGCGGCAGGTCTTCAACGAGCTGGACGCGCACACGGTCCGCGACTACGTCTCCTTCCCCCGCTACTACGAGCTGTTCGGACCCGACGGGACGCTCATCGCCCCCGAGGGCCCGAACGGCACGGCGAAGGTCATGCTCGACCAGCTGGACTGGTGGGGTTCGCTCCTCCACGACGCCCGGCGGGACCGCCCGTTCGGCGCGGCGGCCTGACGGACGGCTCCCGGCGCGGAGTACGGGGTGGCTCCGCGCCGGGGGCGATCTACCCGATGGTCACCCGGAGGATCCTGTCCGCCCCGGCGGTACCGGCGGCGGACGTGGCGGACGCCATGGGCAGTCCGGCGGCGACGGCACCGCCGAGGGCTGCGCCCGGTACGGCCCTGCGGGATGCGCCGGGCCGGGGGCAGGGAACTCGGGCATCTCGTGCGTCATCTCGTCCGTCACCTCTTCCGGAGTTGTTCGTTCGTGAGCAGGAATGCGCCGAGCCAACTGATCGCCTCATGGCGCTCGATGGCCTTCGTCGCGGTAGACGTACGCGGGGACCGGGCTTGGGCCCTCGCGCGGCGCGTCCACCAGCGCGCGGACGAGGCCGTGGTCGGGCGAGAGCCGGCAGGCCGGGTCGGTGCGCGCCGCGTCCCCCGTGAGCGCGTACGCCTGGCAGCGGCAGCCGCCGAAGTCCCGCGTGCGCAGCTCGCAGCTGCGGCAGGGCTCGCTCATCCACTGCTCGCCCCGGTAGAGGGTGAACGCCTTGGACTCCCGCCAGATCCACTCCAGCGGATGGTCCTTGACGTTGGGCGCGTCGAGACCGGGCAGCGGGGCGGCGGCCGGACAGGGGTACACCGTCCCGTCGGGGGCGACGGTGAGCGAGACGGAGCCCCAGCCGCCCATGCAGGGCTTCGCCGTGCCGTCCACGTAGTCGGGGACGACCCAGACGAGCTCCGGCCGCCCGCCGAGCCGGTCCCGCCAGGCGGCGACGGAGCGGCGGGCCCGGTCGACCTGTTCGCGGCCGGGCAGCAGGGTGTCGCGGTTGACCAGGGCCCAGCCGTAGAACTGGGTGTTGGCCAGCTCGATCCGGTCGGTGCCCCAGGCGAGGCCGAGCTCGACGATGTCGTCCAGGGCGTCGAGGTTGGCGCGGTGCAGGACGACATTGAGGCCGAGTGGCAGCCCGGCGGCGCGTACGAGCCGGGCCGCGCGCTCCTTCGCCGCGAACGAGCGGGCGCCCGCGATGCGTTCGGAGGCGGCGGCGTCCGCGTGCTGGACGGAGAGCTGGACGCTGCGCAGCCCCGCGTCCATCAGCTCCCCGAGCCGCTTCTCGTGGAGGCCGACGCCGCTCGTCACGAGCTGGGTGTGGATGCCGGCGCGGTCGGCTGCCGCGACGATGGCCGTGAGATCGCGGCGCAGGAGAGGCTCTCCGCCGGAGACATGCATCTGGACGATGCCGAGGTCGGCGGCCTGGCGCAGGACGTCGATCCACTGGGTGGTGGTCAACTCTGCTGACGGACCGATCAGTTCGACGGGGTTGGAGCAGTACGCGCAGCGCAGCGGACAGCCGTGGGTGAGCTCGGCGAGCAGCGCCCACGGCGGATCGACGGCCGTCATCGCAGCCACCCCTCCTTCCTGAGTCGGCCGAGGAAGGCGGGCACGTCGTCGGCGACCGGCGCGCCGGGATGACGTGCGGCGAGCTCGGCAACGATCGCGTCCACGTCGCGCTCACCGTCACAGAGCCGCACGATGGCCCCGGCGTTGCCCTTCAGGACGACGACGCGCTCCGGCAGGACGAGGAGATCCGTGTCACGCACCCGGTCGTACCGGAGCATCACCGATCGCGCGAGGACCGGCTTCCAGGACGCGGCCGTCATGGCCGCTCCCCCGCGTTGTCGACGGCGTCGAGCAGCGACCACAGGACGTCGCACTTGAACCCGAGGGCCGCGACCGCCGCGTCCTGCTGCTCACGGGTCCCGGCCCACCGGAGGACCAGGGCGAGCGCCTCCTCGCTGTCACGGCCGCCCTGGTCGATGCGGCGCCGGAAGTAGGTGAGGCCGTCGGTATCGATCCAGGGGTAGTGCTGTTCGAACGCGGCGATGCGGGTGCGCATGATGGTGGGCGCGGAGAGTTCGGTGAGCGAGGCGGCGACCGCCTCCAGCGGGCCCCGGAGCCGGCAGAAGTTGACGTAGCCGTCGACCGCGAGCCGTACGCCGGGCAGCACCTCGTCCCCCGATTCGAGGCGCCCGCGCTCGATCCCGGCGGCCTCGCCGAGGCGCAGCCACCGCTCGATGCCGCCGTCGCCGTCCTTCTCCCCGTCGTGGTCCTGGATCCGGCGGATCCAGGCCCGGCGCAGTGCCGGGTCGTCGAACTTGGCCAGGATCAGGGCGTCCTTGACGGGGATGTGGCGCTGGTAGTGGAAGCGGTTGATGATCCAGCGGCGCAGTTCGGCGGGGCTGAGGCGGCCCTCGTGCATCCGTACGTTGAAGGGGTGGCGGTCGTGGTAGCGCTCGGTGGCCACGGCGCGCAGCCGGGCCGTGAGCTCCTCCCGGCTCCGGATCTCCGTACTGGTCTGCGTGCTCACAGCTCGATCACCGTCCGGTCGTCCCAGCACGGGGCTGTCCTCGATCTGGTCACCGATGCCGGGGGTGGCGCCGGCGAGGTACCAGCGGCCCTCGTCCGCGCGCAGTGCGAGCGAGGCGTGCCGGCGGCGCCGGTGCGGGTGTGCGTGTGCCCCGGCGCAGCCGGGACACACGCAGTTCCACTGGGGCAGTCCACCGCCCGCCGCGGTGCCGAGCACCTGCAGCAGCATGGCGGTGGGTCCTACCGGTCGGTGAGGGCGTAGGCGGTGACCTCGAGCGCGGTGTCGACGACCACGTACTCGGGGGTCTGCCAGCCGGCCGTCTCCTCCGATGGTTCCCGTGCGTCGGACGTTTCCTGCATGGCCGTACCTGCCTTCCTGAGAGGTGGGGGTCAGGGCCGCGTTCACTGCCGTTCACATGGATGCACCACGTTCAGCGATGCGCAATAGAGTTGCGCCCTGACGGGACGCGGTCAATGGTCCGGGCCGGTTCCGGGCCGGTTCCGGGCCGGTTCCGGGCCGGTTCCGGGCCGGTTCCGGGCCGGTTCCGGGCCGGTTCCGGGCCGGTTCCGGACGGATGAGGTCGGAGCTGTTCGGGCCAACTTCCCCGGATGAATGGCGGGGAATGCACCCACGGAAGCGATCGTTGACCACAGGAGCACCAACCGACGACGTAAGGATCGACCGCTCGTGAGCACGGTTCCCTCTCTCGCACTGAACAACGGCGTCACCATGCCGCAGCTCGGCTTCGGCGTCTGGCAGGTGCCGGACGACGAGGCGGCGACGGCAGTCTCCACGGCCCTGGAGGCCGGCTACCGCAGCATCGACACGGCGGCCATCTACGCGAACGAGCGGGGCACCGGCCAGGCCGTCGCCGCCTCCGGGATCCCCCGCGAGGAGCTTTTCGTCACCACCAAGCTCTGGAACAGCGAGCAGGGGTACGACGCGGCGCTCCGCGCCTTCGACGCCTCGCTCGACAAGCTCGGCCTCGACTACGTCGACCTGTACCTGATCCACTGGCCGGTTCCGGCCAAGGGTGCCTATGTCGAGACGTACGCGGCCCTCGAGAAGATCTACGCCGAGGGCCGCGCCAAGGCCATCGGCGTCTCCAACTTCCTTCCCGCACACCTGGAGCGGCTGCTCGGCGAGACCTCCGTCGTGCCGGCGGTGAACCAGATCGAGCTGCACCCGCAGCTCCAGCAGGCCGAGTCGCGCGCCCTCCACGCCAAGCACGGCATCGCGACCGAGGCCTGGTCGCCGCTGGGCCAGGGCCGGGGCCTCCTGGAGGTGCCGACCATCGTCGCCATCGCCCAGAAGCACGGGAAGACCCCGGCCCAGGTCGTGCTCCGCTGGCACCTTCAGCTGGGCAACGTGGTCATCCCCAAGTCCGTGACCCCGTCCCGGATCCGGGAGAACATCGACGTGTTCGGCTTCGAACTGGACGCGGACGACCTGGCCGCCCTCGGCGCCCTGGACGAGGGCCGGCGGCTCGGCCCGGACCCGGCGACGTTCTCCATGGGCGCCTGATCCGCCGCTGTGCCGCCCGGCCGAGGGATCCGGGCGGCACACATGATCGCGTCGCCGCGCCCGATGACGAGATCGTTGGCCGGCGCGTCCGGCAGCGGGAGGACACCGACTCGCCCTTCCCGTGGTGACGGCTGGAACCGGTCGCTCCCTGGCCGACGTCACCTCAAAAGCGGCGCCCGCACAATCTTCTGCGCTCCCAATTTCCGCTTATGCTTTCTGCTGTGTTCGACTCCCGGTACATCAAGACCTTTCACGAGGTCGTCAGGACCGGTTCCTACTCGGCCGCCGCACGCGCGCTGGGCTACACCCAGCCGGCCGTCAGCCAGCAGATGAAGGCGCTGGAGCGGGATGTCGGCACACCGCTGTTCACCCGGGTCGGACGGGGCATCCGGCTCACCGAGGCCGGGGAGGCGCTGACCCGGCACGCCGGGACGATCCTGGACAGTCTGACGGCGGCTCAGCAGCAGATCGACGGCATAGCGAGGTTACGCTCCGGGCGCGTGCGGGTCTGCGCGTTCCCCAGCGCCGGGGCGACCATCATTCCCGAGGCCATGGCCCGGCTGGCCGCCGAACACCCGGGCATCAGAGTGGAGTTGGTGGAGAGCGAGCCCCCCGAATCGCTGCGGCTCGTGGCTCAGGGCGCCTGCGACATCACCCTGGCCTTCAGATATCCGGGCCAGTCGGCGGAGATTCCTGACGAACTGTCGGAGATCCGGCTGCTGGAGGACCCGCTGACCGTGCTGCTCCCCACCGGGCATCCGCTGGCCCGGCGCCGCGCCGTGCGCCTGGCCGATCTTGTGCACGAGCGGTGGATCGCGGGCTGTCTGCGCTGTCGTGCCAACTTCCTGCAGGCCTGCGCCGAGGAAGGGTTCTCGCCCGATGTCGCGTGCACGACGGACGACAACCTGGTGATGCAGAGCCTGGTCGCGGCGGGGGTCGGAATCGCCATGGTGCCGGCGCTGGTCCTGTCGTTCCTCTGCCACCAGAAGGTCACAGGCCGGATCCTGGAGCCGCACACCCGCCGTCAGGTCTATGCGTATGTGCTCCGCGACCACCAGCGGATCCCCGCGACAGCCCTCGTGCTGGACCGGCTCGTGGCGGTGGCAGAAAGGAAACTCGGCTGCTGAACGGAAGCTGTGCTCCTGAACAGAAGCTGCGCCGCTGAACGGAAGCTCGGCTGCTGAGCCGGGGCCGGCCGCGCCCCATACATAAGCGCTTGTTGGATACCCGGCAAGCATTCCTCCTTGGACGCGCGCGAGCGGGCGGGCGGACGCTGCCTCCATGACCCCCCCGAACGCAGCCACGACCACCGCTCCCCGGAGCACCGCACGCCTGCGCGCCCTCGTCGCGGAGATACGCGAAACCGTGGGCCGCGGGCTGCCACCGGATCCCACGGCGCGGCTCGTGGCGGAGCAGCTCGTCCCGCACCTGGGCATGCCCGACCTGCTCACCGCCGAGCAGTGCGAGGGGGACCCCGAGCGCTACCGCCAGCATGTGCTGCACGCCGAGCACGACGGCAGCTTCTCCGTCGTGGCCCTGGTCTGGCTGCCCGGGCAGGTCACACCGATCCACGACCACGTCTCCTGGTGTGTGACCGGCGTTCATGAAGGCGAGGAGCACGAGCGCCGCTATCAGCTGATCCCGCATGGCGAGACGGCCCGGCTGGTGGCCACGCAGGACGTGGTGAACCCGCGCGGCGCGGTATCCGCCTTCGCCCCGCCCGGAGACATCCACCTCGTACGCAATGCCGGAACCTGCACCGCCACGTCCCTCCATGTGTACGGCGCCGACGTCTCCCGTCTGGGCACCAGCATCCGGCGCGTCTACCGCCTGCCGGCCGACCGGTGATGGCCCGCGCCGGTTCACGCGCGCACGGCATCGCGGCCCGCGGCAGGGCCGCCGGGGCCACCCGGGCCACCGGCCCGGGCCCGGGACTCGGGCTGGCGGCCGCCGGTGTGGGCGCGGCATGGCTGGTGCACTCCGCACTGCCCGCCGTGCCGATGCTCACCGCCGCCGTCGTGCTGGGCATCGCCGCCGCGCACAGCCCCTGGCTGCGCACCCGCGTCCACGGCCGGTGCCGTACCGGCCTCACCCTGGCCGCGAAGCGGCTGATGCGCATCGGAGTCGTGCTGCTCGGTCTCCGACTGAGCATGGCGGACGTCCTGGGTCTGGGCTGGGCGACGGTGGGCATGGTTCTCGCGGTGGTGGCCGCCACGTTCTGGGGCACGTGGTGGCTGGGGCGCCGGCTCGGGCTGCCCGGTGACCAGCCGCTGCTGATCGCCACCGGCTACTCCATCTGCGGCGCCTCCGCGATCGGCGCGGTGAGCGCCGTACGCGACAGCGACGACGAGGACGCCGTCACGTCGGTCGCGCTGGTGACCTTGTGCGGCACGCTCGCCATCGCCGTACTGCCGCTGCTGCACGGCCCGTTGGGGCTGACCGACGTGGAGTTCGGACGCTGGGTGGGAGCGGGTGTCCATGATGTGGGGCAGGTGGTGGCCACCGCCCAGACCGCCGGAAGCGGCGCGCTGGGCGAGGCCGTCCTGGTCAAACTCATGCGGGTGGCGCTGCTGACCCCGCTGGTCGCGGGCTTCGTGATCGCCGCCAGGCGCCGCGGCCGCGACGCCCCCGCGACCGGACGCCCCCCGCTGGTGCCGCTCTTCGTCCTCGGATTCCTCGCCATGGTGGCGCTGCGCTCGACGGGACTGCTGCCATCGTCCGCCCTGACCGCCGCCGGCACGGCACAGGAACTACTGCTCGCCGCAGCCCTCTTCGGCCTGGGCAGCGCGGTCCATCTGCCGTCCCTCACCCGCACCGGTGTGCGGGTCGCCGCCGTCGGGCTGACCGCCTGGGTGCTGATCGCCACGGCGTCGTACGCGGGCGTGCTGCTGACGGCATAGGTCAGGAAGTGACGGGCCTAGGCCGTGTCTGACAAATCCCGCCCCCGCCCTGCGGGCGGACGGCGGTATTTGTCAGACACGGCCTAGGCGCGCCGCGCCGTGAACACCGTACGGGCCGCCAGCAGGTAGCAGTCCGGGCGGTGCGTCAGGCCCTGCTTGTCGTCCGGGTCCAGGAGGCGGTCCAGGGCGGCGGTGTCGTCGGCGGACAGCTGACCGGCCAGACCCTCGCGCAGCCAGGCGAACGTGGCCACCACGTGCTCGCGTACGGCCGCCGGCACCGGGGCCGGGATGTCGAGGAGGAAGGACCGGGTGGCGCCGGGGGTGAGGCCGGCGGCGGCGAGCAGGGCACGCCAGTCCTCGGTCTGCGCCGTGGCGCCCGGCAGGCTCTCGCGCATCTGGGCGAACCACTCCGCGTGGGCCACGTCGAGGCGGCCTTCGAGGCCGGGGCGGCCGAAGCCGAGGTCCCGGGGCAGATGGCGCGGCCGCAGGCCGCCCTCGGCGACAGCGATCAGTCCGCCGGGGCGCAGCAGCCGTGCGAGAGTCGTGAGGGCGGCGCCCTGGTCACCCAGATGGTGCACCGCGTTGCCCGCCCAGATGAGGTCGGCCTCGCCCAGCTCGTCGATGTCGTCGGGCAGTTGGGCCACTCGGGTGTGGAGGCGTCCGTCGCGGGCGCGGGCGCGTTCGAGCAGCTCGGGCGTGCCGTCCACGGCGACGACCTCGGCGTACGGGAACGCGTCGGCGAGCATGCTGCTGATCACCCCCGGCCCGCTGCCGATGTCGAGGATCCGGCGCACCGCGGCCGCGGGCACCTGCTCACCGATCCAGGCCGCGGCCTGCTCGTAGAGCGGCCGGTGCAGCTCGGCACCGCGCTCCAGCTGCGGGCCCATGTCGTTCCAGTCGATGTGCGTGGTGTCGTGGTGGTGGTGATGGCTCATGGCGACAGGGTGCGGGCAGGGAGGCCGTCACGGCGAGCTTTGTTGCGCTTTCGGCAAAACAGCCGCGCCGGTCCGGTGCTCCTGCGGGCTGACTCCGCGTACCCGCTTGAACGCGGCGCTCAGCGCGAACGCGCCGCTGTAGCCGACCTGCCGGGCCACCGCCTCGACGGTCCGATCCGTCTCCCGGAGCAGATCGGCGGCCAGCGCGAGCCGCCAGTCTGTGAGGTACGCCATCGGGGACTCCCCCACCAGCTCGGTGAAGCGCCGCGCGAGCCCGGCCCGGGACACCCCGCACTTGGCGGCGAGCGAGGCGACCGTCCAGGGGTGCGCCGGATCGTTCTGCATCAGCCGCAGCGCCTGCCCGACGACGGGGTCGCCCATCGCCCGGTACCAGGCGGGCGCCTCGGCGCCCGGCCGCGAGAACCAGGCCCGTACGACCGCGATCAGCAGCAGGTCCAGAAGCCGGTCGAGCACCACGCGCTGCCCGGGGTCGTCCTTGGATATCTCGTCGTCGAGCATCGGCATGAGCGGGCAGTTCCACACATCGGCGGGCAGGTGCAGCAACCCGGGCAGGGCGTCCAGCAGCCGCCGGCTGACCTCGCCGTCCATCTGGTACGTGCCGATCAGCACGGTCGTCGCGCCGTCCGGGGCGTTGCCCCAGGTCCGTACGCCCAGACTCATCGACTGGGCGAGCGGTTCGCCCTGGAGGGTGGTGCAGTTGCCGCCGGGGCCGATCAGCGCGTACGGCGGTGTCGTCGGGGAGTCCGCCGCGAGATACGGCTCCGGGCCGCGGGCGATCGCGACGTCCCCGGGGCGCAGTCGTACGGGCTCGCCGGTGTCGGGCACGATCCACGCCTCGCCGCGCGTGACGGTCATCAGACAGAGCGGGGCGTGGTCCTCGACCCGCACCGACCAGGGCGGCTCCATCACCATGCGGAGCAGGAACGCGCCTCTGGCGCGTGGTCCGTCGAGCAGTCCGGCGAGTGCGTCCATACGGCCGAGCGTAGACGCAGACGTATGGCCCTGAGTCTCTGACGCATGGAGAGTCCAGCTCTCGGCCGCGAATCTTGAGTCATGACAACGAACAACGCGAACAACGCGAACGCGCAGAGCACGCAGCAGATGACGGTGCTGGTGACGGCCGCGACCGGGAAGACCGGCCGCCGGGTGGCGGAGCGGCTCGCACAGCGCGGAGTGACCGTGCGGGCGGGCTCACGCAAGGGAGAGGTGCCGTTCGACTGGGAGGACCGGGCGACCTGGGGGCCCGCGCTGCGGGGCGCGGACGCCGCGTACGTGACGTACTACCCGGACCTGGCGGGACCGGGCGCGGTGGACGCGATGCGCGACCTCGGTTGGCTCGCGGCGGAGAACGGGGTGCGCCGGCTGGTGCTCCTGTCGGGGCGCGGCGAGCCGCAGGCGGTGCACGCGGAGGACGCGCTGCGGGCCGCGGGGGTCCCCGTCACGGTCGTACGGGCCGCGTTCTTCGCGCAGAACTTCAGCGAGGGCGTGATGGCCCTCGATGTCGTCGCCGGTGAGATCCCCTTCCCCGCGGGCACCACCGCCGAGCCGTTCCTCGACGTGGACGACCTGGCGGATGTCGTGGTCACGGTGCTCACGGAGGACGGTCACGAGGGGCTGACGCATGAACTGACGGGCCCTCGGCTGCTGACGTTCGACGACGCGGCCGCCGAGCTCGCCGCCGCGACGGGCCGCGAGGTCCGCTATGCGGCGACCTCCCGGGACGAGTACATCGCGATGCTCCGGCAGTTCGACTTCCCGGCCGCGGACGCCGCGTGGCTGACGGACCTGTTCCTGATGCTCATGGACGGCCACAACGCCCAACTGACGGACGGTGTCGAGCGCGTCCTCGGCCGCGCCCCGAAGGACTTCGGCGCCTTCGCGAAGGACGCGGCGGCGTCGGGCGCCTGGTCGGGCTGAGGCACGCGACGGCGGTTCGCGCGGACGGCAGTCGGCGGACAGCGGACAGCGGACGACGGACGACGCTCGGGGGTCGGGGGTCGCGGCTCGGCGGACGGCAGTCAGCGGACAGCGGACGGCGCACGGCGCACGACGCACGGCGCACGGCGGGAGCGGTCTACGGGACGCCGGCCACCGTCTCGCAGGCGACGGCGATGTCGGGGGTGCCGGCTTCGCCGTCGCAGTCGTCGGTGTCCGCTCCCCCGAGGAGTACGTCGTCGGCCGGGCCCGCCCGCAGCGTGTCGTTGCCCGTGTCGCCCGCGAGCGTGTCCCGCCCGCCGGAGCCGGGAGCCGTCGCGTCGGCGTTGAAGCCGACGTTGTCGCCGAAGAGGGTGTCGTCGCCGCCCCGGGCCGCGATCCGGTCGTTACCGGCGCCCGTGACGACGTCCGCGGAGCTGTCACCGATCAGCAGGTCGCCGCCGCTGCCGCCGAGAATCAGGTCGTGGCCCGCACCGGTCGCCCTGCCCCCCGGCGAGAAGAGGGTGCTGTGGTCCCCGATGGCGAAGGAACCGCCGTCCGGCCCCAGGTCGATGCGGTCGTTGCCGCCCGAGCCGCTGACGTGCACCAACGCCTCGCTGTCGCCCCGCAGATCCTCGAAGCCGGGCCCGCCGTCGATGACGTCGTCGCCCGCGCCCGAGGCGGAGCCCCCGAACGACGTACTGTCTCCCGCCACGCCGTCGCTGCCGAGGCCACCGATGATCCGGTCGTTGCCGCCCCCCGTCGCGTTCGCGCCCACGCCGAAGGCGACGCTGTCACCGAACGCGCGGTCATGGCCGTCGCCGAGGATCAGCACGTCGTTGCCGCCGCCGATCGCGTGTTCGCCGTCGCCCAGGGTCTCCACATCACCCTGGACCACGTCGTCCCCGGGCCCGGCGTCGATCAGGTCGTTCCCGAGGCCACCGCTGATGACGTCTTCGCCCGTGAGGCCGCAGATGACGTCGTGGCCGCCGCGGCCGTCGATCACGTCGGCGAGGCCGGATCCGACGATGACGTCGTTGCCCGGGGTTCCGACGACGGCGCCCGAGCCGGTGATCGTCGCGGGGCGGCCGAGGCAGGTGGCCACGGCGGCCGCGGCGGCGTGGGCGCCGGTGGCCGGGAGGACCGGGGTGAGCGCGAGGGCGGCGGTCAGCACGGGCACGGTGAAGCGGTGACGGGTCATACGGGCCTCCGAGCCATCGGTGTCTGCGCCCGCCACCGGGCGACGGCACAGCGTGATCACTTCGGACCGTATGTGACCGCCCCGGACCGGGCGAACGGTCACCGGCGTCCGGGTGAGCCTCCTGCCCGCCGCAGCGCGAGGAGCCGGTAACGGGGCTCGGGGCGCGGCTCGTCGGGGTCGGGCAGATCGGTCAGTTCGGCGGCGAGCCTCTCGGCGACCGGACCGCGCGCGGTCAGGCGGGAGGCGTACTCGCCACGGAGCAGGGCCTGTGCGGTGCGGCGCGGGGAACGGCCCTGGCCGTGGCCCGTGAAGTGGCCCAGGCCGGCCGGGGCGAGGCCGTGCGCCGCGCCGAACGCCTCGATCCGCTCGGCCCGGTCGAAGGCCTCCGACGTGCGGTACGGGGCGAGCACGGCGCCGATGTCGCTGCCCACGTCGTGCGCGGCGTCCTTGTCGACGGTGGTGACGAACACCCCGCCGGGGCGCAGCACTCGCGCGGCCTCCGCGACGACGCTCTTCGCGAAAGGCACCAGATGCAGCAGCCATACGGCGCTGACCGCGTCGACCGACGCGTCGGGCAGCGGAAGGCTGCGGGCGTCGGCGAGCACGACGGCCGGCAGCCGGCCCGCGGCGACCCTGGCCATGCCGGGCGAGGCGTCGGCGCCGAGCACCCGCAGCCCCGGACGGCTCAGCCGCTCGGTGACGAGACCGGTGCCGCAGCCGATGTCGAGGAGACAGCGGGCGTCCGCGGGCACCAGGGACAGTACGGCGCCGGCGGCCGCCGCGGCGCGGGGAACGCCGCCGCGCGTGGCGTCGTAGACGGCGGCCTCGATGTCGTAGTCGAGGATCGTCTCCCGCACGGCGGGGACCTCGGTGGTGACGCCGGTGCCGCCGTGGCCTTCGGGGGATTCGTCGTCCTTCAGCACGGTCAGCTCGCACCGTGACTCGGGGCGACGTCCTCCACGCGGTGCGCGAGGGCGAAGTCGTGCTCGGTGATCGCGCCGCCCGCGTCGTGCGTGTTCACGGTGAGCTCGACCGTGTTGTAGCCCAGGGTGAGATCCGAGTGGTGGTTCAGCTCTTGCTGGATCTGCGCGACGTGGACGACCAGCGCGGCCGCGGCGAAGTGCGTGCGGAACCGGTACGTCCGGGCGATCCGGTCGCCCTCCTGGGACCAGCCTGGCAGCTCGCGCAGCCGGTCCTCGATCTCCTTCTGCGACAACGGCTCTGTGGCCATGAGCAGGGCTCCCTCCGACGGTGTCTGTCCGCGACGTTACGGTTTCCGTATGACAACTGTCGCGCCCGACACGGGAGTAGGGCCACTGCTGCGCGGCTGGCGGGAGCGGCGCAGGCTCAGCCAGCTGGAGCTGGCACTGCGTGCCGACTCCTCCGCCCGCCACATCAGCTTCATCGAGACGGGCCGGTCCCGGCCGAGCGAGGAGATGATCCTGCGGCTCTCCGAGCATCTGGACGTGCCGGTCCGTGACCGCAATGCCCTTCTGCTGGCAGCGGGTTACGCGCCCCGGTACGCGCAGACACCGCTGGACGACCCGGCCATGGGCTCCCTGCGCGAGGGAATCGAACGGCTGCTCCAAGGGTACGAGCCGTATCCGGCGATCGTCGTCGACGGCGCGTACTCGGTGGTGGCGGCCAATCGGGGGATCACGATGCTGCTGGAGGGCGTCGCGGAGCACCTGCTCGCTCCCCCGCTGAACGCGATACGGATCACCCTCCACCCCGAGGGCCTCGCCCCGCGGATCCGCAACCTGCGCGAGTGGCGAGGGCATCTGCTGGCCCAGATGGAGCGCCAGATCGGCCTGGCCCGCTCGCAGGAGCTGCGTGAGCTGTACGAGGAGGTCTCCGCGTATCCCCTGCCGCCGGGCGGCGACCCGGAGGACCGGGAGGACCCGGAGCCCTACCCGTACTTCGCCCTTCCGCTGCGGATCGAGCACCAGGGGCAGGTGCTGTCCTTCGTGTCGTCGATCTCCACGTTCAACACGCCGATGGACGTCACCGTCGCCGAGCTGGCCATCGAGACGATGCTCCCGGCCGATCCGGCGACGGCGACGTACCTGCAGTCGCTCACGCGGTAGCGGTGGTCGTGCCCCTCAGGGCCGACCACTGG
The DNA here is from genome assembly GCF_040300305.1 of Streptomyces sp. NPDC000410. NCBI lineage: Bacteria > Bacillati > Actinomycetota > Actinomycetes > Kitasatosporales > Streptomycetaceae > Streptomyces > Streptomyces sp. NPDC000410. Next base: position 257,064 of record NZ_JBEPDM010000004.1, read on the forward strand.
AGCGCGGCGAACCCGGCGACGGTCATGGCCTGCATCGGCACCCAGAAGGCCCCGGCGGTGGTGGGCTCCAGGACCGTCAGGAGGGCGACCACGCTGAGCAGCGCCCAGGCCACGTTGACGTCGACGACGAGCTTCACGCCCAGGACGGGCGGCCGGCGCCGCGCGGCGAGGACGCCGACGCCGGCCGCGTACAGGCTGAGGAAGACACCCAGCTCCAGCAGCAGCGCGCTGTCGATGCCGAGGAGCCGCCCGAGCGGCCCGGAGAGCGTGAGGTATGCCAGTCCGTTGCCGCCCGTCACGACGGCGTCGAGCGCGAGGAAGCGGCGCAGCATCGTCCGCGGCTCGGTGGTGCGGGAAATGCCGGCGAGCAGGGCCTGGGACATGACGGATCAGCCTCCATCGAGGTCGTACGAGCTGGTCGGATCCCGGCCCCCGGGCGGAGTGCGCCGCCCGGGTCCCGGTACCGCAACGATGCCCTGCGGCCGTGGAGGGGTCGATTACCGCGGAGGTAATGGCGGCGGTGGGGCCTCTGCGCGCAGGTCGCCGGGGCCGCTGGTCGAAGCTTGTTCGCGGCTCCGGGCCGTCCAGCACCTCGGGTTCTCGGCAGTCTGATCCGGCATCAGTGGCGGATCAGGTGCCTGGGCGGGGAGCGCGCAGGTGTTGGCGCCGGGCCAGCTCCTCGTCGTCGACCAGGGTGAGCATGGGCTGCCCCGGCGCACACATCATGGTGACGAGAAAGCGGCTTCGGGAGTCCGACCGGTTGTTCCCGTCCTGGTAGTGGATGACATCGCCGCCCGGCTCCCAGAACGTCTCCCCGGCCTTGATCACCCGTTCGGGCTCGCCTTCCAGCTCGAAGAGCATCTCGCCCTCCAGCATGTAGCCGAAAGCGGGTCCCGAGTGCCGGTGCGGAGGGGTGCCCGGGTCGCCGGGAGGGAACTCGATGAGGACGGTCATCGCCTCTGCCCCCTCCGGAACGGACGGCGGTTTCACCGACTGCAGCACAGTGAGCGCCGTCTTCCATGCTTCCGAGCGTGGTCGGCTCTCAGTGCTGTCCGCTGCCGGCTCGTCGTTCGACATGGTGAGGCCTCCGGTGGTGGGGCGGCTGGTTCAGGAGAGCCAGTCGCCGTAGTGGGTGGGGGCGATACGGGCGCCGCCCTTGGCGATCAGGGCGTCGCCCTGAACGACGGCGAACATGCCGGCGGTGTCGTCGGTGACGACCGTGCGGCCGTCGGGACGGGCGTTGAGGGTGATCCGGCCGAGTTCGTCGAGGGGAAGGACGTCGGGCCCGCCGATGTCGAGGGTGCCGTTCAAAGGGGCGCCGACAGCGACTTCGGCGACGGCGTCGGAGACGTCCTGGGCGGCGATCGGCTGGAGCGGGGTGGTGGGCAGGCGGACGGTGTCGCCCTCCGTGGTCCAGGACAGGACCGCGTCCATGAACTCCATGAACTGGGTGGCGCGCACGATCGAGTAGGGGATCGGTCCGGCCTTGAGGATGTCTTCCTGCAGGAGCTTGGCCCGGTAGTAGTCGAGGCCGGGCACCAGGTCCACGCCGACGATCGAGAGGATGACGACGTGGCCCACCCCGCCCTTCCGGGCGGCGGCCAGAAGGTTGTCCATCGAGGTCCGGAAGAACGCCGGTGAGGCGTCGTCGAAGGTCGGCGAATTCGTCAGGTTGACGACGACGTCGGCGCCGGCCACCGCCTCCGCCAGGCCCTGCCCCGAGATCACGTCGACACCTGTGGACAGCGAGTGCGGCACGGCCTCGTGCCCGGCCGCGTTCAGATTCTTCACGACCCGCGACCCGATCAGGCCGGTACCGCCGATGACTGCCAACTTCATGGGTCACCTTTCGTTCGCACACCGATGGGTCATGCGTCCAGACTGCGATGGTGCGGTGCGCGGCGCACGCGGACCGTGCGCTCCTGGGCATCCCGGTGGCGCTCACCCCCAGGGTTCCGCCACCCCGACATCCACGCGTGCGCGGCTCCCCGTGTGGCTCTCCTGGAGAGCCACACGGGGAGCCGACGGAAGCGGCCGTCACTCCGCGCCGGGGCGTTCCCGGGGCTCCTCCGGTTCGGGTTCCGGGGCGGCGGACGGGGAGGGGTGCGGCTCGGGTGACGACGGGCGAGTGCGGGCGGCCTCGGCCCGGATCAGGGCGTTCAGGGCTGCGAAGGGGTCGATGGGCATGGCTGTGGTCCTTGTGCGCGTGGGGGGGTGAGGAGTCGTGGGGGACCACGGCTCCTCAGCAGCGCAGGACCATGGACCTCGTCATGTGCGGCTGGGCGGGCGGCGGTGTGCGCGCGGGCGTGGCGCGGGCGCGGGCCGGGCCTGCGGCCGGGGGCCGGGCCGGGGTGCACCCCCGGGCCGCCCTCCCGCGCCGGCGTTCCGCGCGGCCGGGCGCGGGCTGTTCCGTCTCGGCGGTGTCCTGTTGGCCCTCACCGCCGGGGTCGGCGGGCGCGGAGGCCGGAGGGCGGGGTTCCGCGGCGCCCGGCGCGGCGGTCGCTGCGGCTGCATGCGGACCGAGTACGGCGGCGAGCGTCAGCAGCACGATCAGCGCCGTTCTCACGGCATGCGCGGCAGACCCGCCGAGGACGCAACGGTTCACGGGCACGACCTCCTGGACATGCCCTTTCCCGCGCGGCGCTCCGCCCCGGCCTTCCGCACCGGAGATCCGCTCGACCGGAGTACGCCCGTTCGCCCGTTACGCCGAATCGGCCGCGCTGGGCGATCGGGGGTCCTCCGCGGCGCCGAGCGGCACCTGCGGGCCCACCGCCTCGCCGGGGAACTCGCCGAGCCAGCGCCGCAGGACCTCGTGCACCCGCTCGGCTCCGACCAGGTCCCCGCCGCCCGCCACCGGTTCAGAGAGCGCGCACGGTGACAGCAGGAACGGGTAGGACTGTTCGCCGCCGAGCCCTCCGTGCGAGCCGATCTGCTCCTCGAAGGCGTGCACCCGGCCCGTTTCGGGGTCGTACATCGAGTTGACCATGATGTCGGCGACGTGCGGGAAGGAGTCGGTGCGCCGGACGGCGTCCGCCGCGCCGGGCCCGAAGGCCGCCAGCGGCCCCGAGCCGTCGAGCCGGTCCACGGGAAGCTCCGCCCCGTCCCTGCCGAGCACCACCGAGCCGTGCCGTTCACTGCGCACCAGCAGGAAGCCGATGCCGGGATGGTTGGCCAGGGTGCGCAGCAGGGCGGGGTGACGGCGGTCGATCTGCTCCTGGCTGAGCCGTCCGGGCAGCCCGGGGAAGGAGATCAGCCCCAGATTCCCGGAGGCGAGGACGATCGGGTCGGACCCGCCCTCCGCCATGGCCTCCGCCTCCAGCGGCCGGTGCAGTGCGCTGCGCACGGCGTCGCGGGCCGCGTCCCTGGCCTCCGCGCCGCTTTTGGTATGACCGGCCCTGCGGGACACCGGCAGCCCGCAGCCCGCTCGTACGAGGTCCTTCAGGGTCAGGCCGTACGCGGCCTCGAAGGTCTCGCCGGGGCTCTGGCCGTGGTCGGAGAGCAGCACGATCCGGTAGGTGCGGGGAGCGTGCTCGGCGACCTTGGCGATCAGCGCGACGGCCCGGTCGATCCGGGCCAGCACCTTCGCCGCGTCCCTGCTGTGCGGTCCCGAGTGGTGGGCCACCTCGTCGTAGCCGACGAGGTCGGCGTAGACGGCGGTGCGTCCGGCGAGCATGTCCCCGATCACGGCGGCGACCACCACGTCGCGTTCGACGACGGTCGCGAACGCCCGGATGAAGGGATAGAGGCCGCCTCGTGAGACCCGTGGCCGGTCGCCGCGCAGCCGGGAGCGGACCGACTGGCCGATCTCGCGGACGACTTCGGCGACGAAGGAGACGGCGGTGCGGACGGCGTTGGCGGGGTCGGAGAAGTAGGCGAAGTAGCCGGCCCGGGAGCGGTTGGCGCGGCCGCGCCGGGCGGTGATCGAGAGGACCAGTGCGAGCTGGTCGGCGCCGCCGCTGAAGAGGTTGCCGCGGCTGGCCCCGTCCGGGGCGAGCAGTCCGGCGTCGCGGGTGCGGGCGGCGGCGCGGCGCTGGAGTTCGGCGGCGCTCGCGGGGCGGTTGCTGACCATCAGCCGGCCGGTGTCCTTCTCGTACCAGCGGAAGCCGGGGACGTCGTGGTTGGAGCCGTGCAGGATGCCGAGCTGGGTGGCACCGGTCTGGCTGGACCAGTCGGTGCGCCAGCGGGTGAGCCGGTGCGACTCGTCCAGCCAGCGCGCCACGGTCGGCATCAGCCCGTCCTTGACGGCCTGTACGAGCATGGCGTGTCCGACCCCGTCGAGCTGGAGGAACAGAGTGCCGGGCGGGGCGTCTCCCTCGATTAGCCCGCCGCGCCTGCGGCGGCGCCGGTCGGCGAGCCGGTAGAGCCTGCGGCGGTAGGCGTTGTCGTCGCGGACGGCGAGCGCGGTGGAGGTGGCGGAGGCGACGGCGGACATGACGGCGGCGACCATGACCGCGGTCTCCGGCGCGGCGGCGCCGCGCCCGTCGGGGATCAGCCAGAGCGCGAGCAGCAGCAGCGAGCCGTTGAGGAAGAACACCAGCAGCCCGATGACCAGGGCCGGGACCAGCAGCAGCGCGCGGACGAGCACGGGCCAGACCAGCGCGCCGAGCAGACCGAAGACCCCGGCACCGAGGGCCGCGGTGATCGCCGTCCTGGTGACGCTGTCACCGCCGTGCGACTGGAGCTCGAAGTCCGGGAGGATCACGGCGAGCACGAGCATCGTGACGGTGGACACCGCCCACACCACGAGCACTCGCAGGAAGGCGCTGCCAGCGGTCCGCCATCGCCGTTCGCCCACGCGCCGTTCGCCCACGCGCCGTCACTGCCTTTCGCGTCGCTCCGTGTCCAGCGTGGCACAAAGCGGGCGGTCGGGCCGGGCCGGGCAGGGGCTCAGCAGCCGTCGTATCCGGCCGTCGGCATGGAGAGCCTGCGGTGCACGCTCGCCTTCTTCGCCGCGTCGTACGCCGGCTCGTCGAGCCCGGCGGTCTCCAGGCGCACACCGCGCCGTTCGCATTCGGCGGAGAAGTCGGGCACGGAGGTCAGGGCGCGGGCGAGGACCCGTTCGTTGGGGGCGACGAAGAGGTCGACGAGTCCGGCCTCGACATCGGCCCACAGGATGCCGTGGTCGGGGCGCAGTCCGTAGAACAGCAGCTCCCGGGTGACGACATAGCCCTTGTCGGCGGCCCAGCGTGCGCACATGGCGTGCTGGCTGCGGGTGTCGACGAGGAACGGGTCGCTGTCGAGTTCCTCCAGAGGGGTCAGGCTGGCGATCGCCGCCACTCGTACGTCGTCCATGACCCCAACCCCCTGCGTCCGGCTGCTGAACCCGACCCTACTCCGGGGGGCACGGCGCGAGACAGGCGCGTATCGGGGGGCCAGGGGGTGTCCGGTGGACGGCCGCCGGGCCCTGCGGCGCCTACCCTCGTACGAGGGCTTCTTACGAGGGCTCCTTACGGCGGCTTCTTCGGAGCGAGCGGGAGGCGGGTGCGTGCCGGTGGAGATCACCTGGTGGGGTCACGCCACCTGCACGGTCGAGGACTCCGGGGTCCGGGTGCTGACCGACCCGCTGTTCGTGTGGCGGCTCGCGCATCTGCGGCGCAGGCGGGGCGCGCTGCCGCCGCCGCGCGCCGCGGTCGCCGAGGTGGTGCTGGTCTCCCATCTGCACGGCGACCATCTGCACCTGCCGTCGCTGGCGCGGCTCGCCCGGGGGACGCGGCTGATCGTGCCGCGCGGGGCGACGGTCGCCGTGCCGGGGCTGGGCAGGCTGGGCGGGCTGCGGATCACCGAGGTGGTGCCGGGCGACGAAGTGGCGGTCGGAAAGCTGCTCGTACGGGCCGTACCGGCGCTGCACGACGGGCGGCGGCACCCGGTGGGGCGGCATCGCTCGCCCGCCCTGGGCTATGTGATCCGGGGTACGGCGCGGACGTACTTCGCCGGGGACACGGGTCTGTTCGACGGCATGGCGGACGCGGTCGGTCCGGTGGACGTGGCACTGCTGCCCGTGGGCGGCTGGGGGCCGTTCCTCGGGCACGGGCATCTGAATCCGGACCGGGCTGCGCGGGCGCTCGCCGCGCTGGCGCCGCGCGCGGCTGTGCCGGTGCACTACGGCACGTACTGGCCGATCGGGATGGACGCGGTCCGGCCGCACGAGTTCCACTCGCCCGGCGACGAGTTCGTACGGAAGGCGGCCCGGATGGCGCCGGAGGTCGCGGTGCACCGGCTGGGGCACGGCGAGAGTGTCCGGCCGGAGGTCGCCTGGTGAGGCTCGCGCTCGGGGAGGCGGCCGCGGTGACAGCCGTGGAGGTGGTGGGGGGCGTGGTCGGCGACATGGTCGGGCAGCTGCCGCCGGAGTCGACGCAGCAGGCCGTCGGCTATCCGTCACTGTTTCTGCTGGTGGCTCTGGGCGCGTTGGTGCCGGTGGTGCCGACAGGAGCGGTGGTGAGTTCGGCGGCGGTGGTGGCGCTCCATCAGACGGTGCCGATGTCGCTGCTGTTCGTCTTTCTGGTGGCGGCGCTGGCGGCGTTCCTCGGGGACGTGTCGCTGTACTGGCTCGGGCAGCGGGGTGTCGGTTCGAAGAACGGTTCGAAGTGGCTGGAGAGGCTGCGCGAGCGGGCGGCGCCGGACCGGCTCGCGCGGGCGCAGCGCGCTCTCGACGAGCACGGGTCGGCCGTTCTCGTGCTGTCCCGGCTGATCCCGGCCGGGCGGACCCCGGTCATGCTGGCCTGCCTGCTCGCCAGGATGCCGCTGGCCCGGTTCGCGCGCGCGGACGCCCCGGCGTGCCTGGCGTGGGCGGCGACGTACCAGCTGATCGGGATCCTCGGCGGCTCGCTGTTCGACGAGCCGTGGGAAGGGGTGGTGGCGGCCGTGGCACTGACGGTGGTGATCAGCGGGTTGCCGATGCTCTGGCGCCGGGTGCGGCGGCGCGGCTCATCCGGGGGTCAGCACGCGTGAGCCGCCGACCGGCAGGTCCCACAGCTCGTCGCGCGGGCGGCCGGTGTGCTCCCAGGCGGCGCGCAGGCGGGTGATCGGCTCCAGTACCGGTTCGGCGGACAGGACGAAGGTCGCCCAGTGCATCGGGGCCAGGTTGCGCGCGCCGAGGTCCTCGAAGGCCTGGAGGGCCTCCTCGGGGTCGGTGTGCACGGTGCTGAGCCACCAGCGCGGCACGTACGCCCCGATGGGGAGCAGCGCCAGGTCGATGCCGGGGTGGCGGCGGCCGATCTCCTTGAACCAGTGGCCGTATCCGCTGTCACCCGCGAAGTAGACCTGCTGGTGCCGCGCGTCGCTGAGGATCCAGCCGCCCCAGAGCGAGCGGCAGGTGTCGGTGAGGGACCGCTTGGACCAGTGGTGGGCGGGGACGAACGCGAACTGGACCGCCCCGCCACCGGGGGCGGGCAGCACGGCCGCCTCCCACCAGTCGAGCTCGGTGACCCGGGTGAAACGGCGGCGGCGGAACCAGCGGCCCAGGCCGGCGGGGACGAACAGCGGGGTGCGGCGCGGCAGCCGGGCGATGGTGGGGGCGTCGAGGTGGTCGTAGTGGTTGTGGCTGATGACCACCGCGTCGACGGTCGGCAGATCCTCCCAGCGCACGCCCACGGGGGTGAGCCGGGCCGGCGTTCCGAGGATCCTGCGGGACCATACGGGGTCGGTGAGCACGGTCAGCCCGCCGATCGTGACCACCCAGCTGGCGTGCCCGGCCCAGGTGACGGCAACGGTCTCGGGCCCGGCGGCGGGCAGCGGCCCCGGCGCGAACGGCAGTTGCGGAATGCCCACGAGCCCCGCGGCGGCGGGCCTGAGCGCCCCCTCCCTGGCCAGCCTGGCCATGGTCCGCACCCCGGGCAACGGCGCACTCAGCCGGTCGGCGAACGACCTCGGCCAACGCCGCGGCATCCCGACGGGGCGCAGGGCGGGCGGTGTCCGGGGCGGCAGAGGTACGGCCGCGGGCCGCTGTGCCGGGGGCTCGTGCGGGGGGCGCGACGCGGGCCGCTCCGCCGGGAGCTCGTGCGGGGGGCGCGACGCGGGCCGCTCCGCCGGGAGCCCGTGCCCCGTCGGCCCGAGCGGGGGCACGTGCGGCAGGTCCGACGCGGGTCCTTCCGCCAGAGGCTCGTACCTCGCCGGCCCGGCCGGAGGCTCGTGCACGCCCATCGGTACCTCCCGCTCGGCCGAGGGCGAGGCCGCGGCCTCGCCCTCGGCCGGAGGGACGGGCTGGACGGGTCCCGGCTGATGTGCGGCCGTCCGTGGGACGGCCGGATGCTCAGGCGCGGCGTGCGCGGCGTGCGCGGCGTGCGCGGCGTGCGCGGCATGGGCGGCATGGGCGGCATGGGCGGCATGGCCAGACGGAGGCTCTGCGCCCGCCCGCTCGGCCCGCGCGTCGTGTGGCTGCGGCGCCGGGGCGGGCCGTTGCGGTGGGCCGGGGTGACCCGTCGGGTACGTCCGGTCGGTTCGATCCGTCTGATCCGTCATCTGCGGCTCCGTTCAGCGCGGTCGGCTCCTCGCGGTTCGCGGTTCGCGGGTGGTGGTCATCGGAGTTCGTCGAATGCCGATCCGAAGGATGTCAAGGCCCGGGCGACATGCGGAAGTTCCACCGGAGCGGCCGAGGCGAGGGCCGCCAGGCGCTCCTCGCGGCTGTGCCCGAGGAGCGGGCCCGTGGACAGGCGGACGCGCAGTGCGCCGAGTTCGTCGCCGAAGCGGTGGCCGCCGGGGACCTGGGTGCCGAGGCGGTCGCTCAGGTACTCCTCGAGTTCCATGGAGTCGGTCACGCCCCGCGACGCGAGGCGGGAGCGCAGCGGGCCGAGGTCGGCGTACAGATGACGGCCAGCCTGCGGGGGCCGGGCCAGGGCGCCGGCGGCGAGGACCGCGCGGTGTGCCGCGGCCGCCACCTGGGCGTGCAGCGCGGCCGCCCCGGCGCACCGGGTGGTGACGTGCGCGGGCTCGCCGAGCGCGTGCGCGGCGGCGGCCGCGACCGGGCCGGCGACGAACGCCCCGAGCGCGGTGAGGATGTCGAGGACCCGGGCCCGCCGCCCCGCCGCGCTCTCGGTGGCGGGGAAGCGGGCGATCGCCACCGGCCAGGCGGCCGGGGCGAGCGCGCCCGACAGATCGCTGATGACGGTCACGTCGTCGGGGCACATCTCGGCGGGGCTGAGCAGCACCGTGTCGTGCGGCCGGTGCAGCGTGTCCCGCCAGGTCTCGTCGCTGATGATGTGCATCCCCTCGTCGACCGCCGCCTCGCAGGCCTCGCGGACGAGTTCGGGCGGGGGGACGGTGGCCGTGGGGTCATCGGCGACGGACAGCAGCAGCACGTGGGGCGTCCCGCCCTCGTGGCGGACCCGGCGTACGGTCTCCAGCAGCGCGTACGGGTCGGGCACGCCGCCGCACTCCGCCGGGGTCGGCACATGGTAGGCGGGCCGGCCCAGCAGCCGGGCCTGCGGTGTCCACCAGGCGGGGCAGGGGCGCGGCATGAGCACGTCGCCGCCGTGCGCGGCGAGCAGGGCGAGCAGCAGGGGCTGCACACCGGGCGCGGCCACGATGTCCTCGGGGCGGCCGTGCAGCCCTCGCCGCAGCCAGTACCCGCCGGCCGCCTGGCGCAGGACCGGTCCTCCGCCGGGCGGCTCGGGCGAGGTACGGCCCGCGGCGCCCGCGAGGACGTCGGCGAGTTCGGGGAGCACGGGCAGGCCGGGGTCGGGTGCGGGGGGACCGTAACGAACCGGACCACGGCCTTCCGGATCCACCGGTCCACCGTCCGCCGGCTCCCCGTGCACCGGTCCACCGTCCGCCGGCTCCCCGTGCACCGGTTCACCGCCCGCCGGCTCCCGCTCCACCGGCTCCCGGTACGTGGCTTCCCGGTCCACCGGCTCCCGGTCCGCCGGTTCCGGATCCGGACGCTCAGGGTCCGTCCTGCGCATGCGTCCACCTCCCGTACCGGCCCGCCCTTGTGCCCTTTATACGAAGGTTCCGGAGGTTTCGCCGCTCAGATCACCGTGACCGGATGACGCACGACCGCGTCGAACAGATACCCCTGGGTGTTGTGGACGGTCCGCACCGGCTGCGTGTTGCCCGCCGCGTCCGTCGCCCGCGCGAGCAGCACCGCCTCCCCCGCACGCCGCGGCCGCCACTGGGCCGTCCAGCGCACCCAGCCGTCGCGACGCGGGGTGTCCCGCAACCGCGCCGGCCGCCAGCGGGTACCGTCCGTGCTGATCTCCACCCGGCGTACGGGCGCCGCACCCGACCAGGCGCGGCCGGTGAGCAGCCGCGGCTCCCCCGCCTCGACCGTCGCGCCGAACGGCAGCTCGAACACGCTCTTGATGGTCTGACGAGTCAGCGGTGCGCTGCCCCCGGGCGGGTACGCCGCGCCGAACAGCCGGTAGTTCTCGGTGTTCCAGGGCGAGCTCAGCGGAGCCGTGCTGACCTCGATGTCGCCGACCCACTTGATGGAGGCGATCCCGATCCAGGACGGCACGATCACCCGGACCGGATAGCCGTGGTCGTACGGCAGCGGCTCACCGTTCATCTCGTACGCGAGGATCACGCCGTCCAGCGCCTTGCCGAGCGGCAGCGGGCGGCGGACCCGGCCGAGGCTGACGCCGCCCGTGACGTACTCGTCGTCCAGGCCGCGCGGCATCACGTCCACCGCGTCGGAGGCGACCCCGGCGCGTCGCAGCACGTCCGCGAGCCGCACGCCGCGCCAGCGGGCGGCGCCGATCGCGCCCAGGGTCCAGGCGGTTCCGCTGACGGTCTCGCCCTGCTGGGTGGTGTAGAGGCTGCGGCCGTTGCCCGCGCATTCGAGGAACGCGGTGCGGGTGACAGACGGCAGCGCGCGCAACTGGCCGTAGCTGAACTCGACCGGGCGGCTCCCGTGTAGTCCGCTGCCCCAGATCGTGAGCCTCCAGTCCGTCTCGTTCAGGACGGGGGTGGAGGTGTGGTTGCGTACGAAGAAACGGTCGGCGGGAGTGAGCGGGCCGGTGTCGTGGAACGACGCGAAGTTCGACTCCGCGTTGGTGCCGCGGACGGTGAACAGAGCGGGCGGCAGCGGCTTGACGATGCCGGTGGCGGCGGCCGCCGCCGGGGCAGCCGCGCCGGCGAGGGCACCGGCGGCCACGGGTGCGGCGGCGAACAGCTTGAGCAATGAACGTCGGTCGGGCATGCGGGCAGGCTGAATCGTCACGGCGCTCCTCGAAGGGCGTGGCAAAGCAAGGAAGAAGACAAGAATGAAGAGAAGAGAAGAGAGGGGTCGTCAGCGACAACAGCCGCGCGGCGGCACAAGGCGGCGCGAAACAGCGGCGGAGTCCTGCCTGTCGACGACCATGCCGCGATCCTAGGCCGCCCGGCCCGCCCCGTCAGCGGCTTTCGCGACTCACCCGGCTCAGGGGTGGCGCCCCAGCATGCACAGCAGCTTCGTCTGCGCGTCCGCTCCCGCCGGGGGCTCCACGGGGGCTGCGAACAGCCCGCTCTTGACAAGGTCGGCGGCGTAGGGCGACACCTCCCGCCGGACGAAGTCGACCAGCTCGTCGGGGAGCGTCTCGTCCGCGCCGATGCCCCGGGACAGGTCCCAGGCGTGGACGACCGCGTCGGCCACCATCTGCGCGCAGTACGCGGTGACCGGACTGTCCCCGTACGACAGTTCCACCGTCCGCTCCAGCGCGCCGGGTTCGTTGAAGGCCGCCTTGGCGGCGGAGGCGGCGCGGTCCCAGGTGACGGCGGGGTGGTCGCCCAGGACGTCCCCGTCGAAGGCGTCGCCGACGTCGGCGATGGTGCGGCCCTCGCCGACCAGGGGCGGGACCCAGAGCTGCTCCACGGTCACATGGTTCACGAGATCCCGTACGGACCATTCGGCGCAGGGCGTCGGGGCGTCCCACTGGTCGGCCCGGACGGCGTGCACCCGGTCGGTGAAGAGGGCGAGGGCCTCGGCGTGCCGGTCCAGGAGTCGGTCGTCCGTACGGTCCGTGGAGTCCATAGGGTCCACTGTGCTCCCGCCCCCTCGCCGACGCGAGCGCTCCGGCCCGCGCAACGGGGTGAGTCCGTACCGGACGCGCATGGGTCATGGGCGGGCCGGGTACGCGCGTTCTGTGTCCGGACCCGACTCCTCCGCCCTGCTCGCGCGCCTCGCCTCCCGGCTCGGCGGGTGGGACCGGCGAGCCTTCCACGCGGTCGCCACCCACCACTGGCCCAGCGGCGATCGCGTCCTGCCGAAGCTCAGCCACAGTGCCGACCACGGGCGCCTGTGGTTCGGCACGGCCGCCGTCATGGCGCTGGCAGGGCGTGACACCCGGGCGCGGCGGGCCGCCGTGCGGGGCGTCGCCTCGCTGGCGCTCGCCTCCGTGACGGTCAACACCGTGGGCAAGCGGTCGTTCGGCAGGGCGAGGCCGCTGCTCGACGCGGTTCCGCTCGTCCGGCAGTTGAAGCGGCAACCTTTCACCACGTCCTTCCCTTCCGGGCACTCGGCCTCGGCCGCGGCCTTCGCGACCGGTGTGGCGATGGAGTCCAAGGGGTGGGGCGCGGCGGTCGCGCCCGTGGCCGCCGCCGTGGCGCTGTCCCGGGTGTACACGGGCGCGCACTTTCCCGGCGATGTGCTGGTGGGCGTGTCGCTCGGCGTGGGGGCGGCGTTCGCGGTGCGCGGTCTCGTACCGTCGCGCGCTCAGCTGCCTCCGCCGGGGCGGCCGCACATCGAGGCGCCCGCGCTGCCGGGCGGCCGGGATCTGGTCGTCGTCGTCAACCGTTCGGCGGGCTCGGCGGAGAGCGCGAGGCTCCTGAGGAACGCGCTGCCGCAGGCCCGGCTGGTGGAGTGCGCGCCGCAGGAGCTCGATGCGGCCCTGGAGGAAGCCGCGGCGCACTGCCGGGCGCTCGGTGTCCTGGGTGGCGACGGCACGGTCAACCGGGCGGCGGTGGTCGCCGCGCGCAAGGGTCTGCCGCTCGCGGTGTTCCCTGGCGGCACGCTGAACCACTTCGCGTACGACCTGGGCGTGGAGAAGCTCCAGGACACCTGCCGGGCCCTGGCCTCGGGCGACGCCGTCCGGGTCGATCTGGGCCGGTTCAGGCCCGGACCCGGCGGCGCGTCGGAGGGCCACTTCCTCAACACCTTCAGCCTGGGCGTCTATCCGGAGCTGGTGCGGATCCGGGAGCACTGGGCGCCGCGCATCGGCGGCTGGCCGGCCGGGGTGCTGGCGGCGGTGCGGACGTTGCGCGGCGAGCACCCGCTGGAGGCGGAGCTGCACGGGCAACGGCGGCCGCTGTGGCTGCTGTTCGCGGGCAACGGCGTGTACCAGCGGGTCGGGCCCACGCCGGGCAGGCGGCGCGATCTGGCCGACGGACTGCTCGACGTACGCGTGGTGCACGGCGGCCGGGGCCCGGGGCTGCGGCTGCTCGCGGCGGCGCTCGCGGGGCCGCTGAGCCGCTCCCCCGCGCATGCGGCGGTACGGCTGCGGCGGCTGCGGATCTCCGGCCTCGCGCCCGGCACTCCCCTCGCATACGACGGTGAAGTCACCGAGTCCCCAAGCGAGTTGGTGGTGGACAAGGCGGGCGAGGCGCTGGTCGTGTACTGCCCGCCGTAGGGACCGCTCACCGCGCGGCACCCAACACGTAAGTCCACATATCAAGACGCCGATCTCATCATTCGACACGTGGGCGTACCGTGGCCGTACCACTTCACGAGAGGGAGTACGGCCATGGCGAAGGACACCGCTGTCTACACCCACGGGCACCACGAGTCGGTGCTGCGCTCGCACCGCTGGCGGACCGCCGCCAACTCCGCGGCGTACCTGGTCCCCGAACTGCGCCCCGGCATGGACGTGCTGGACATAGGCTGCGGCCCCGGCACGATCACGGCCGATCTGGCGGCCCTGGTCGCGCCCGGCACGGTCACCGCGGTCGACGCCGCGGCCGAGGTGCTGGAGCAGGCCCGCGAGGTGGCGGCCGAACGCGGGCTGGACAACGTCCGCTTCGCGGTCGCCGATGTCCACGCACTGGACTTCCCCGACGATTCCTTCGACGTCGTCCACGCCCACCAGGTGCTGCAGCACGTCGGCGACCCGGTGCGGGCGCTGCGCGAGATGCGGCGGGTCTGCCGTCCCGGCGGCGTCGTCGCGGCGCGCGACAGCGACTACGGGGCCTTCACCTGGTTCCCCGAGGTGCCGGGCCTGGACGACTGGCAGGAGCTGTACCACCGGGTGGCCAGGGCGAGCGGCGGCGAACCGGACGCCGGCCGCAGGCTGTTCTCCTGGGCGCGGGCCGCGGGCTTCACCGACATCACCGCGACCGCCACCGCCTGGTGCTTCAGCACACCCGAGGAGCGCGCCTGGTGGAGCGGCCTGTGGGCGGACCGTACGACGGCCTCGTCCTACGCGGAACTGGCGGTGGCCGGCGGGCACGCGAGCGCCGCCGAGCTGACCGCCGCCTCCGAGGCCTGGCGGGAGTGGGGGCGGCAGGACGACGCGTGGTTCCTGGTGCCGCACGGCGAAGTGATCTGCCGCGTGTGACTGCCGCGCCGGCAGGGCGCCAACTACCCTCGGCCGTATGGAGATCATCGGAACCACGCTGCGCATCTGCGTCGACGATCTGGACACGTCGGTCGCCTTCTACGAACGCCTCACCGGCGCGGAGGCGCTCCGCTTCGAACGCGGCGGGGTCGCGGTGGCGGCTGTCGGCTGCTTCCTGCTGATGAGCGGCCCCGAAGCGGAGTTGGAGGTGCTGCGGAAGGTGACGGCAACGATCGCGGTCGCCGATGTGGACGACGCGCACAGCAGGCTCACCGACGTCGGCGCCAAGGTGATCGCGGGCCCGGTGCCGACGCCGGTGGGCCGCAACCTGATCGCGGTCCATCCGGACGGGTCCGTCTTCGAGTACGTGGACCGCAAGGGCGTCGCGTAGGGCACGGACTCGGAGCAGAGGACACGGGTGCCTACGGGTCCGGAGGCGCCCGTCGCTCCGTCCGGGGCCGGCGAGTCAGTCCTCGGCGAGGGCCCCGACGACCAGGTCCGCCAGGAGCGCCCCGGCCGTGCCGTCCGGGTCGAGGTCGGGGTCGTAGATGGTGACGTTGAGGCCGACACAGCGGTCGGAGCGCACCAACGTCCGCAGCAGCGGGAGGAGTTCGTCCGGCAGCAGCCCGTCGGGATCGGGGCTGTCGACGGCGGGCATGACGGACGGGTCGAGCACGTCGGCGTCGAGGTGCACCCAGAAGCCTTCCAGAGCGGGCACTTCGAGGCTCAAGGCCGCGGCTCCCGAGAGGTCGGCCGCGCCCCACTGCCTGATCTCCCCGACGGTCACGGTCGGGATCTTCAGCCCGGCGAGCTCCTCGCGGTCCTCGTCGCCGTCGCGCATGCCGAAGAGCCGGATGTCCTCGTCGCGCAGATACGGCCGCAGCCCCTCCAGATCGGTGAGATCGTCCTGCCCCCGCCCGGTCGCGAGGGCCAGCTCCTCGCCGCCCGCCGCGCCGACGCGGTCGGAGTTGCCCGGGTGCCGGAAGTCGGCGGAGGCGTCGACGGCGGCCAGTCCGTAGCGGCCGAGGCGGCGCAGGGCGAGGGAGGCGCCGAGCTGGATGGAGCAGTCGCCACCCAGCACGAGCGGGAAATCACCGGCACGCAGATGGTGCTCGATGCGGTCGGCGAGCTTCGGCGTGTACGCGGCGAGCGCCGCGGCGTTGAAGACGCCGTCGCCCTCCTGCCAGTCGCCACGGTCGTAGCGAGGCGGGACGACGACTCCGCCGTCGAAGGCCCGAAGACGCTGGACGATTCGCTGTTCGCGCAGGGCTCCGGCGAGCTTGTAGCAGCCGGGCACGGTGCCGGGGGCCGGCGGGCGCAGGCCGAGGTTGGAGGGCGCGTCGATCACCACGATGTTCCGCATGCCGGACATCCTCGCCGCCACGCTCCTGATCTTCAATCAATTCACGATCTTGTCTGACAAGTGTCGAGGGTGCACTACGGTGACCTGGTGAGCAGACAAGTGAGGCCTGTCGTCGCCCTGTACGAACGCATCGCGGACGCCGTTCACGACGGCACCTACCCGCCGGGCTCCACCCTGCCCTCCGAGCCCCGGCTCGCGGCCGAGCTGGGTGTCAGCAGGCCCGCGCTGCGCGAGGCGCTGCTGCTGCTCCAGGAGGACGGGCTGCTCACCGTGCGCCGCGGGGTCGGCAGGACCGTCAACGCCCATCCGCCGCGGCGCGGCTTCGAGCACATCCAGCCGCTGGAGGAGCAGCTGTCCGCGGGGGCGCCGCTGCGGGTGCGGGGGCTGCTGCGGGCCGTCGAGGAGCCGACCGACTTCACCACCCAGCACCTGCTCGCGCCCGCCCGTGCCGAGCTGCGGTTCTGGGAGTCCGTGCTGCACGGGGAGGGCCTGGCGGCCGCCCTCAGCCATGAGTGGGCGGCGCCCGACGACGTACTGGAACGAGCTCATCCGGCGTTCGGACAGGCGCTGCGCGAGGTGCTGCGCGACGCCCGCGACGCGGAGCGGACCTCGATGCTCGCGGTGCTGGCCGGGGCCTCGCGCGGGTTCTCGCTGACCGCGCACTCCGGGGTCACGGCGACCCTGCTGGGGCAGCGGCGCGGGGCGCAGCTCGACCGCCCTGCCGATACCCCCGCCGTACTGATCACGCAGGTCGTACGGGCCGGGGACGTGCCGGTCATGGCGGCGAAGCACATGCTGCCGACGGGGGCTCCGGCCCTGCCCGTCCTCCAGTCGAACTGATCACGGACCGGGATGCCGTACACTCCCGCTGCATGCACTTGTCTGACAACCTCACCGTCGACTGGATCCACCGCGCCCCCAAGGCCGTGCTCCACGACCACCTGGACGGCGGGCTGCGCCCCGCCACCATCATCGAGCTGGCCCGGGACTGCGGGTACGACGCGCTGCCCACCGAGGAGCCCGAGGCGCTCGGTGTCTGGTTCCGCGACGCCGCCGACTCCGGATCGCTGGAGCGGTACCTCGAGACGTTCGCCCACACCTGCGCGGTGATGCAGACCCGCGAGGCCCTCTTCCGCGTCGCCGCCGAGTGCGCCGAGGACCTGGCGGCGGACGGGGTCGTCTACGCCGAGGTGCGCTACGCCCCCGAGCAGCACCTGGAGCGCGGGCTGAGCCTGGACGAGGTCGTGGACGCGGTGAACGAGGGCTTCCGCGAGGGCGAGCGCCGGGCGGGTGGCCGTATCACCGTCCGTACGCTGCTCACGGGCATGCGGCACACGCGGCGCTCCCTGGAGATAGCCGAGCTGACCGTCGCCCACCGCGAGCGCGGCGTCGCGGGCTTCGACATCGCGGGCGGCGAGATCGGCAACCCGCCGGCCGAGCACCTCCCCGCCTTCCAGCACCTCAAGCGGCACAACTGCCACTTCACGATCCACGCGGGCGAGGCCGTCGGCGCCGAGTCCGTCCACGAGGCGGTCCAGGTCTGCGGCGCCGAGCGGATCGGGCACGGCGTCCGGATCACCGACGACATCCAGGTCCACGACGACGGCACGGCCACGCTCGGGCACCTCGCCGCGTACGTCCGCGACAACGGCATCGCGCTGGAGGTCTGTCCCACCTCCAACCTCCAGACGGGCGCCGCGAAGGACTACGCCACGCACCCGATCGACCTGCTGCGCCGGCTCGGCTTCCGGATCACGCTCAACACCGACAACCGCCTGGTCTCCGGCACCACCATGAGCCGCGAGTTCCAGCACATGGTGGACGCCTTCGGCTACGGCCCCGAGGTCTTCGAGGCGTTCACGGTCGCGGCCGTCGAGTCCGCGTTCCTGCCGCTGCCGGAGCGCCGCCGGATCATCGACGAGGTGGTACGGCCGGGGTACGCGGCGCTGTAGGAGCAGCCGGTCAGGGGCGCGGGGGCGTGGCCGGTGAGGTCTGGGCGACGACGTCGTTCAGGGTCTTGCGGGCCACGTCCGCGTACTCCGGATCGATCTCTATCCGGAACCCCAGCAGGTAGTACTTCCCGCCCGTGGCGAACGCGCGGAGCATCTGCATCTGGTAGAGCCCTTGGACACCCGGCCACTCCTTGTCCGGCGCGATGTCCCCGGTGAACTCGACGTAGACCGTGTCACCGTCCGGGTTCTTCCAGTCATGGCCCTTCGGCATGCTGAACCACGGAAGCGGGCGGCGAACCGGTCCTCCTGCGCCTCCGTGCAGGCCGCCTTGCCGCACTCGGCGACCTCGGCGACCTCGGCGACCATCCATCCGAACACCTGCCGGGGCAACCCCTCGACCTTGTCGTGGCAGGTCCAGCGCACGAGGTTGCCGGTCTGCGCGCACTGCAAGGCGTGCCGGAACAGATGGACGCCACCGCTCTGCCGCAGCACACCGTGCCGGTGGGCGTCCTCCAGGAAGCCCCGCGGCCGCCGGCCCAGCCGGCCGGTGGCCCCCAGCCCGATCCGGGCGACCACGTAACGGCCCCACGCCGAGCGTGCCACTCCGCACAGCACTCCGGCCGCCACCCAGGCGGTGACGACCAGTGCCCACCGCAGCGGGGTCACGTCCCCCCACCGGTCCGGTGTCAGGCCGCCCATCACCAGCAGAACGGCGGCGCCGAGCGCGGACTCGGCGAGCGTGAGCTCGCCGTCACCACACTGCCGTACCGCCCCCGAGGCAATCAGTGACGCCCGTCTGTCGAGCTTGAGCACCTCCCACGGGCTCGCTGCGGAGACCGTGTCCGCCGGGGCGCTCAGCGAGCGCAGCGGCTCCTGTATCCACCAGCCCTGCGGGAAGGCGAACTGCCGTGGCGCGGGCATCGACTCACGTCTGGTGGCCGCGGCGCCCGAGAGGACGGCGAGGCAGGCCGGTACGGCGAAGGCGAGCCACACCGGACGTTGGTGGCCCCGACCGCGTCGGCGTACTCCTGGGGGCGGCTGGTGAGCACCAGCCGCCGGTCGGCACCGAGGGCGGTGTTGAGGTCCCGCAGCGCCTTCGCGCGGTAGTCGGCGGGCAGTTCGTCGAAGCCGTCGAGGACGGGCAGGATCCGGCCCGTGTTGAGCAGGGCTTCCGCGACGGCCGGCCGCTCCGGCTCGGACCGGCCCAGCTCGGGGTACAGGCCCGCGATCCTGGCGGCCGCCCACCGCCACGGGCCGTCCTCGGCCGGGTTCCAGCCCGCGATGGGCAGCACGACGGGCAACGGCGCTCCGGCGGCCTCGCTGTCCAGCAGCGCGCGGGCGAGGCGCAGGGCGAAGACGGACTTGCCGGCGCCCGCCGCGCCGAGGAGGACCAGCCGGCCGCGGGGCAGGCCGGTGAACAGTCCCTCGACGTCGGTGAGGTCGCCTCCGCCGTCGTGCGGGGCCTTGATCCACGGGTCGGTGAGCTCCCGCCTCCCGGCGGCCCAGCGCACCCTGAGCGGTACCGGATTGTGGATGCGGGCGAGGCGCTCCTCGCTGTCGTACGTCTCCCGCAGCCGGCCCGCGAGCGGGGCGACCGCGGCCGTCAGCTCGCTCTCCGGGACGACGATCTCGCGCCCGGCGCCGATGGCCCGTACCAGCCCGACGAGCTGTGTCAGGTCGAGGAGGGCCAGCAGCGCCCCGGCGACCCGGGCGCCCGCGCCGGGCTGCCCCGGCAGGGCAGCGGCGGCGGCGCCGGACGCCACCGCCCCGGCCAGGCGCATGGTGCGCGAGCGGACGGTCAGCGGCGGGAGGTGGATGTGGAGGGAGCCCGCCTGGAGGAGCCACCCGACCGATCCTCCGGTGACCCGGTTGTCGACGCGCGCCGGCCCCTCCCGACCCCGTCATCGCATCGCTCCCCCGTCGCCCGCGCCCGTAGGCCCCTATGGTGCCGTGAGCGCAGGTGTCAGCTCAACGCACCACGTACCACGGGGAGTTCGAGGACCCCGGTGTCCCCGGGGGCGCTGGTGACCGTCACCGGCTTGATGCCGCGATTGCCGAAGTAGGCACTGTCACTGCCCGCGATCACGAACTCCATTCGGTGGCCGGTCTCGTAGCGGTGCACGATGCCGGGCAGCTTCACCGTGAACGGCCTGGTGGCGTCCGGCACCCGTACCGGCGCCACCAGCCGGTGCACCAGTGTCTTCGTCCCGTCCGGTGCGATGTCGTACACCTTGGCGAACAGCACCAGCTTGTCGGCGGCGTCCCCGGAGTTCTGCACCTGCTCGGTCCTCGGCGAGACGACCTTGAGGGTGGCCTTCGGGGAGCCGACGACGTCGACCGGGGCCTTGAAGGGGTCGCTGGTCCAGCCGAGGTAGGTGCCCCTGGTGTCGTACGGCTTGGGGTCGGGCAGGCCGATCATCCCGGCGAGCGAGGACTCCGAATGGCTCGTCGGAAGCAGCCGGTTGCGGTATTCGCGGGAGCCGCGGGCGACCTTGGCGTGACTGTCGACGAGCTTGCCGTCGCCGGACAGGTACAGCTTGCTGTTCGGGGCCGGTACGGCGGCGGCGGTCCCGTAGCCGCTCTGCCAGTCCCGGTAGTACGCGAAGGCGGGTCCGGTGTCGGCCGACGTGTCCCGGTGGAGGTAGCGGTCGAACCAGGCGAGGATGCGCCGCCCGACGTAGCTGGTCTCCAGGTTGCCCTGCCCCAGATTGAGCTCACCCGCCGCCGGATCGGTGATACCGCCGCTGTGGCCCCAGGACTGCCAGATCATCTTGGTCTCGGTGCCCTGCGCCTTCAGCGTCTCGTAGCTCGCCTGTGCCTCGTTGAGGTTGAACAGGCTGTCGGCCTGGCCCTGGACGATCAGTGTCGGGGCCTTCACCTGGCGGAGGTAGGAGACCGGGGAGACGCTGCGGGCGAATCTCTGCATGGCCTCGGTCCTGTCGGCCGGGTAGCGGCCGGAGTTGAGCAGCCGCACGGTCCGGCACGCGTCGGCGACGAAGTGCAGACAGCCGAGCGAGCCGATGCGGGACGGATCGAGGCTGGGGTTGAGCAGTGGCTGGCCCTCGCCCATGAGGTAGAAGCCGTTCGCCCACTGCCATTTGAAGGCACCGGGGGTCTTCGCGTCCACGCCGTTCGGGGCAAGCGAGTATTCGAGGTTGTTCCAGGTGATCAGCGGGACGAGGGCGTCGACGCGGTGGTCGACGGCGGCGGTGGCGAGCTGGACCGCTCCGCCGTACGAACCGCCGATCATGCCGACGCGCGGATCGTCCGCGGCGTCCTTGGTGACGTAGTCGGCCCTGGTCCCGTCGTCGGCCGCCAGGGTGCCGGCGAGGAAGTCGACGAGCCGGGAGGCGGCGCGGCCGTCGATGGCCGGGTCGTCGAGGGAGATCAGACAGCCGGACTTGCCGAACCCGAGGCCGGAGTAGGCGAGGGCCACATAGCCGCGGGCGGCGAACGCCTTGGCGGTGGCGTCGGTCGAACCGTCGGCCTTGCTGCCGCCGAAGCCGTTGGTGGTGAGGACGGCGGGTGCCCGATGGCCGCTGTCGACGCCCTCGGGCCGGTACAGGTCGGCGTCGACGGTGCAGCTTCGGCCGCCCGCCTCGACGGTGAACTTCAGTGCGGTGACGGTGTACCGGCCGGTGGCGGGCGGTGCGGTGGTGGCTCCGGCGGGCGCGGCGAGGACGAGCGGTGCGGCGAGCGACGCGCTGATCGCGAGGGCGAGCGGCTTGGCGGATCCGGGCACGGTACGGAACACGGCACGGGACACGCCACGGGGCACGGCACGGGGCACGGCACGGGACACGAGCACCTCCACGCTGAGGGCACTTACCGACGGGTAAGTACTGGTCGCGCTCATGCTGTGACACGTGTCAGAGCCCCGTCAACGACCGGGACAGGTGTTTCTTGACGGAGATTCAGTGAAGAACTCGACCGGTGGAGAGGGAAGTTCAGAGCAACGCGGGCACGTCGAGCGTGAGCGCGCACGCGTCCGCGTCCAGCACCGCCGCAACCCCCAGCGGCATCGTCAGCGCCGTCGCCCCGTGCCCGAAGCCCAACTCCTCCACGACCGGCACGCCGAGGCCCCCCAGCCGGTCCAGGAACAGCGCCCGGACCTCCTCGTACGGACCGCACTCCGCCCACGAGCCGAGCGCGATCCCCGCCACCCCGTCCAGCCAGCGGGAGCGCAGCAGCTGGGTGAGGATGCGGTCCAGCCGGTACGGCTCCTCGCCCACGTCCTCGATCAGCAGCAGCCCGCCCCGGGCCGACGGCCGCACGTGCGACGTGCCCAGATCGGCGGCGAGCAGACTGACGCAGCCGCCGAGTGTGACGCCCCCGGCCCGCCCCGGCACCAGACAGCGGGCCGTGCCGAGACCGAGCGTCATCACCGACTCGGGCTCGAAGAGCGTGGCGCGCAGCGACTCCTGGGTGCGGGGGTCCTTGAGGAAGGTCATCGCCGCCGTCATCGGGCCGTGCAGCGTCGACAGTCCGGCCCGCACCGCGAAGGCCTCGTGGAGCGCGGTCACATCGCTGTAGCCGATGAAGACCTTCGGCCCCGCCGCGCGGATCGCCGACCAGTCGACGAGATCCACCATGCGCTGGGCGCCGTACCCGCCCCGGGCGCACATGACCGCCGCGACCGACGGATCGCACCACGCCGCCTGGAGGTCGCCGGCGCGCGCCGCGTCCTGTCCGGCGAGGTGGCCGAGGTCCGGGTGGGTGTCGAGGACATGGGGCATCACGACCGGCTCCAGCCCCCAGCCGCGCAGGATCTCCAGTCCCGCTTCGAGCCGGTCGGCCGGGACCGGGCCGCTCGGTGCCACGACGGCGATCCGGGCCCCCGGCGACAGCCGTCCGGGCCGGACCAGGGGCGGCGTGCGGGTCTCGTCCGTCACGGTCGCGGGCTCCCGTTCATTTCCTGAGGTCGAGTGCGGGGACGTCGGTGCGGGCGATGCCGAAGGTGCGCACGTACAGAGACAGTTCGGCTTCCAGGGCGCGGGTCATGGTGTCCGCGCGCCGGAAGCCGTGGCTCTCGCCCTCGAAGGCGATGTAGGCGTGCGGGATACCGCGCCCCGCCATCCGCGCGAGGAAGCGCTCGCTCTGCACCGGCGGGCAGATCGGGTCGTCCAGGCCCTGGAGCAGCAGGAAGGGTACGGAGATCTTGTCCGCGTGCTCGATGGGCGAGCGTTCCCGGTAGCGGCCGGGCACCTCGGCGAGCGGCCCGACGAGTGAGTCCAGGTACCGGGACTCGAAGTCGTGGGTCTCGCCGCCGGCCCAGCCCAGCAGGTCCAGGACGGGATAGATGATCGTGCCGCACGCGTACACGTCGGTGCCGGTGAGGGACGCCGCGGTGGTCCAGCCGCCGGCGCTGCCGCCACGGATCGCGAGCCGCGCCGGATCAGCGGTGCCTTCGGCGGCGAGCGTCTCGGCGACGGCCGCGCAGTCCTCGACGTCGACGACGCCCCACTGCTCGCGCAGCCTGTTGCGGTACTCCCTGCCGTAGCCGGTCGAGCCGCCGTAGTTGACCTCGGCGACTCCGATGCCGCGCGAGGTGAAGTACGCGATCTCCAGGTCGAGGACGAGCGGGACGTGGCCGGTGGGCCCGCCGTGTGCCCAGACCACGTACGGGGGCAGCTCGTCGGCGGGCGTCCGGTCCGGGTTGTGGGGCGGGTAGATGTGGGCGTGGACCTCCCGGTTGTCCGGGCCGGTGAACGTGCGGATCTGCGGCTCGGGGTAGTAGGCCGGGTCCACCGGGTCGACGTGCGCCGAGCCGATGACCCGGGTCCTGCCGGTGCGGGTGTCGAGCTCCACCACCTCGTACCCGCTGCGCGGGCTCGCGGCGACCCCGATCACCCGGGTGCCGCACGCGGTGAGCGACGGCGCCCATTCGGTCCAGGGGCCCGGGGCATCGACGATCTCCCCTGTCTCCGGGTCGAGTATCCCGAGGGCGGTGGTGCCCCTGCCGTGGACGACCGCGATCAGCCCGCCCTCCAGCGGCTGGAACCAGGTGAGCCCGATCCTCCACATCGCTCCACCGAACTCCTCCTCCCGGCCGGGACAGTGGACCGTGGCGGTCGGTGCCCCGTCGCCGCCGTCGAGCGCGTCCGGCCGGATGCTCCGCAGTTCCCACCAGTTGTCCGCGTCCGAGACGTACAGCAGCGAGCCGTCCGCGGCCCAGTCGGCCTGGGTGACCGACTCGTCGGTGCCTCCGGCGACGCGGCGTACCGCGTCGAACGGTCCGTCGTCCGTGACCTCGCCGAGCAGCACCTCCGTGCCGTCCCACGGCATCCGCGGATGGTCCCAGCCGATCCAGGCGACGCGCCGCCCGTCCGGGGACAGCCGGGGACCGGTGACGAACCGGTGCCGGTCGTCGGTGAGTTCCCGTACGGCGGCGCGGTCGTCCGCCGCCGTACCGTCCAGCGGCACCGCCGCGATCACCCGCCGCACATCGGTGGGCGCCTCACCGGTGAACTCCTCCAGTACGCACCAGACCTCGCCCCGGTCCGGGTGGACGACCGGATCCGCCCAGCGCAGTCCGCCGCCCACCCCGGACACCGGCGTGAGCGGCCGGGGCTCGCCGCCGCCGTCCGGCTCGTACGCGTAGAGCCGCTGGTCGGGATGGTGCACGAACACGATCAGCGGGCCGCCCTCGGCGCGTGCGACCCCGGCCCAGGGCCTGCCGCCGTACTCGATGACCCGGCTGCGTACGTTCCACGGAGCGGGGAGAACCGATTCCTCCTCCGCTCCGGCTCTCAGCCGCACCAGCGCGCGCCGCCCGCCCTCGGCGGGGCGCGGGGCGGTCCACCACACCTCGTCGCCGACCGTGCCGACGAACTCCGGGCGGCCGTCGTGCGAGGCCGCGAGCGCGGCGTCGATCGGCGACGGCCAGGTCCCGTAGGGCCCCGTGGGCACCATTCCCAACTCCCCTTGTACGAATTGCGCGAGCGACGAAATCCTGCGTGGACGTGCGAGATGTGCGTCGGCCCAGGTGGGCCCGTGCGGGCCTATGCGGACCGCAGGTAATGGTCGAGGACGCGGACGCCGAAGTGCAGGGCCTCGACGGGGACGCGCTCGTCCACGCCGTGGAACATCGCCGCGTAGTCGTAGCCCTCGGGCAGCTTGAGCGGTGAGAAGCCGTAGCCGGTGATGCCGAGGCGGGAGAACTGCTTCGCGTCGGTGCCGCCCGACATGCAGAACGGGACGACATGCCCGTCCGGGTCGAAGCGCTCGATCGCGGCGCGCAGCCTGGCGAAGGTCGGGGAGTCGACGGGCGCCTCCAGGGCGACCTCCCGGTGGTGGAACTCCCAGTCGACGTCGGGGCCGGTGAGCCGGTCGAGGGTCTCGCGGAACTCGTCCTCGGCGCCGGGCAGCATCCGCCCGTCCACATAGGCGGTCGCGTGCCCCGGGATCACATTGATCTTGTACCCGGCGTCCAGCATGGTCGGATTGGTGCTGTTGCGCACCACCGGCTCGACGAGCGCCGCGGCGCGGCCGAGCTTGCCCATCAGGACGTCCACGTCGAAGTCGGGGGCGTCCACGTCGGCGGCGATGCCGTGCAGCGCGGCGAGCTCGGCCAGGGCGGCCCGCACGGTCGGGGTCAGCCGCACCGGCCATTCGTACGCACCGATCCTGGCGATGGCCCCGGCGAGCCTGGTGACCGCGTTGGACCGGTTGACCTTGGAGCCGTGGCCGGCCCTGCCGTGGGCGGTGAGTTCCAGCCAGGCGGTGCCCCGCTCCCCCGCCGCGATCGGGTAGAGCGCCATCCCCGGACCCGCGTGGAAGGTGAAGGCGCCGGATTCGCTGATGCCTTCGGTGCAGCCCTCGAAGAGCTCGGGGTGCTCGTCGGCGAGGAAGCCCGAGCCGTCGATCGCGCTGGCCTCCTCGTCCGCCGTGTACGCGACCACGATGTCCCGGCGGGGTCTGACACCCGCGCGCTGCCAGGCCCGTACGACCGCGAGGACCATCGCGTCCATGTTCTTCATGTCGACGGCACCGCGGCCCCAGACGACCCCGTCACGGACCTCGCCGGAGAACGGGTGGACCGACCAGTCGGCGGGCTCGGCGGGGACCACGTCGAGATGGCCGTGGACGAGGAGGGCGTCGGCGGCCGGGTCGGTCCCCTCGATCCTGGCCACGACGTTCGTACGGCCCGGTGTGCGCTCCAGGAGCAGCGGCTCCAGTCCGGCGGCGGCGAGCCGCTCGGCGGCGTACTCCGCGGCGGGTCGCTCGCGGCAGTCCCCGCCGCCGCGGTTGGTGGTGTCGATGCGGATCAGCTCGGAGGTGAACGTGACGACCTCGGCGAGGGCCGCTTCGTCGATGGGCGTACCGGTCTGCGATTCGGTGCGGGTCACGTCAGCCATACTGCTCCTCCACGGCGGCCGAGACGATCGTCGTGACCGCTTTGAAGGTGCGAATTGCCTCATACATCGTCTCGCTGGTGTACGCGACCCGGCGCTCGCCGCCGCGGACGGCGCCGGGCACGACGGTGGCGGCCGCGGCGAGGTGCTCCGCGTCGAACTCCAGCTCGACGGTGAACGGCCCCCCGCGCACCGGCTCGTGGCGGACGGCCAGCGAGGTCGCCTCTTTGGCGGCGGCGCGGATGTCGGCGGCGGTACGGGCCGGGGTGCGGCACACCGCCGCGTACCGCGAGACGTGGTCCTTGACGGCGACCTTGTGTGCCTCCGGCGCGTACCCCAGCGCGTCCTCGCAGGTCAGGTCGTCGCCGGTGACCAGAACCACCGGGACGCCGTACTCCGCGACCACATGGGCGTTGAGCAGACCCTCGCTCGCCCGTGTGCCGTTCAGCCACACGCCGGTGATCGAGTTGGCGAGATAGGTGTGGGCCAGCACCCCTTCCGTGCCTGCTCCCGTGTGGTAGCCGACGAAGGCGATGCCGTCCACGTCGCCGTGCTGCACGCCCTCCACCATGGAGAGCGACTTGTGGCGCCCGGTCAGCATCTCGGCCCGTTCGTCGAGGCGCTCCAGCAGGAGGTTGCGCATGGTCCAGTGCGCCTCATTGATGATCACCTCATCGGCTCCGCCGTCGAAGAAGCCCAGCACCGCGGCGTTCACGTCGGAGGTGAACAGGGACCGGCAGCGCTCCCACTGGGGGGTGCCGGGGAGCACGTCGGCCGGCCAGGTGACACCCGTGGCGCCTTCCATGTCGGCGCTGATCAGGATCCTCATGGAGCTGAGCGTTCCCCGCGGCCCGACCCGCCGAACCGGACAGAACCGGACCGGACCGGAAGGGAACAGGCCGGACGGGTACGGACCGGACCGTTCCGGCCGGGCCCGGATCGGATCGGATCGGATCGTCGGCCCAGCGGCCCGGCCCCAGCCCACGTATCAGTCCTCCCGGCCCACCACGAGCCAGGTCGACGGCAGTTCGATACGGGAGCCGTCCGCCGCGTACTCGGTCGTGGCCAGCGGCAGTTCCCCGCTCGCCAGGACGCCGAGCCCCGCCGAGCGGAACAGCTCCGGCACTTCGGCGTCCGGGACCGCGGCTGGCGTGATGCCGTGCCGGAGGACGGGCAGCATCTTCGGCGGCGGTCCTTCCGGCCGCCGGAGCAAGTACGAGACCCGCTCGGGTTGCTGGGGACGTGGCTGTTGCCCCCGACGATGCACCGGGAGTACCAGATGGATTACGGAGTGATGCGGCGGTGCTCGCACCGCCAGGTCAAGGATGGCCTTCACCTCCCACTCGTGAGGCGCCTCGCGCCAGAACCCTTCCCAGGCGTCCCTGTACCGACTCGTCACCGTCATGACGATCGGTCTACCGCCCGTGGGTAGCGGGAGCAAGTACCCGGCGGGAGGGCCGCAGTTGCAGTTCGAACCAGACCGACTTGCCCGCGCCCGAGCGGCTCGTACCCCACTCTCTCGCCAGGGCGCTCACCACGCTCAGCCCACGCCCCGACTCGTCGTCCGGACCGGCGGCGCGCAGCGCGGGCAGGGTGTGCCCGTCGTCCGTGACCTCGCACAGCAGGGCGTCGGTGCGGACGAGCCGTAGCTCGATCCGGGCGCTGTCCGTGTGCCGTACGGCGTTGGTGACGACCTCGCTGACCAGCAGTTCGAGTGTGTCGGCCTGCTCGTCGAGCGCCCAGGCCGCGAGCTGCTCACGCGCCAGTCGGCGGGCCGTGGCCACTTCGCCCGGCTCGGCGGGCAGCTGCCAGCGGGCCATGTCCTGCGCCGCGATGCCACCCAGCCGGGCCATGAGCAGCGCGACGTCGTCCTTGCGACCGCCGCGGGCACCCAGGGCACGGATGATCGTGTCGCAGGCGTCGTCCATGGAGGCCGCCGGGTGCGCCGCCGACTCGCAGAGCGTGGCGAGCCCGACCCCGATGTCCTCGCCGCGCACCTCGACCAGTCCGTCCGTACACATGACGAGGCGGTCGCCCGGCGCGACGGCCACCCGGACCGTCTCGAAGGGGACCCCGCCGACGCCGATCGGCGCGCCGGTCGGCAGTTCCAGCAGCTCGCTGCGGCCGTCGGCCGCTCGTACGAGGACCGGGGGGACATGGCCCGCGTTCGCCATCAGGAGCTCGCCCGCGATCGGGTCGTACACGGCGTACAGACAGGTCGCGAGGTAGTGCTCGCCGAGCCGCTGAGCCAGATCGTCGAGGTTGCGCAGGAGCTGGTCGGGCGGGAGGTCGAGTGCGGCCATGGTCTGTACGGCCGTACGCAACTGGCCCATCATCGCGGCCGAGTTGAGGCCGTGACCCATCACGTCGCCCACCACCAGGGCGGTGCGCGAGCCGGGCAGTTTGATCGAGTCGAACCAGTCCCCGCCGACGCGGCCGAGGAAGGTGCCGGGCAGATAGCGGGTGGCCGTGTCGCAGCCCGGCATGCGCGGAGCGACCTGCGGCAGCATCGAGTGCTGGAGGGTCTCGGCGACGCTCTCCTGGTACGTGTACATCCGGGCGTTGTCGAGGACGAGCCCGGCGCGGGCGGCGAGCTCCGCGCCCGTCACGCGGTCCATGTCGTTGAACACCGCGCGCTCCGGGTGGCGCAGCAGGATCATGAAGCCCAGCACCACGTTGCGCGCCTTGAGCGGCACCACCAACATCGACCGGCCGTTGATCAGCGGCCGGACGTCCCGCTTCTCGAACCGGTCCGCGATGGCGGTGCCCATCTCCTCGCTGATGCGCGGCACCAGCACCGGTTCGCCCGTGGTCATGCACCGGAAGAACGGCGTGTCCACGGGGAACGGCATGGACTCGCCGACCGGTACGACGTCGTCCCAGCGGCCGGGCGCGTCGACGTGCTCCACGGCGACGCGGTGCCACAGGGTCGTGGCGTCGGGCGGCCCGTCCGGGAAGCCCTCGCCCGCGACGACCTGTTCGCGCAGGAACGTGCCGGCGACGTCCGTGAACCGCGGCACGACCGCCGCGCTGACCTCGTGGATCGTACGGGCGAGGTCGAGCGACGAGCCGATGCGGCCGCTCACCTCGTTGAGGAACTCGAGGCGTTCGCGCACGGCGGCGTATTCGAGGTCCTGCTCCGGGTCGGGGCCGGCCGCCTGCCGCCGCGCCCCGCGACGTACGCCGTCGCGCCTCGGCACCCCCCAGTCGGGGGTGACCGGCACCCGGTCCTGGAGGCTGAACTCGATCACCGGATAGCCCAGTTCCAGCACCTGCGCGACGATACGGGTGGACTCCTGGACGCTCATGCTCGGCAGGATCTCGGGGAGCCTGCGGGCCAGTTCGTCCGAGCCGGGGAAGTCGGTGTGCAGCGCGAAGCCGGGCGCGATGCGCTCCACGCTGTGGGCCGCGTCGAACCGGGCCGCGTCGGCGGCGAGTACGAGCAGTCGCTCGGGCCCGGGGCCGACGAGCGGATAGGCCCACCACAACACGTCGATCCGGCCGTCCTCCCCCTGCCTGGACAGCCGGGCGCGCCCGGCCGCCGGATACGAGGCCGTGCCGCCCGGCGAGCCGTCCTCCGCGAGCGCGCCCGAGACCGGGAGCAGTTCCCCGGCGGCCCGGCCGAGCGCGGCTTCCTTGCTCCGTCCGAACAGCCGCCGGGCGCCGGTGGACCAGTGCGACACCAGGCCGTCGCCGTCGATGACGACCACGGCGAGGGGAATCCGGCCGACTGCGGCGGGCTGCTCCGGCGGAACGACACGGTCCATGGGCGGAGGCTCCTTCCACGGCGCGCCGTGGACCCGCGCCTGCTACCCCACGGTAGGGGTCCGCGCCCCCTGCCCGCCGGGCATCCCCACAATCACCCCCGGTTCGGGGGACGGCGCGTTTGCCTGGCGGGGGGGGCGGGGCGGGGGCGCCTGCGGCGGGCCCTTGTCCACTACCCGCCCTCCCCCAGAGCTTCGCCTGGGAGGTACCCCCATCCCGAACTGGGGGCAAGCCCCCAGACCCCCGTACGGCCTCCGGCCGTGTCCTCAAACTCCCCCTACGCCCTGCGGGCGTGGGGGGACCCCCAGACGGGCTGGGTTTCCCAGCCCCTCCGGCGTTTGAGGAGCGGGGGTTCGGGGGCGGAGCCCCCGCAAACGGGGTCTGGGGCGCAGCCCCAGCTCCGGGAAGGGGCGGGTAGGGGAAAGAAGTCCGCCGCAGGCGCCGCCCACCCGCACCCCACCCACCTCCCATGCCAGGCCCTAGAAGGGCCGGTCCTCGTGGCCCAGTTGGAGGTCGCGTTCCGTGCGGCCGCCCCCCGCGACCTGGAGGACCGTCGCGACCGGCGGATAGCCCGCCGCGATCACGGTGTACTCACCGGACGACAGATCGACGAAGCGGAACGTACCGTCCGCGCCCGTCGTCAGCGTGTCGACCACATTGCCCGCCGCGTCCAGCAGCGTCACCCGCGCGTCCTCGACCGGCCGGCCGCCGCCCGCCCGCACCGTCCCGCGCAGCACCGCGCCGCCCGCGAGTTCGATGTCCTGGCGGGTCTCGCGGGAGGCCTGGACGCTCACCGGGAGCGCCGCGGGGCGGAAGGCGGGGGCGCTGGCGGCGAGGGTGTACTCGCCTGCCACCAGTTCGCCGATCACGTAGCCGCCCTCGCGCCCACTGCGCGTGGTGGCGACGACGTCGCCGCGTACGTCGGTCAGGGTGACCGCGGCGTCGCGTACCGGGGAGCCGTCGGCGGTGACGACGGTCCCGGCGAGCCGTCCCGCGCCGCCGAGGACGACGTCCAGGTCGACGGGACGGTCGCCGACGGTGACGGACACGGCCTGCGGGTGGTGACCGAGGGCCGCGGCGATCAGGACGTACGAGCCGGGCCCCGGCACGCTGAGCGCGTAGCGCCCGTCCTCGCCGCTGCCGCCGCGCCCGATCTGCTGTCCGTGCACGTCGATCAGGGTGAGCGCGGCACGCGGGACGGTGGTGCCGCAGACGGGTACACCGGCGACGTACGCCGGGGACGACGGGGACTCGGTACGGGCATGCGGTACGGACACCAGCGGACTCTCCTTGAGGAAGAAGGCGAGGATGAGGCCGACGACGAGCACCGGCACGAGGTAGAGGAAGATCCGCGGCATCGCGTCCGCGTACGCCTGGATGTACTCGGCCCGGAGCTCGGGCGGCAGGGCGTGGACCAGCTGCGGGGTGATCGCTTCCGGGGCCGGCAGCGCGGCCTCCGCGGGCAGCCGGCCCGCGAGCGCGTCGGTGAGCCGTTCCGCGAACAGCGTGCCGAAGACGGCGGCGCCGACGCTGCCGCCGATCTGCCGGAAGTAGTTGTTGGCGCTGGTGGCGGTGCCGAGGTCGGCGGGCGGAACGGCGTTCTGCACCGCGACGATGAGGACCGGCATCACGAGCCCGATCCCGACGCCGAGGATGGCCTGCCAGACCGAGTACTGGAACCGTGTGGTGTCCGCGTCCAGCCAGGACAGCAGCCACATGCCGACGACCGAGACCGCGCTGCCGACCACCGGATAGATCTTGTAGCGGCCGCTGCGGGAGATGAGGTGGCCGGAGACGATCGAGGCGACGACGACACCGCCCACCATGGGCAGCATCAGCAGCCCCGACTCCGTCGCGCTGGCGCCGTCGACCATCTGGAGGAAGGTCGGCAGATAGCTGGCCGCGCCGAAGAGCGCGACGCCGACGACCGCGCCGACGAGGCCGGTGATGGTGAAGACCGGGTCGCGGAACAGCCGGAGCGGGATGAGCGGTTCGGGTGCGTAGTGTTCGACGACCAGGAACAGCAGAGTCGTTCCGGCGGCCCCGGCGGCGAGGCCGAGGATCACGCGTGAGGTCCAGTCGTACTCCGTACCGCCCCAGCTGGTCAGCAGCACCAGACAGGTGGAGGCGGCGGCGAGCAGCAGTGCGCCGAGTACGTCGAAGCGCGCCCGCGTCGCCGGTTTGGGCAGCTTGAGGACGACGGCGACGACGACGAGCGTGACCAGTCCGAACGGCACGTTGAAGTAGAAGCACCAGCGCCAGGAGACATGGTCGGTGAAGAAGCCGCCGAGCAGGGGTCCGGCGACGGACGCGAGCCCGAAGGCGGCTCCGATCAGCCCCATGAAGCGGCCGCGTTCCCGGGCGGGGACGATGTCGGCGATGATCGCCTGGACGCCGATCATGAGGCCGCCCGCGCCGATGCCCTGGATGGCGCGGAAGGCGATGAGCTGGTCCATGGTGCGGGACCAGCCGGCCAGGGCGGAGCCGATGACGAAGACGACGATGGCGAACTGGAAGACGCCCTTGCGGCCGTAGAGATCGCCGAGTTTCCCGTAGACCGGCAACCCGATGGTGGCGGTGAGGAGATAGGCGGTGATGGCCCACGACATCCGGTCCAGGCCCTGGAGTTCGCCGACGATCTTCGGCAGCGCGGTGGCGACGATCATCTGCTCCAGCGCGGCGAGCAGCAGCGCGAGCATCAGGGCGAAGAAGACCAGGCGTACGCGGCGGCGGCTCAGGCCGGGAGGCGTGGGTTCGGCGGGCGGCCCGGGGTCCCAGGGGGCCGCCGTCTCCCCCTCGGTCCGCCCGTCCTCCACCAGCGTGATCCCGCCCACGTGACTCTCCCCTCGTCGCTGCGAGGCGTCATTCTTCGCATTACGCGCCAAGGGGGAGCAAGCGGAACGCTATCGGGGAGCGGGGTCCTGAGCCGGGCGGGACGGGGCGTGCGGGGCGCGCTCCGGGCGCTCAACAGGGGCTTTCCCGCGGCTCCGGCGCGCTGGGCGCGCCCCGGAGCCGCGGGGAAAACCACTCGAAACGGTGAGTGTGCGAGGTGACTACGAGACCGACCGCGCGGCGGGGGCTACTTCTCGACCTCGGCCGCCAGCTTGGCGAGCAGCTGGTCGTAGATCCGGCCCAGGCCCTTGGGCGCGAAGGTCCGCTCGAAGAAGCCGCCGATGCCGCCGGCGCCGTCCCAGACGGTGGTGACGACGACCCGGGAGCGGCCTTCGCCCGCCGGGGTGACGGTCCAGGTGGTGACCATGGAGGAGTTGCGGTCCTTCTCGACGAGCTGACCTCCCCCATAGCCTGCGGCATGGGCGGGGCCCCCAGTCGGCTCGGTCACCTCCAGCAGGCAGTCGCGGACGCGCTTGCTGGTGGCCTGGAGCTTCCAGTGGACGAGGGTTCCCTCGCCGTCCCCGCCCTCACGGACCTGGTACTCGCTGAAGTGCCCGGGCAGGAGCTTCGCGCGGGTGTCCTTGTAGTCGGCCAGCGTGTCGAACACCGTCTCCGCGTCCGCCGCGATGACCCGTTCCGTCGTGGCCTCGACCTGCGCCATTGCTCATCCTCCAGCGATTGGTTCTCGGGGTGGTCCCAGCGAGTGATCCCAGCGGGTGATCCGGCGGGTGATCCCTCGGGACCGCCCCGGGTGACCCCCGCGTGAGACAGCCAATCACCTCCCGCGCGGCCGCCCAAAATCGGGTCTGCGACGCGCTGGGTCAAGAGCCCCCGATCAGGGGCGACGGCTCGCGAGAACGCAGAACTCGTTCCCCTCCGGGTCGGCGAGTGTCACCCAGCTCTCCTCGCCCGTCTGACCGACCTCGGCGTGCCGGGCACCCAGGCCGAGCAGGCGGCGGACCTCTTCGTCCTGCTCCCTGTCGGTCGGGTTGACGTCGATGTGGAGCCTGTTCTTGACGGCCTTGCCCTCGGGCACGCGCGCGAACGTCAACACCGGTGGCACGGGGCCGGGGTGGCCCTTGCCCTCAGGCACCGCGGGGGAGCCGATGGTGACGACTCCGTCGCGCTCGTCCCGCACCTCGTAGTCGAGGACCGCGCACCAGAACCGGGCGAGACAGCCGGGGTCGGCACAGTCGACCGCGAGCTCGGTGAACTTACTGGTCACGTCAGGACCTCCCAGTCCGGTGGCGGGCCCGCCGAAGGCCACGCGCTCATCGGAGAGTCTGCCCCACTCCAGCAGCGATCAAGCGAACGCATGTTCTATTCTCTGGCTCAGTGCTACCAAGGAGGCCCCGTGCGCTGGGACAATCTGGCCGACAACACCACGAGCGCGCTCTTCGGGGCGGACTCGGTGACCACCCGGACGTTCGACACCCCCGAGTTCCGCGGCATCACCTTCCACGAGGTCCGCGCCCGCTCGATCGTGAACCGGGTGCCGGGCGCCTCACGCATGCCGTTCGAATGGACCGTCAATCCGTACCGGGGCTGCACCCACGCATGCGTGTACTGCTTCGCCCGTAAGACGCACAGCTATCTCGACCTCGACACCGGACTCGGTTTCGACTCCCAGATAGTCGTCAAGATCAACGCGCCCGAGCTGCTGCGCCGCCGGCTCGCCTCCCCGGGGTGGCAGGGCGCGCACATCGCGATGGGCACCAATGTCGACTGCTACCAGCGGGCGGAGGGGCGCTACCGGCTGATGCCCGGGATCATCGGCGCCCTACGCGACCACGCCAACCCCTTCTCGATCCTCACCAAGGGGACGCTGATCCTGCGCGATCTGGACGTGCTGCGACAGGCCACGGACGTCACCGAGGTCGGCGTCTGCGTCTCCGTCGGGTTCACGGACCGCGAGCTCTGGCGGACGGTGGAGCCCGGTACGCCCTCCCCCGAGCGACGACTCGACGTCGTACGGACCCTCACCGGACACGGCATCGGCTGCGGCGTCCTGATGGCCCCGGTCGTCCCGTTCCTGGGCGACCATCCGGATCAGCTGCGCGCCACCGTACGGGCGATCGCCGCGTCCGGCGCGACGTCCGTGACCCCGCTCGTCCTGCATCTGCGGCCCGGAGCGCGCGAGTGGTTCATGGCATGGCTGGGCAGGGAGCATCCGCATCTCGTGCGGCGCTACGAGCGGCTGTACGCCGAGGGCGCCTACGCACCCAAGTGGTACCAGCGCCGCATCACACGCCATGTGCACGAACTCGCCACCGAGTTCGGGATCGGTCCGGCGCAGCGCGGCACACCCCGGCGGATCCCGGTGCCCGACCGGCCCGACGCACCGGACGCGCCCGCACACACCGGGCCGGGCGGCACGCAGCTGTCCCTGTTGTGAGCAAACGGGTCACTTCCGCGGTGATCGTGACCTTCCGGGCGGGATTCCGGGAACACTGCCCCGGGGCCGGCCCGCTCCGGGCCGGGCCCCCGCCACACGGGAGGCCATATGTACAGGCGCACAGGCGTGCTGGTCGCCGCCGGGGCTGCGGTGGCCGGGCTGGTCACCGGCGTGCCGTCCGCGGCGACCGCAGGGACGGGCGCGAACACGCTGACGTGGAGGAGCTGCGCATCGGAGGACTATCCGAGGCTCGAATGCGCCGAGTTGAACGTGCCGCTCGACCACACCCGGCCGCAGGGCAGGCAGATCACGCTCGCGCTGTCCCGGGTGCGGCACACCGCCAAGACCTTCCAGGGGCCGCTGCTGGTCAACCCGGGCGGGCCGGGCGGGAGCGGGCGGAGGCTGGCCGGTTTCGTGGCCGCCTCGCTGCCCGCGAAGGTCGCGGCGCAGTACGACGTCATCGGTTTCGACCCGCGCGGTGTGGGCAAGTCGAAGCCCGCGCTCAACTGCAGGCCCGGCCATTTCGCCCCCGTACGCGCCGGGTCGGTCCCGCACACCGCGCAGACGGAGCGTGCGCAGCTGCTCAGGGCGGTCGCGTTCACCGAGGCGTGCACGGCCAGGTACGGCGATCTACTGCCCTACATGGACACCGTGAGCACGGCGCGCGACCTGGACGTGGTCCGCCGGGCCCTGGGCGCCGAGCAGATCAACTACTTCGGATATTCGTACGGCACCTACCTGGGTGCCGTGTACGCCAAGCACTTCCCGCACCGGGTGCGGCGCCTGGTCCTCGACTCGGTGGTGAACCCCGACGGCGTCTGGTACGCCGACAACATCGGCCAGAACTACGGCTTCGACGCCCGCCACAAGGCCTTCGCCGCGTGGGTCGCCAGGAACGACGCCACGTACCGGCTGGGCGGCGACCCGGCGAAGGTGGAGGCCACGTGGTACGCGATGCGCGACGCGCTCGCGGTGCGGCCCGCGGCCGGGCGGGTCGGGCCGGCCGAGCTGGAGGACACCTTCCTGCCGGGCGGCTACTACAACGGCTTCTGGCCGCATCTGGCCGAGGCGTTCGCGGCCTATGTGAACGACAAGGACGCCGGTCCGCTGGTCGAGGCGTACGAGAGCTACGGCGCCGTCGACAAGGAGGACGACAACGGCTACTCCGTCTACACGGCGGTGCAGTGCCGGGACGCGGCATGGCCCCGTGACTGGGGCACCTGGCACGCCGACAACTGGGCGGTCCACGCGAAGGCCCCCTTCTCCACCTGGAACAACGCCTGGTACAACGCTCCGTGCGCGTCATGGCCCGTGGCGCCGCTGAAGCCGGTGGACGTGACGAACCGCGCGCTACCCCCGGTGCTGATCTTCCAGGCGACGGACGACGCGGCCACCCCGTACGAGGGCGGCGTCGCCCTGCACCGCAAGCTGACCGGCTCCCGCCTGATCGTCGAGGAGGGCGGCGGGAACCACGCGGTCACCCTCGGCGGGAACACCTGCCTGGACCGCTACCTGACGGCCTATCTGGCCACGGGCAAGGTGCCGCGCGCGGCAGGCGCCGCCGAGGCCGACGCCGCCTGCGCGGCGACCGCGGAACCGAAGCCCCGGAAGGCCTCGGCGCGCGACGGCATGACGGACACCGCCCGCGCCGGCGCGGCGCTGCACCAGGTGCTCGGCCACCGGAACTGACGCGTTCGCGCCCAGGGCGTGTCTACGGGAGGCGACTGAGCGCGGCGGAGGCGGCGGCGGACAGCCGGGGGTGGGCGCGGGCCGCCTCCAGGACCGGGCGGGCACGCTCGTCGGCGAGGGCGCCGAGGCCCTCGACGCAGGCGAGCGCGACGCGCCAGTGCGGATCGCCCGGGGTCAGCCGCCGCCCGAGGACGGTGATCAGCGCGGGGACGGATTCGGGGGCGCGCAGCGCCCCCAGGAGCCGCACGGGAGTCAGGGCGTAGGCGACGCGCAGCTCATTGGTGGCGAGCGCGGCGGCGGCGCGTGCGGTGCGCGGGTCGCCGAGCCGGGTGAGGGCGTACGAGGCGGAGACGCACCGCTCGGGGTCGCGGTGGTTGAGGAGCAGGACGAGCGATTCGAAGGCCCGCCGGTCGCCGGCGCAGCCGAGCCGGAAGGCGGCTATCTCCCGCGCCCATAACGGGCGTTGCGCCTCGGTCAGTACGGCTGCCAGACGGTCGAGGTCCGTCGTGGCGGTGAGGCGCCGGTGCAGCTCGTGGTCGGCCGGTCCGGTCAGCTCCGCTTCGGTACGCCGTGCGAGGTCGAGCAGGTCCGCGTCCATGCCGAGCAGCCTAGGGGGTGTCCGGCTGGTCAGGCCGGGCTCCCCCTAGGGCCTGGCCGGTGGATCAGGCCCTGGCGCGGCGCAGATCACATTCACGAAGTGCCCCACGAGGGCTGGCGCGCTCATTACTCACCGGTTAACCTCATGTGAGCGGGACACACTCCCCGCACTGCTCTTGGCGGCCTGGTGACGCAGCCGCCCCGAGTGTTGTCGGTTCGGCAGTTCTGTACGGCGTGACTCCGGGACAGGGTCCGTCGCTTCTTCACCGCGACAAGCACATGTGCGCCGCCTTCTTCGGTTCTTCGGCGCGTGTGCCCTCCCCTCTAGTCGTCACTCATTCCTGGAGTCCCGTGATGGACACCCCTCTCTCCACCATCGCCGTCGTCGGCCTCGGCACGATGGGCACCGGCATCGCCGAGGTCCTCGCCCGCGCCGGCCGTGAGGTCATCGGCATCGACATCAGCGAAGCCGCCGTCCGGCACGCCGCCGCCACGCTGGAGGCGTCCACCGCGCGCGCCGTTCAGCGCGAGCGCATCACCGAGCAGGAGCGGCGGGACGTCCTCGCCCGCTTCCGTACCTTCTCCGACCTCCAGGCGGCCGCCGACGCGGACCTCGTGATCGAGGTCGTGCCCGAGTCGTACGAGACCAAGCAGCAGCTCATCCGCGCCCTCGACGCCGTCGTCCGCCCGGACGCGATCATCGCGACCGGCACCAACGCGCTGTCCGTGACCCGGCTCGCCGCGGACTCGGCGCACCCCGAGCGCGTTCTCGGCCTGCACTTCTTCAACCCCGCCCCGGCGATGAAGCTCGTCGAGGTGGTCTCCTCGGTGCTGACCGCCCCGCAGGCGGTCGAGGCCGTCACCGCGCTCGCCCGCGACCTGGGCAAGGAGCCCGTCGCGGTCGGCGACCGGCCCGGTTTCGTCGCGGACGGACTGCTGTTCGGCTACCTCAACCAGGCCGCCGCGATGTACGAGGCGAAGTACGCGTCCCGCGAGGACATCGACGCCGCGATGAAGCTGGGCTGCGGTCTGCCGATGGGCCCGCTCGCACTGCTCGACCTGATCGGCATCGACACCGCGCGTACCGTCCTCGACGCCATGTACGCCGAGTCCCGTGACCGGCTGCACGCCCCCGCGCCCATCCTGAAGCAGCTGGGCGAGGCGGGCCTGACCGGCCGCAAGGCGGGCCGGGGCTTCTACACGTACGAGGCGCCGGACAGCGGCACGGTCGTGCCCGACGCGCTGACGCCGCGGGAGGCCGCGCAGGGCACCGGCGGCCGGCCGGTCAGCTCCGTGGGCGTGGCGGGTTCGGGCACGATGGCGAGCGGGATCGCCGAGGTCTTCGCCAAGGCCGGGTACGACGTCGTCCTCGCCGCCCGCGGCCAGGAGAAGGCGGAGACGGCGAAGGCCCGGATCGCCAAGTCGCTCGCGCGCTCCGTCGACAAGGGCCGGATGACGGGCGAGGCCCGGGACGAGACGCTGGCCCGGATCACGCCGGCGGGCTCGCTCGACGCGTTCGCCGAGGTCGATCTGGCGGTGGAGGCCGTCGCCGAGGACCTGGAGATCAAGCAGCAGCTGTTCGCCACCCTCGACAAGGTCTGCAAGCCGGGCGCCGCGCTCGCCACGACCACCTCCTCGCTGCCGGTCGTCGCCTGCGCCCGCGCCACCTCGCGCCCGCAGGACGTCATCGGGATGCACTTCTTCAACCCCGCCCCGGCGATGAAGCTCGTCGAGGTCGTCCGTACGGTCCTGACCTCGGACGATGTCCACGCGACGGTCCGCGCGGTCACCACGAGGATCAAGAAGCACCCGGTGGACTGCGGCGACCGGGCCGGCTTCATCGTGAACGCGCTGCTGTTCCCGTACCTCAACAACGCGATCAAGATGGTCCAGGAGCACTACGCCTCGCTGGACGACATCGACGCCGCGATGAAGCTCGGCGGCGGGTACCCGATGGGGCCCTTCGAGCTCCTCGACGTGGTCGGGCTCGATGTCTCGCTCGCGATCGAGAAGGTGCTCCACCGCGAGTTCCGCGACCCGGGGCTGGCCCCGGCACCGCTGCTGGAACACCTGGTGGCCGCGGGCTGCCTCGGACGCAAGACGGGGCGCGGCTTCCGCGAATATGCCCGGCGCTGAGCCGCAGGGGCCCTGGGGCGGGCTGCTCGATCCCTTGGGCAGCCCACCCCCACAGGCGCGCTCTCCTGCACAAATGCAGTACGTTCAGGGCATGTCCCAGTCCGCCAAGTCACCCCGTGCCACGACCTCTCCCGACGCTCCGGAAAGTGCCGCAGGCAGTCGCGCCGCCGCTCAGCGGCTCAAGATGCGGCGAGAACTCGCCGCAGCGGCCATGGAACTGTTCGCCACCAAGGGTTACGAGGCGACGACCGTCGATGAGATCGCGGCGGCGGCCGGGGTCGCCCGTCGGACCTTCTTCCGGCACTTCCGCTCCAAGGAAGAGGCGATCTTCCCCGACCACGACGACACGCTGGTGCGGGCCGAGGCCGTGCTGAACGCCGCCCCGGCGCACGAGCATCCGCTCGACACGGTGTGCCGGGGCATCAAGGAAGTCATGAAGATGTACGCGGCGTCGCCCGCGGTCTCGGTGGAGCGCTACCGCCTCACCCGTGAGGTGCCGACGCTCCGCGAGCGCGAGATCGCGTCGGTGGCGCGCTACGAGCGGCTGTTCACCCGCTATCTCCTCGGCCACTTCGACGAGCGCGACCACCACGACGGCAACGACGACCCGCTGCTCGCCGAGGTGGCGGCGTCCGCCGTCGTCACCGCCCACAACCACGTCCTGCGCCGCTGGCTGCGGGCCGGGGGCCAGGGCGACGTGGAGGCCCAGCTGGACCACGCGTTCGCGATCGTCCGCGACACGTTCGGCACGGGCATCGGCGCGGGCCGCGCGATCCCCGACCACGGGCCGGCGGCCACGGTGCACTCGGGCGGTGAGGTGCTGGTGGCGGTGGCACGGACGGACGCGCCGCTGCCGGAGGTCATGCGCACCATCGAGGCGGCGCTCCGCAAGCGCTGAGCCCGCCGACAACACGGTCTACGGCCGCCCCCTTCCCGGGGGCGGCCGTTCTGTTTTCCCGCATTCGATCGATCATCGCTCATCTGTGACGGGCAGATGACATCTGAGAGAAATTGTTGGCACTCAGTGTCTTGTCACTTGGCACCGGGTGTCATACGTTGGTCTTGTCCGGGCGGCCGGCGTGCAGAGAACTCTCGTACGCCGGCTGTCCCCGCAAGCCATCGGCTGCGCGCCCGGACGCCTGCGTCACAGGCAACCTCCCGCGCCGACCAAGCGCTGCCACAGCACCACCCGCCGAACCGACGGCACACCTCCATAGCAGCACCGACGTACCCCTCAGCGATCCCTCCCTCGGGACCGCTCTTCGCCGGAGGCAACACCGTGAAGGAAATCCTGGACGCGATCCAGTCGCCGGACTCGACGACCGCCGACTTCGCCGCACTGACCCTCCCCGAGTCGTACCGTGCGGTGACCGTGCACAAGGACGAGACCGAGATGTTCTCGGGCCTCGCCACCCGCGACAAGGACCCCCGCAAGTCCCTCCACCTCGACGAGGTCCCGGTCCCCGAACTCGGCCCCGGTGAGGCCCTCGTGGCCGTCATGGCCAGCTCGGTCAACTACAACTCCGTCTGGACCTCGATCTTCGAGCCGCTCTCGACCTTCGGCTTCCTGGAGCGGTACGGAAGGCTCTCCGAGCTCACCAAGCGCCACGACCTGCCGTACCACGTCATCGGCTCCGACCTCGCGGGCGTCGTCCTGCGCACCGGCCCGGGCGTCAACGCCTGGCAGCCCGGTGACGAGGTCGTCGCCCACTGCCTCTCCGTCGAACTGGAGAGCTCGGACGGCCACAACGACACGATGCTCGACCCCGAGCAGCGCATCTGGGGCTTCGAGACCAACTTCGGCGGCCTGGCGGAGATCGCGCTGGTCAAGTCCAACCAGCTGATGCCCAAGCCCAAGCACCTGAGCTGGGAGGAGGCGGCGGCACCGGGCCTGGTCAACTCCACCGCGTACCGCCAGCTGGTCTCCCGCAACGGCGCCGGGATGAAGCAGGGCGACAACGTGCTGATCTGGGGCGCGAGCGGCGGACTCGGTTCCTACGCCACCCAGTTCGCGCTGGCCGGCGGCGCCAACCCGATCTGTGTCGTCTCCAGCCCGGAGAAGGCGGACATCTGCCGCGCGATGGGCGCCGAGGCGGTCATCGACCGCAACGCCGAGGGCTACAAGTTCTGGAAGGACGAGCACACCCAGGACCCGAAGGAGTGGAAGCGCTTCGGCAAGCGCATCCGCGAGCTCACCGGCGGCGAGGACATCGACATCGTCTTCGAGCACCCGGGCCGCGAGACCTTCGGCGCGAGCGTCTACGTCACCCGCAAGGGCGGCACCATCACCACCTGCGCCTCGACCTCGGGCTACATGCACGAGTACGACAACCGCTACCTGTGGATGTCGCTGAAGCGGATCATCGGCTCGCACTTCGCGAACTACCGCGAGGCGTGGGAGGCCAACCGCCTGATAGCCAAGGGCAAGATCCACCCGACCCTGTCGAAGGTCTACTCCCTGGAGGAGACCGGCCAGGCCGCGTACGACGTGCACCGCAACCTGCACCAGGGCAAGGTCGGCGTGCTCGCGCTCGCCCCCCGCGAGGGCATGGGCGTGCACGACGAGGAGATGCGCGCCCAGCACCTGGACGCCATCAACCGCTTCCGGAACATCTGAGGTTCCTCACATGACAGAGCGTCAGAAGGACCGGCCGTGGCTCATGCGCACGTACGCCGGTCACTCCACGGCAGAGGCGTCCAACGAGCTGTACCGGCGTAACCTCGCCAAGGGCCAGACCGGGCTGTCGGTCGCGTTCGACCTCCCGACGCAGACCGGCTACGACCCCGACCACATCCTCGCCCGCGGCGAGGTCGGCCGGGTCGGGGTCCCGGTCTCGCACCTCGGTGACATGCGCCGGCTGTTCCAGGACATCCCGCTGGAGCAGATGAACACCTCGATGACCATCAACGCCACCGCCATGTGGCTGCTGGCGCTCTATCAGGTGGTCGCGGAGGAGCAGGGCGCCGACATCACCAAGCTCCAGGGGACGACGCAGAACGACATCGTCAAGGAGTACCTCTCGCGCGGGACGCACGTCTTCCCGCCCGGCCCGTCGCTGCGCCTGACGACGGACATGATCACCTACACGGTGAACCACATCCCCAAGTGGAACCCGATCAACATCTGCAGCTACCACCTCCAGGAGGCCGGGGCCACCCCCGTCCAGGAGATCTCGTACGCGATGTCCACCGCGATCGCCGTGCTCGACGCGGTGTTCGCGTCCGGGCAGGTCCCCGAGGAGCGCAAGGGCGATGTCGTCGCCCGGATCTCGTTCTTCGTGAACGCGGGCGTCCGCTTCATCGAGGAGATGTGCAAGATGCGCGCCTTCGGCCGCATCTGGGACCAGGTGACGCGGGAGCGGTACGGCATCGAGGACCCGAAGCAGCGCCGGTTCCGCTACGGCGTCCAGGTCAACTCGCTCGGCCTGACCGAGGCCCAGCCGGAGAACAACGTCCAGCGGATCGTCCTCGAAATGCTGG
The DNA here is from genome assembly GCF_040300305.1 of Streptomyces sp. NPDC000410. NCBI lineage: Bacteria > Bacillati > Actinomycetota > Actinomycetes > Kitasatosporales > Streptomycetaceae > Streptomyces > Streptomyces sp. NPDC000410. The sequence goes on from NZ_JBEPDM010000004.1 coordinate 300,149, forward strand.
CCGTGACGCTCTCGAAGGACGCCCGCGCCCGTGCCGTCCAGCTCCCGGCGTGGAACGAGGCCCTGGGGCTGCCCCGGCCCTGGGACCAGCAGTGGTCGCTGCGCATCCAGCAGGTCCTCGCGCACGAGAGCGATCTGCTGGAGTACGAGGACATCTTCGCGGGCTCGCACGTCATCGAGGCCAAGGTGGACGCCCTGGTCGCGGAGTCGCTCGCCGAGATGGACCGGATCGAGGCGATGGGCGGCGCGATGGCCGCCGTCGAGTCCGGGTACCTCAAGTCGCAGCTGGTGTCCTCGCACGCCGAGCGGCGGGCCCGGATCGAGGACGGCCAGGAGAAGATCGTCGGCGTCAACATCTTCGCGACGACCGAGGAGAACCCGCTCACCGCGGACCTCGACACCGCGATCATGACGGTGGACTCGGCGGTGGAGGCCCGGGTGGTGGGCGCGATGGAGCGGTGGCGCGACACCCGCTACCAGCCGCCGTTCAACCATCCGCGCCCGTGCAAGGCCCTGGAGCGCCTCAAGGAGGCCGCGAAGGGGACGGACAACCTCATGGAGGCGACCCTGGAGTGCGCCCGCGCCGGGGTCACCACCGGCGAGTGGGCGGGGGCGCTGCGCGAGGTGTTCGGCGAGTACCGGGCCCCCACCGGGGTCTCGTCGGCGCCGGTCGCCGTGGCCGCCGAGGAGGGCAGCGCGCTCTGTGAGGTCCGCCGCAAGGTGGAGCGCACCGCCGGCGACATGGGCGTCGGCAAGCTGCGCTTCCTGGTCGGCAAGCCGGGTCTGGACGGCCACTCCAACGGCGCCGAGCAGATCGCCGTGCGGGCCCGCGACGCCGGGTTCGAGGTGGTCTACCAGGGCATCCGGCTCACGCCGGAGCAGATCGTGGACGCGGCCGTGGCCGAGGACGTGCACGCGGTCGGTCTGTCGATCCTGTCCGGCTCGCACGCCCAGCTGGTGCCGGACGTGCTGGTCCGGCTCCGCGAGGCGGGCGCCCCCGACATCCCGGTGGTCGTCGGCGGGATCATCCCGAACGCCGACGCCGCCGAACTGAAGCGCGCGGGCGTGGCCGCCGTCTTCACCCCGAAGGACTTCGGTATCACGGAGATCATCGGCCGTATCGTCGACGAGATCCGGAAAGCGAACAAGCTCGACCCTCTGGAGGTCCCCGCATGACCAGCCCCGTGAACCGCCTGCGTCCGCGACGCTCCTGCCTCGCGGTGCCCGGTTCGAACCCGCGCTTCCTGGAGAAGGCCCAGGGCCTGCCGGCCGACCAGGTCTTCCTGGACCTGGAGGACGCCTGCGCGCCGCTGGCCAAGCCCGAGGCCCGGCACACCATCGTGAAGTTCCTCAACGAGGGCGACTGGACGGGCAAGACCCGGGTCGTGCGCGTCAACGACTGGACCACCGAGTGGACGTACCGTGACGTCGTCACGGTCGTCGAGGGCGCGGGCCAGAACCTCGACTGCATCATGCTGCCGAAGGTCCAGGACGCCCAGCAGGTGGTCGCCCTCGACCTGCTGCTGACGCAGATCGAGAAGACGATGGGCTTCGAGGTCGGCAGGATCGGCATCGAGGCGCAGATCGAGAACGCCCAGGGCCTCAACAACGTCAACGAGATCGCCCAGGCGTCGCCGCGCGTGGAGACGATCATCTTCGGCCCGGCCGACTTCATGGCCTCCATCAACATGAAGTCCCTGGTCGTCGGCGAGCAGCCGCCCGGCTACCCGGCCGACGCCTACCACTACATCCTGATGAAGATCCTGATGGCCGCCCGCGCCAACAACCTCCAGGCGATCGACGGCCCCTACCTCCAGATCAAGAACGTCGACGGCTACAGGGCGGTCGCCCAGCGCGCCGCCGCCCTCGGCTTCGACGGCAAGTGGGTGCTGCACCCGGGCCAGGTCGAGGCGGCCAACGAGGTCTTCTCGCCCTCCCAGGAGGACTTCGACCACGCCGAGCTGATCCTGGACGCGTACGAGTACTACACGTCCGAGGCGGGTGGCAAGAAGGGCTCGGCGATGCTCGGCGACGAGATGATCGACGAGGCCAGCCGCAAGATGGCGCTGGTCATCTCCGGCAAGGGCCGGGCGGCCGGCATGCAGCGTACGTCGAAGTTCGAAGCCCCGGAGGCCTGAGCACCATGCAGTTCGGACGCACTTACGAGGAGTTCGAGGTCGGGGCCGTCTACAAGCACTGGCCCGGGAAGACGGTCACCGAGTACGACGACCACCTCTTCTGTCTGCTCACCATGAACCACCACCCCCTCCACATGGACACCAACTATGCGGAGAAGACGACGGACTTCGGGAAGAACGTCGTCGTGGGGAACTACATCTACTCGCTGCTGCTCGGCATGTCCGTGCCGGACGTCTCCGGCAAGGCCATCGCCAACCTGGAGATCGAGTCGCTGCGGCACGTGGCGCCGACCTTCCACGGCGACACGATCTACGGCGAGACGACCGTCCTCGACAAGACCCCGTCGAAGTCGAAGAGCGACCGCGGGATCGTCTACGTCGAGACCAAGGGCTACAAGCAGGACGGCACGCTCGTGTGCGTGTTCCGCCGCAAGGTGATGGTCCCCACCGAGACGTACATCAAGGAGCGCGGCGGCGAGCAGCCGGGCCGGCCCGAGCTGAAGGAACAGGGGAAGTAACGATGGCCCGACTCGCCCAGACCGCCGGTCTGACCGACATCCAGCAGGAGATCCTGGCCACCGTCAGGGAATTTGTCGACAAGGAGATCATTCCGGTCGCCACCGAGCTGGAGCACCGCGACGAGTACCCGCAGCAGATCGTCGACGGCCTGAAGGAGCTCGGCCTCTTCGGGCTGATGATCCCCGAGGAGTACGGGGGTCTGGGTGAGTCCCTTCTCACGTACGCGCTGTGCGTCGAGGAGATCGCCCGCGGGTGGATGTCCGTCTCGGGCATCATCAACACGCACTTCATCGTCGCGTACATGCTCAAGCAGCACGGCACGCAGGAGCAGAAGGAGTACTTCCTGCCGCGGATGGCGGCCGGCGAGGTGCGCGGCGCGTTCTCCATGTCCGAGCCCGGCCTCGGCTCGGACGTGTCGGCGATCACGTCGAAGGCGGTGAAGGACGGCGACGAGTACGTCCTGAACGGCCAGAAGATGTGGCTGACGAACGGCGGAACGTCGACGCTCGTGGCCGTTCTCGTACGAAGTGACGAGGGACACCCCGAGGGCACCGCCCCGCACAAGTCGATGACGACCTTCCTGATCGAGAAGGAGCCCGGCTTCGGAGAGGTCCGGCCCGGCCTCACCATTCCCGGGAAGATCGACAAGATGGGTTACAAGGGCGTCGACACGACGGAACTCATCATGGACGGACTGCGCATTCCGGCCAATCGGGTACTCGGCGGCACCACCGGCCGAGGGTTTTACCAAATGATGGACGGCGTGGAAGTCGGTCGCGTGAACGTGGCGGCGCGTGGCTGCGGCGTCGCTCAGCGTGCCTTCGAACTGGGCGTCTCCTATGCCCAGCAACGTCACACTTTCGGAAAGCCGATCGCGCAGCACCAGGCCATCCAGTTCAAGCTCGCCGAGATGGCTACCAAGGTCGAGGCCGCCCATGCGATGATGGTCAACGCGGCACGCAAAAAGGACTCCGGGGAACGAAACGACCTGGAGGCAGGGATGGCGAAGTACCTCGCCTCCGAATACTGCAAGGAAGTCGTCGAGGACGCCTTCCGTATCCACGGCGGTTACGGCTTCTCCAAGGAGTACGAGATCGAGCGCCTCTACCGGGAGGCGCCGATGCTGCTGATCGGCGAAGGTACCGCCGAAATCCAGAAAATGATCATTGGTCGTCGACTCCTCGAGGAGTACCGGTTCCAGGGGTAGACAACCCTTTTGAGTCGGTTCGGCCGCGAAGAAGATCACACCCAGTCATCGTCTTCCGGCCGTCGACTCGACTTCCGGCTTGCCCAGTTGCGGTCCGCAACCGATAGCATCGCCGGAAAGCCGCCGTCCCCGTGTTGCCAGCGCGGCATCATCCGCTACGAAGGTCATCCATGCCCCACAGCCAAACCTCTGCACCTCGCGGCCGTGTCCGCCTCGCGCGCGGAGCATCGCCGTGGCTCCTGCCGACCGTCGCGACCGCGGCGCTGAGCCTGGCGCGTGCGCGCCGGTCGAGGCGAGCCGCGGCCATCGCCGTGCCCACCACCGCACTCGCGGCGGGCATGCTGTGGTTCTTCCGCGACCCCGAGCGCGAGATCGCCCAGGGCCGGGTCATCTCCCCCGCCGACGGTGTGGTGCAGAGCATCATGCCGTGGAAGGACGGGCGGACCCGCGTCGCCATCTTCATGAGCCCGCTGAACGTCCACGTCAACCGCGCGCCCCTCGCGGGCACGGTGACGTCCGTCGAGCATGTGCCCGGCGGTTTCGTTCCGGCGTTCAACAAGGAGAGCGAGAACAACGAGCGCGTTGTCTGGCACTTCGACACCGAGCTCGGCGACATCGAAATGGTCCAGATCGCCGGCGCGGTCGCCCGGCGCATCGTTCCGTACATTCCGCAGGGTACGAAGGTCGAGCAGGGTGAGCGCATCGGCCTGATCCGCTTCGGCTCGCGTGTCGACATCTACCTGCCCGAGGGTGTCGAGGTCGCAGTCGAGGTCGGTCAGACCACGACCGCGGGGGTGACTCGAATTGACCGTGATTGATCCCGAGACCCAGGCGGGCTGGGTCGCGGAGGCGGACGCCGAGTCCGCGGACGACGCCGAAGAGATGCCGCTCTCACTGCGGCTGTCGATAGCGGATACGCTTACTCTCGGTAACGCGACGTGTGGATTCATGGCGGTGTACTTCACCACCACCGGAATCCTCATCCCGCACATCGTCGGCAGCGACGAGAGCGGCATGGCGCGGCACTCCGCCGCGACCGCCGTCATCCTCATGCTCTGCGCCGCGATCTTCGACCTGTGCGACGGGCTCGTGGCGCGCAAGCTGCGCAGCTCGCCGATGGGCGCGGAGCTGGACAACCTGTCGGACCTGATCAGCTTCGGCCTGGCACCGGCGTACTTCGTCCTCGTGTACGGAGTGGTCGCGAACGACGCGCACCAGAAGGTGTCGGCGGTGGCCGCCATCGTCGTCCTGCTGGCCGTCGTGCTGCGGCTGGCCAGATTCTCGTGCGTGACGATGAAGGACGGCATGTTCCAGGGCATGCCGAGCCCCTTCGGCGCGCTGACGGTCGTCTCGATCGTGCTGCTCGAGCTGCCGTTCATCCCGACGCTGCTGGCGATCATCGGTACGGCCTGGCTGATGGTGAGCCGGGTCGAGTACCCGAAGCCGCGGGGTGTCCTCGCGGTGGCGATGCTCAGCTGGATCGTGGCGGCGATGGGCCTGCTGGCCGCGTGGGCGTTCGACGCGCCGGGCGGACAGCTGCTGCTCCAGACCGGCTGCGCGCTGCAGATCGTGCTGGCGGCGACGATTCCGCTGTTCGCGACGGCGCGGCGGGTGAACACGTTCCGCGGGAACCGCCGCGAGGCGCGGGCCTCGGCCCAGCTTCCGTAGATCCTCGTTCCGAAAGGGGCCGCCGGGTGCATCGCACCCGGCGGCCCCTTTCGTCATGCCTCCAGCACCTCGCGCATGCGCATTTCCGACTCACGGCAGGCCATATAAAACAACGGCCCGTACCCCGAAAAGGGGTACGGGCCGAGTCATTCGCCGGGTCCGGTCAGCTTGCATATTCCGGCGCGGTCTCCAGCGGTTCCTGGAGTTCCAGACGATAGGCCGCGAGCCGGGAGGTCCGGCCGATCGTGAGGGCTCCGACGAGCCGGCCGGCCCTGCGGTAGCCGATCTCCAGGCGGCGGCCGGGGAGGTCGTACTCGACGACCTCGGCCTCGTCCGCCGCGGACGGCAGACCCACCGAGCGGATCTTCGCTCCGTGCAGGTCGGACCAGAAGGAAGGAACACCGGTAAACCACTCGGGCCGCTGCGGGCGCAGCAGGTTCCGGGCAGCCGTCGCGGCCTGCTCCACGGCGTTGGTCCAGTGGCCGAGGGCCAGCGGCTCACCACCTGCCAGCGGGTGCGGCACGCGGGCGATGTCGCCGGCGGCGACCACCGCGGGCACCACCGAGCCGTCCGGGTGCAGGGCCCGCAGGTACCGGTCGCAGTGGACACCGTTGTCGAGGGCGATTCCCGAGCCCGCCAGCCAGCCGGTCGCGGGGACCGCGCCCAGGGCGAGGACCACCGTGTCGGTGTCCAGCCGCGAGCCGTCGGAGAGCGTGAGGCCGCTGAGGCGGCCCTCGGCGTCGGTGTGGAACTCCGTGACGGTGGTACCGGTCAGCAGCTCGATGCCCGCCTCGCGGTGCAGCGCGGCGACGTACGCACCGGCCACCGCTCCGACGGCACGCTCCAGCGGCTGGCCGCCGGCCTCGATGAGTGTGACGTCCAGCCCCCGGGCGCGGGCGGCGGCAGCGATCTCGCCGCCCAGGAATCCGGCACCGATGACGACGAGCCGCCGCCTGGAGTTGAGCCGGTCGCGCAGTGCGAGGGTGTCGTCCCAGCTCCTGAGGGTGAACACACCCTCGGACGGCATCACCTCACCCGTCGGCAGGCCGCGCGCGGCGGCTCCGGTGGCGATGAGCAGGCCGTCGTAAGCGAGGCGGTCGCCGTCCGCGAGGGTGACGGTGCGCGCGTGCGGGTCGAGGCCGACGGCCGGCAGGCCGAGCCGCCAGCGGGCGTCCAGCCGGTCCGGCAGCGGCAGTTCGGTGCCGGGGGGCTGGTCGTTCCGCGACGTCAGCACCTGCTTGGAGAGCGGGGGCCGGTCGTAGGGCAGGTGCGGCTCGTCTCCCACGATGGTCAGGGTGCCGGTGAACCCTTCGCAGCGCAGGGTCTCGGCGGCCCGCAGCCCGGCGAGGGAGGCGCCGACGATCACCAGCTCACGGGGGCCGGTCGCGGTGCCGGTTTCGGGGCCGGTTCCGGTGCCGTTCACGCCGCGGCCGGGCTCACGGTGATGGCGCGCACCGGGCAGACGGCCGCGGCCTTCTCGGCCTTGTCGCGCAGAGCGGCGTCGGGGGCGGCGTCGTACACCAGATACTCCTCGTCGTCGAAGGAGAAGATCTCGGGCGCCGCGAAGACGCACTGCCCGTGGCTCTCGCAGAGATTCATGTCCACGGTGATCTGCATGGCTTGCTCCGTTGCGAGTCGGGGTCGACTGGGGCTGAGACCGAGCGGTCAGGTGGTTCAGGCGACCGGGGGGTTGAAGCGGGAGTAGCCGGGCGCCGTCCAGCGCAGCGGCGACGCGGCGGAGATGTCCCGTACGGCTTCGACGGAGAACTCCACCAGCCGCTGCGCGCCGGGGACCCGGGCGATCTCGTCGGCGTCCCAGACGGTGTGGGCGGTGCCCGTGAGATGGAGGGTGGCGCCCGTCTCGAAGTCGGGGATCACGATGCCCGCGGCCGGGTTCAGCGCGAGATTGCCGAGCGTCAGGAACATCGCGTTGCCGATGTAGTCGGGCCAGCGCAGCAGGGTCGGCGAGAGCACCTGGACGAAGCCGGGGTTGCCGCCGCGGTGCGAGGCGTCGGCGTCGCCGCGGTCGGACGCGGTGGCGACGAAGAAGGTGTCCGCGGCGCGCACCCGGCGCTGTTGGTCCGCGCTGAGCTCCGTGCTGTCGACGGCGCTACGGGTGCGGGCCGCGGCCTCCTCCTCGGCCGGGGCGAGGAGGCGGTAGTCCCGCTTCTGCAGGTATTTGGGGCAGTTGGCGATGACCTGGTCGAGGTCGACGCGCAGGCCGTCGCCCTCCCGGTGGGCGCGGCCGTTGATCCGCATACGGCGCCGGGTGGCGGGCTCGATGGCGATCATGCCGATGAGCGCGGGGTCACCGGCGCCGGTGAGGACCTCGGCCAGCGGGTCCTCCGGGAGCGGGAGGGCGTCGATGCTGAGGGTGCGGGGGTCGGGCGCCCGGAGGAAGCCCGGCTCTCCCGTCAGCTGGGTGGCCCAGAGCCGCCCTGCCCGGTCCGTGCCGCCGACGACGATCATCGGCTGTTCGGCAAGGAATGCCGCCGCGACGGCGGGGACGGTCTCCCCGATGGCTCCAAGGGAGAAGCTCGCCTCGTCGGAGAGCTCAGCACGCTCCTGTACGGCGATCTCACCGCTGTGATAGCTGGCCACGGCAGGCATTCCTTTCCGGTCCGAACGGTGCGACTGGTGCGCCGGTTTAGAAGAAGCCGCAGGTCGGCGCGCCCGGGGTGGGCGCGGCGGCCGGGTCGGCACCGGTCGGGGCGTAGATCTCGAGGCGGATGCCGTCGGGGTCGGTGAAGAAGATGCCGCCGGAGGTGCCGTTCTCGCCGTGCGGGACGACGCCGTCGTAGTTGAACTCGACGTTCAGGCCGCGCAGGACCTCTTCGTGGGCCTTGACCTCTTCGATGGTGTCCACCTGGAAGGACAGGTGGTGCAGACCGGGCTTGTCCTTGGCGAACTCGCCGTTGCTCTGCTGCCACAGGGCGAGGATCAGTCGGTTCTCGCGGCCGACGAAGGCCCAGCGGCGGTCGTCCTCCTTGCCCTCCGCGATCACCTCGAAGTCGAAGACCTCGCGGTAGAAGTCGAGCGAGCGGCTCAGGTCGGTGACGTTCAGGCCGACGTGGCCCGTCTGCAGGTTGGGGGCCTTGCTCATGATCGATCACACGCTTTCGGTAAGGGCCACGATGGGATGTCGTAACCAGTGAAGATGACATTAGTGGTTAGGCATCACCTCGTCAACCGGTGATCAAGAGATGACCGGTTATGGTTGTCTGGGTGTCGCACCGCCCACCGCGAAGGAAGGACCTGCCCCGTGCCGCCCTCCATCGAGGCCGATCCCCGGCCACTCACCGGCGAGCCCCTCTCCATCGATCTCCTCAACACCCGCTGGGTCGACGCGGACTGCCATCACGACCTGCTGGAATCCCTCGGCGGACTGACGGTGTGGCTCAGCGGCACCTCGGTACGCCGGGCCCTGGGCGAGCGCCCCCTGGCGGCCGACCGGGCCACGCTGGAGCGGCTCCGCCAGGCCCGCGCGGCGCTCGACGCCGTCGCCACCGATCCGGCCCGGCCACCGGGTGACGCGGTGGCCGCCCTCAACGCCGTCCTGGCCCACGGCCGGGTCCGCCGGCTGCTGCGGCCCGACGGCGTGCCGGACACCGATGTCGAGGTGGACGCCCCGTTCTGGCTGCCCGCCTGGGCCGCGTGCGAGAACTGGCTTCGGCTCGTCGCCGACCGCCCCGGCCGCATCCGCTGCTGCGCGAACCCCGAATGCCCGCTGCACTTCTTCGACGTGTCCAAGAACGGCACCCGGCGCTGGTGCTCGATGTCCGGCTGCGGCAACCGCGCCAAGGCTCAGCGGCACTACGAACGCGGCCGCCGGCCCTGACTCCGGGACCGTGACCGGCCGGGTACGAGACCGGCCGGGTACGACGAAGGGCCCAGGCCTCGTGAAACCGAGGCCCAGGCCCTTCGTCGTACGGCGACGCACCGGGGGGAATCAGCCCTCCGCGGCGCCGATCCGGTACTCGGCGCCGCCCGGCGCACGCTCCCTCAGCTCCGCCCGGCGCACCTTGCCCGACGTCGTGCGCGGCAGGGACGCCACGAACTCCACCACCCGCACCCACTTCTCGGGCGGCAGCTCCGCCCGCACCCGCTCCAGGATCGCCCGCGCCGCCCCGGGCGCCTCGGAGTCGTCGGGGCGCCCCGACGAGCGGACCACATAGGCCTTCGGCGCCCACAGACCCACCGGATCGGGCACTGGCACGACCGCCGCGTCGGCCACCAGTGGATGACGCAGCAGCACGTCCTCCAGCTCACGGGGCGAGATGCGGTGGTCGAACGCCTTGAACATGTCGTCGGCGCGGGACAGGTAGGTCAGACCGCCCTCCGGTGTGCGGACGGCGAGATCACCCGTGTGGTAGTAGCCGCCGGCGAAGGCCTTCGCCGTACGGGCCTCGTCGCCGACATACCCCCGCATCAGCCCCAGTGGACGGTCCCTCAGGTCGAGGCAGATCTCTCCGGGCTGCCCGTCCGGAACCTCCCGGCCGGTGTCGGGGTCGAGCAGGACGACCGTGTAGCCGGGCAGCGCGACGCCCATGCCGCCGGGGACGGGGGTGTGTCCCGGCGGGTTGCCGATCTGGCCGGTGGTCTCGGTCTGCCCGTAGCCGTCCCGCAGGTCGACGCCCCATTCCCGGGCGACCAGTTCGATCAGCGACGGCTCCAGCGGCTCGCCGGCCGCCACGGCCTCCCTGAGGGCGGGCGGCCGCGGGCCGAGCCCCTCGGCCGCCATGCCCCGCCAGACCGTCGGGGGCGCGCAGAACGTCGTCACCCGCCGGCTGCGGAGAATCTCCAGCACCTGCGCGGGAGTGCTGCGCGCGGCGTCGAGGGCGACGACGGTCGCCTCCGCGTTCCAGGGGACGAACAACGAGCTCCAGGCGTGCTTCGCCCAGCCGGGGGCCGAGATGTTGAGGTGCACGTCGCCCGGCACGACCCCGTTCCAGTACATGCCCGAGAGATGCCCGACGGGGTAGCTGACGTGGGTGTGCTCCACCATCTTGGGCTTCGACGTGGTGCCCGAGGTGAAGTAGCGGAACAGCGCGTCGTCCGCCCGCGTGGGTCCGTCCGGCGTGAAGTCGACGGGGGCCTGGGCGGCCTCCTCGTACGGCAGCCAGCCTTCGGCCCGGCCGCCGACGCCGATGCCCGTCCACTCCCCCGGGGCCCCGGCGAACCGGTCGGCCAGCGCGGCCTCGGCGACGACGTACCGCACGTCCGCGCGCCGCAGCCGGTCGGACAGCTCCGCCGGGGTCGCCGTCGTGTAGGTGGGGATCACGACCGCGCCGAGCTTGATGGCGGCGAGCATCGTCTCCCACACCTCCTCGCGGTTGCCGAGCATCAGCAGCAGCGGATCACCACGGCGCACACCGATGTGGCGCAGCCAGTTGGCGACCTGGCCGGACCTGCGGGCCAGCTCGCCGAAGCCGATGAGCCGGTCGGTGTCGGGGCCGCCGGAGCCGACGATCCGCAGAGCGGTCCGGTCCCGGCGACCGGCGATGGTGTCGAACCAGTCCAGCGCCCAGTTGAACTCCGCCGCGCGGGGCCAGCGGAACTCCGCGGCGGCCTTGGCCGGATCGGTGCGGTGGAGCAGCAGGACGTCCCGGGCCGCCAGGAACTCCTCCGTGGGGGACAGGGCGCTCATGCCGCGTCCCCCCGGCCGGCGACGACCACACCGGAGGCGCCCGTCTGGCTCGGGATGATCAGCGGCTCCGGCACCGGGCGCGCCGTGGCCTCGACCGGGCGCAGGGCGTCCGCCGCGATGGCGTCGGCGTCCCGGTAGAAGAGCGTGTTGACCCCGGGGCGGCTGCTGCCGACCTGGGTGAACCAGCGGGTGTGCTCGGTCGGGATGCCGATCGCGTACAGATCGCGCTGCGGCTCGCCCTCCGCGTCGACCACGTGGAACGGGCTGGGGGTGACCTCCAGACCGCCGGTGACGTGGCGGCTGCCGACCGGTCCCTCGATCACGTACTCGCGGACCATGCCCTCCTCGACGAGCCTGCTGGTCAGCGGCGAGGTGTCCCGGCTCAGGTCCGGGGTCGGGATGCGGGCGTCTATGAGGGTGTGCACGAGCCGTCCGGATCCGGCCACCTGCGGGGAGCTCACCCGGAAGGCGCGCGCCCGCTCGTCGGCCTCGAACCGGGTGCCGGGACCGGCCACCTCCACCACGCCCTGCGTGATCAGCGCCCTCAGCTGCTCGACCCGGGACATCGGGGGCCCGGCCGACAGCAGCGCGTTGACCGGCAGGAAGCGGCCGTGGAAGAAGCCGGTGTGCGAGTCCGGCAGCAGGCCGCCGTAGTCGACCGCCTCGCGGACCACGTTGCGGATGTCGCGCAGCACGTCGAGCGCGGACTTGAGCGGACCGTCCAGGGTGCCGAGCGCGGCCGCAGCGAGGTCCTCGTCCATCACCTTCAGCAGCCGCTCGCGGAACTGCTCGGGAGAGTCGAACCGCGCCTCGCCGAACGGCCGGGCGAGAGCGTCGAGATCGACGGGCGGTACGTTCGCCAGCCCGGCCTCCGCCAGCAGCGGGCCCCGGTCCGCTCCGGAGCGCAGCGCGGCGGCGTGGACGTCGGCGAAGGTGTCGGCGGCCGCCTGCCCCTGGGAGATCCGGACGTGGGTGACGTAGTAGATGTGCTCCACCTCGTGGAGGAGCAGGGGGAGGACGTCCTCGGCGAAGTCCAGCTGGTCGCTGCCGGATGCCGCGCGGCGGGCGGCGCGGGCGGCCAGGAGCGCGTCGTGGGTGAGGAAGAGGGCCTTGTGGCTGAAGTTCGGCTCCTTCTGGTTGCGGCCGCGCGCCGGGATCGGCAGGCCGCTGCGGGAACCGGCGACGATGCGCGGCTCCCGGCCGCTGGGCCGGTAGACGAGCGTGCCGCCCTCGCCGTGGTGGAACTCGCCTCCGCGGCCGACGGTCAGCGAGAGCATCACGTCGTAGAAGGAGAGGCCGAGGCCGCGGATGCCCACCGCCGTGCCGGCCGGGATCGCGTCCTCGTCCAGCGGCATGTCGGCCGCCGAGTCGCCGCACAGATAACGGGTGCCGGGCACACGGGCGGTGAAGTCGAGCATGTCGCGCTCGAAGCCGTCCGGGGCGTTGAAGGGGTGGCCGGTGGCGATGACGACGCGATCGGCCTCCAGCAGGTGCGGGGAGCCGTCGAGGCTGAGCAGATAGCCGCTGTCCGTGCCGGTCCGCAGGGCGGTGACCCGGCCGGTGACGGGGACGAGCCGGACGTGCGCCGGCAGGCTGTCGGCGATCGTCCGGTAGACGTCGACGAGATAGTGGCCGTAGCGGACGCGCGGCGCGTAGTCGTCCGGGCCGAGCGGCTCCTCGCCGAACTCGGCGGCCCGGTGCTCGATCCACTGGCCGAGCGAGGGACCGGCGCCGGGGCGGGCGGGACCGCCGTCCGGGTCGCCGGAGTACATGGTCACCTGACTGATGACCGTGTTCATGGTGAACCAGTCGTCCTGGTCGGTACGCCACACCCGGCCGGCCCCGACCTCGGTGGCGTCGATGAGGTGGACGCGCACCGGGCGGGGCGTGGCTCCGCCGCCGGCCGCCTCCTCGGCCTCGGCCGTCGCGCGGACGGCGAGCCGTTCGAGAACGGAGATGCCCCGGGGGCCGCTGCCGATGATGGCGAGGACGAGTGGGCGCGTATCGGATGAAGAGCCGGACACAGAACTTCCTAGGTGGTGAGGAGGAACGCGCGGGAAGGAGGCCCAGGGTGGGCGTGCGCACGACCCGACAGGCCGGTGCGCAGTGGCAGCCGGACAGGGCTGCGCGGTCGGTGGTCAGCCGGTACGGGCTGCGCGATCGGTGGTCGGCCGGACAGCGCGGCGCGGTCGGTGGTCAGCCGGTACGGGCTGCGCGGTCGGTGGTCAGCCGGACAGCGCGGCGCGGTCGCCGCTCTCGCTGCCCTGGTCCAGGGCGGCTCTGTCGAACGCCTCCTGGGTGTGCGAGAGCATGCCGAGCAGATCGTCGGCGCGGAGCCGGTCGCGGCCGGGCGCGGGCAGTGCGGGGATGGGCATGGAGCCGGTGGTGTGCCACTGGAGGCTGCCGCGGGCGTCGATATAGCTGCGTGAGCGCTGGGCGTTGTCGGCGTGCAGGCAGTACGGAACGTCGAGAATGCCCCGTTCGAACGCCACCGTCAGCGCGCGGCCCACGTCCGGGTGGAGCTCCAGCACCGCCTCGACCAGCGTCCGCGCCTCGGCCAGGACACCGAACTCGTCGCCCGTGGCGGGGGTCCGTCCCCGGTGCGCCGCGGCGGCCAGCGCGGCCTCCTCCAGTGCGTGGATGTTGTCCTCGATGGTGGGGATCCGGTGCGCCTCGGCCGGCGTCTTGACGATCATGCGCTCGGTGCCGGTGAGCGCGGCCAGCCGGGCGCTGTCGCGCAGCAGCCCGAGCGCTCCCCCGGTCGTCCGCGGGAAGACGCCCATGTAGGTGTAGAGGACGACGTGCCAGTCGAGTCCGGCCAGGTGCTCGCCCGCGAGCGTACGGAGCGCCAGCAGGGCCTCGACGTCCTGGTCGTGGTGCGTCTGCTGGGCGTAGCTCAGCGAGACGCTGCGCAGCCCGTGCTGCCGGAAGAAGATCCCTTCCAGCACGGAGAGCGCCACGAGCAGACTCGGCGGGCAGAGCTGGCCGAGCATGCAGCCGCCGAAGCTCTCCAGATGGCTGCCGGGGCGGGAGGCCAGCAGCTCGCAGCTGCGCGCCCAGGCGTCGACGGATTCCCGGATGGGGGTCCGGCTGTACGGGAGGCAGTAGGAGACGGGCCCGCCCTCGGTGGCGTCGAGTCCGGCGTCCAGCAGGGCGCGGATGATGCCGAGCGGGTTGGCGGAGCCGTGGCGTACCTGGACGGCGAATCCGTCGCCGGTGAGCCCGGCGACGAGGTCGCGGGTGGTGTCGGCGCCGTGGGCGACGATGGGGTAGCCGTTGAGGTCGGTGCCGTCGGCGAGCGCGAGCCGGGCGGAGTCGTTGTCGCCGACGCGGGTGTAGCTGTCGATCGTGAGGGTGCCGACGGTGCGGGCGCGTGCCTGCTTCACCCGGTGCAGGCCGTCGCGCATGCGCGGGATGTCGGCGAAGCCCATCCGGGGCTGTACGACCAGTTCCCCGGCCCGGCCCGCGGCGGCGACCGCCGCGGCGAACGAGCCGAGTTCGACGGCGGGCGACGGTGTCGGGTGCGATGCGACGGACGGCGACACGGTGGGCGGCGACACGGTGGGCGGCGTCGCTGTGGACAGCGATGCGACGGACGGCGACGCGGCCGACGGCGACGCGGGCCGCGCGTCGTGGCCGGCGGGCCCCGGGATCGTGGCGGTCACCGCGCACCCGACGCGGCGAGCTCGGGGGTGGACTGCAGGGCGAGGTAGCGGCGGAACTCCGCGACTCCCGCCGCGTCCTCGAAGACGGCGTCGAATCCGGCGGCCACCAACTCCGGGCCGTAGGTGCCGGCTTCGGCGCCGCGCACACCCAGCTTGCCGCCGATGACGACGCGCAGGTCCCGCAGGTCCGACTCGCCCCGCAGGCGGCGGACCGCGCGGGCCCCGTCGAGCGCCCCGTGCCCGTTGACGCTGCTGATGACGACGAGGTCCGGCCTGATCCGCCGGCACTCCTCGATCAGCAGCTCGTCGGGCACGCAGGATCCGATGTTGGTCACCTCATGGCCCATCTCCTCCAGCAGGAGCTGCAGGAAGACGAGGTTCCAGGTGTGGGAGTCGGAGGAGACGCTGGAGACGAGCACCCGGCGGCCACGTCGCACGGCGGAGTTCTCGGTGTTCGGCTCCAGCTCCTGCGGCGGGCGCGTGGGGAGGGGCTGGACGGAGTACGAAGACAAGGCAGGGCTCTTTCGGTCGGCGGGTGCGGGTGCGCGGGCGGACGCGCGGTGACTGCGGCAACGCGAAGGCTCGGGGCTCTGAGGACACGGCCCGGGGAGGGAGGACCGGGGCAGGGCGGCCGGTCAGGGCGTGGGGCCGCCCTGCCCCGGACCGGTCAGGGAGCGGCCGTGATGCCTACGGGGCGGAGCTCCTTCTGCGGAGTGCGGGCGGCGGCGGGGCGGGTGCGGATCGCCAGCACGGTGCAGCCCGTACGGCTGGACATCTGGTGCTCGGTCCCCGGGCCCTCGACGACCAGGTCGCCCTTCACGTACGAGATCCCGTCGCTGTGGTCCAGGACGCCGTCCAGCACCAGCATCAGCTCGTAGCCGAGGTGCTCGTGGAAGTCACCGTGCGCGCCGGCGGGGAAGCGCAGCAGCAGGCCGACCGAGTCCTCGCCCTTCGACTCGTCCGGCGCCCACAGGACGTGGTGCTCGACTCCGACCCGGCCCGGCTCCGACCAGGTGACCCAGTCGAGATTGTCGAGTTCGAAACCACTGCGGAACGCGTTCGGGATGTAAGCGATGTCGGACACTTATTTACCTCTCCGGGAAATTATCCACATACCTGGAAAAGGTTATGCGGGCCCAAACCGAACCGTTCCACGAAACCCTCGATGGGCGGTATCACGTTTTCCGATGGGGGTGTTCCGGCGACAGCGGAGGGCAAATAAAAGAAGGCGGGCGGACCGGACAGCGAATAATCCGCTGCTCGGTCCGCCCGCCTTGGGCGATGGTCAACGCCCGTATTTCAGATAAAGGCCCGATGAAGGCCGGGTGACGAAACTCACGCCATTTGGGGAACCCTTTCCCTTTCCTTGCCGATGCGGGTCGCCACGTCACAGACCGCCGAGACCGCCGACATCGCGGACTCCCGGCCGACCCAGAGGGCGCGTACGTCGAGACGGACCCGTGGCAGGCCCGGCAGCACGGCGAGGCCGCTGCCCCCGTCGGCGGGCCGCACCGATTCGGCGGGGAGCATCGCGATGCCGTAGCCGGCCCGGGCGAGCTCCCGCGCGCCGCCCATGGATCCGGCCTCGATGACCTGCGCGTCGATGCCGTACAGCTCACGCAGGGCGGTGACCAGAACCTGGTGCGACGCACAGTCGGGGTCGACCGCGAGCACCCGGACCGAGGCGAGTGCGGCCGCCGGGTCGGCGGACTCGACCAGGGCCGCCGAACCGACCGGCACTACTTCGAGCGGCGGCAGTTCCTCGACCACGATTCCGGCCGGGACCGGCTCGGATCCACTGAAGTCGCCGTGCACGAGGGCCAGATCCACCTCGCCGCCGCGGACCGCCTCACGCGCGTTGCTGATCGTCAGCTGGCGCGGGGAGACCTGCACCCGGGGGTACCGGTAGCGGCAGTCGCGTATCAGCGAACCGACGCGGGTCTCCAGCAGGAGCGCGGAGGCGCCGACCGCCGCGCGCCCTTCCATCTCGCCCGACGGATTGAGCGCACTGGCCATTTCGTCGACCACATGGAATATACGCTTCGCGTATTGATGAAAGATCTCGCCCGACGCCGTGAGGCGAACACCGTGCGGCAACCGCTGGACCAACTGCATACCGACGCGAGACTCCAGCGAGCGAATATGCGACGTCACGCTCGACTGGGCGTAACCAAGACTGCGTGCCGCCTTGGTGAAACTACCCAGGCGGGCGACCTCCCGAAAGGTTCTCAGTTGATAGAGCGCAAGGTCTAACGTCACGTACTTCCCCCCAAGTAACACGAATCACGGCACTACGAAACCGATCCTCGGGGATATGGGCCGCAGGACCTCTGGGGAGCCGTGCGACCGACATCCTGGGATCGGCTGTCTCCCGGCTGTGCACGACCCCTTCCCCACGGGCCGCCTCTCCGGGACACTCTCATCAGCCTAACGGACTAACGGTCTACCGAATTATGTTGCGTTAGGTTTTTGATCCTGCCACGACCCGTGCGCCCGCGACAAGCCCCGTCCCGATTTGACCCCTTAAGGAGTGGCATGTTCCTCCATGCCCCAGTTACGGCACCTGCGGATGTTCCTCCCCTGAACGGCGAGCCGCTACCGCTCGAGTTCGTCAACACCGTGTTTCCGGTGCGGGGCACGCTCCGTGACGGGCTGCGCACACCGGAGCACCTCATCTGGTGGCTGCGTTCCTGTCGCGGCCGCCTGGCCACCGACCTTCCGGACGACGCGCTCAACGGGATCACCCCCACCGACACACACTGCTTCATCCTGCTCCGGGACGCGGCGCACCGGCTGGTCAGCGCCTATGTGCACGAGCGCGAGCCCGACGGCTGGGACGTGGCCCAGATCAACCGGGCATCGAGCATGGGCCGCCCGTGGCCGCTGCTGCGCTGGGAGGCGGACGGGACGCCGTCGTCGGTCGAGGTGAGCATCACCCCGCCCGTCCTCGCCGTCCAGGCCGAGATCGCCCACGCCCTGATCCGCGTCCTGGACGGGACCTCCGGCCTGGAGCCGAGAGCGTGTCCGGCACCCGGGTGTGTCTTCTTCTTCGACCACGCACGGTCACGACGGGAGTGGTGTTCCACCGGCTGCGGCAACCGGGCCAGAGCCGCGCGGCACTACGCCCGCCACCACCGCACCGCCTGAGGTGCGTCCGCCCCGCCGGCCCTCGCACCCGCCGGGCACCCCTCCCCCTGCCTCACGCCTGGAACGTGAATATCCCGTTAGGAACACATGGCCATTCAATAAATTGAAGACGGCCCTGTGGAGCCCATCGGACTTCCCGATGACTGTCATCCAGAAACACCCCGGTGACCGCGTGCGGCGAAGCCATAGCTTCCAAGGCGAGAAAGCACCGCCCTGGAAGCCTCTCGTCCTGAGACGCGCCAGGTGCCGACAGACAGGGATCACTTCATGCTCCGCACCGCACGTCAGGGCAGGACCGCCCTGAAGACCGCAGTCGCCACGATCGCGGCCATCGCGGGAATCGCCACCCTCGCGCCCGCCCAGGCCCACGCCGTCGACGAGACGGGCACCACGGCCGAGGAGGCGGCGTCCATCCCCTCGACCTCGCGCGGCTCGAACGACCACGTCCTGTACTGGAACAACGCGATCCTGGACATCTTCCGCCACGCCGGCGGCACCCCCGGGCCGCTGACCCGTGGCGGCGCGATGATGGACCTCGCCATCTACGACGCGGTCAACTCCATCCGCACCATCGGCAAGCCGTACCTGACCAAGGACACGACCGCCGCCGGTTCCTACGGCTCGCTCAACACGGCGATCGACTACGCGGCGTACACCACGCTGAAGAACGCCTTCCCCAACTACCCGCGCACCGACCTGGACGCCAAGCTCAAGGCGGCGCTCGCGATGCCCGACAGCGGGAACGCGGCGCAGCGCGACAAGGGCAAGAAGCTCGGCATCAAGACCGGCAACGCGCTCGTCGCCAACCGCGCCTACGACAACTCCGGCGACACCACCCCGTACGTGGCGACCGAGGGTCCCGGCTACTGGGCGCCCGCCCCCGGCCGGCCGGCCGGCGCGCCCAACTGGGGCAAGGTCAAGCCCTTCGCGCTGGCCTCCGGCGACCAGTTCCGCCCGGGCAACATCGGTGGCTTCTCCTCGCCCGAGGAGCTGCTGAAGAGCCCCGAGTACGCAGCCCAGGTCAACGAGATCAAGCGGATCGGCCGGAAGAACTCCACCGAGCGGACCGCCGACCAGACGGAGATCGCCCACTACTGGGCCAACGACCTGGACGGCACGTACAAGCCGGTCGGCCAGCAGTACGACCACACCATCGTGATCTTCAAGAAGTACCGGCCGAACGGCAGCTCCTTCGAGAGCGCCAAGCTCTTCGGCCTGACCTCGGTGGCGCTCGCCGACGCGGCGATCGCGATCTGGGACTCCAAGTTCGAAAGCGACTGGGACGTCTGGCGGCCCACGGACGCCATCCGCCGCGCCGGCGAGGTGCCCAACCCCGACCTGGTCGCCGACCCGACGTGGGAGCCGCAGGAGCAGGACCTCGCGGGCAACAGCTTCTCCCCGAACTTCCCGACGTACGTCTCGGGCCACTCCGGTGTCGCCGGCGCCTGGGCCGGCATCGTGCGCAGCTACTTCGGCACCGACAACATCTCCTTCACCGCCGGCACCGACGACCCGCTGGCCAAGGGCGTCACGCGCTCGTTCACGACCCTGAGCGGGGCGGCCCAGGAGAAGGCCGACAGCCGTAAGTACATCGGCGTCCACTTCGAGTGGGACAACGCCGCGGCTCTCGACCTCGGCACCCAGGTCTCCGACCAGGTGTACAAGAGCATCCTGAACTAGCCCGCGCGGCCGAGCCGTCGGGCAGGCCGGCCGCAGCCCCTCGGGGAGGCGGCCGGCCGGTCAGTCGGTGCAGGTGCCGGCGCCCGCACGGGTGCCGGTGCCGGTGTCGGTGTCCGCGGCGCCGTCGCCGCGCACACGGCGGCTGTGCCGGGCCACCCGTACCCGGTTTCCGCAGCCCGCCGTACACCATTCGCGGCGGGCATGGCTCTTGACGAAGTAGAGGATGCAGCCCGGCGCGGCGCACGCCCGGATCCGGTCGCCCTGCTCACCGGCGAACAGGCCGACCGCCGCCGCCGCGATCTCCCCGAGCGCCGCCCGCAGCGGATCGGACTCCAGCCATCTGGGGACCGCTTCGAACGACGCCCCGGGAGACAGCTCCCACCACTGCGCGGCGAGCCTGGCCGTCGCGTTGACCACCGCACCGTGCACCGGCTCCGGGGCCCGGCCGGAGGTCCGGGCGGCGGCCAGTTCGCGCAGCGCGTGACGGAGCACGAGCGACGCTTCGAGGTGGGCCGCGCCCGCGGGCCCCGCCGGCCCGAGGGCGGAGGCCAGGGCCGGGCTGAACCGCTCCCGGTGCGCCTGGAGCCACTGGTCGAGCTCCTCGGGGCAGGTGAGCGCGTCCACCAGGTGACCGCGCACCCCGCCCTTGATGTATGTCGTGTTCACCAGGTCCAGCGGCAATGGCTCGCCGGACAGCGGAAGCTGATCCACCGCCCGCACGCCGCACTCCTGGTTCGTCCTGTCGCCCATCACCCCATCCTGCCTGCCGTACCCGAGCAACCTGCACGCAACTAATGCATGAAACTATGATTCCGCATTAGCTCAAAAGTTCAGCATTGGTTCAGCGCAGACTCTGCGGAAGGAACACATCTGTGTCCGACACCCAGGTGACCGAGCTCACCTCCTCACGACGATTCGCCACCGCTCTTGCAGGCAAGGCCCCGGCCCGCGCGGCGACCGCCGCCATCGCGATCGCCACCCTGGGCGGGGTGACGGCGCTGGTCCTCCTGGTCGGCATCGGCAAGGTGCTCGACCAGGCGGTGCTCATCCCGCCGCTCGCCGCCAGCGCGGCGCTCGTCTTCGCCGCCCCGGCGCTCCCGCTGGCCCAGCCCCGCAGCGTCATCGGCGGCCAGCTCATCTCCGCCGTCGTCGGTTTCCTCGCCCTGGCGGTGGGCGGCAGCTCCGTGTGGACGGCGGCGGTGGCCGGCGGACTCGCCATCGGCGCGATGGCGCTGGCCCGCACACCGCACTCCCCCGCCGCCGCGACCTCGGTCATCGTGGTGCTCACCGAACCCGCGACCGCGACGTTCCTGCTGCTTCTGCTGCTGGCCACGATCGTCATCGTCGCCGTCGGCATCCTGGCGGGACGCAGCGGAAAGACGCCTCGCTACCCCACCTACTGGTGGTAGGAGACCCCGATGACCAGCCGATACGGGCAACTGCTCTTCACCGAACCGGTCCAGCGGCACCAGGCGCTGGGCGGCAGCCGCGCCAGTTACGCGCACATGACCGCGGGACCTCCGGACGCGGACCGGCTCACCGCCGCCGAGGCCGAGTTCGCCGCGACCAGGACCAGCTTCTACCTGGCCAGCACGGGCTCCACGGGCTGGCCCTACGTCCAGCACCGGGGCGGCCCCGAAGGATTCCTGCGGGCCCTCGACGACCGGACGCTGGCCTTCGCCGACTACCGGGGGAACAAGCAGTACATCACGACCGGGAACCTCGACTCCGACAACCGGGTGTCGCTGTTCCTCATGGACTACCCGTCCAGAAGCCGACTGAAGATCCTCGGCAGAGCCCGCGCCGTGGGGCCCGGCGAATGGCCCGAAGGCGCGGGTGACCTGGTGCCCGGCGAGTACCGGGCGACCGTCGAGCGGATCATCCTCATCGACGTCGAGGCGTACGACTGGAACTGCCCCCAGCACATCGAGCCGCGCTACACCGCGGCCGAGCTGGAGGACGCGCTCGGCCCGCTGCGGCAGCGGATGGCCCAGCTCGAACGTGAGAACGCGCAGCTCAAGGCCGAGCGCGCGCAGGCCGGGCGTACGACGGCCGAGCAGGCACCTGCCTGAGCGCACGACGGTCCGACGGGGCTGACCACCCGACGGGCCGGACACACACCAGCGGGCCGAGCGCATCGCCGCCCGCCGTCACCGCGTACCGCAGCGGACCGCCGTCCGGGCCGGCCGTCCGCTGCCGTACGCGTGTCCCGGGACGCCGTGCCGCCGCCACCGCGCCGCCGGCGGGGACTCCTTCCCCAGGGCCTGTCTTTCGGATCCGGCCGGGCTCGCGTGCCCTGGCACACGCACATCCGACCCCACTCGCTGATCCGGCCTGATCCAGAAGACAGGCCCTGGCACCCCGGCAGCTCGCTGCCCCGCTCCTTGACCGAGGAACCCCATGAGACGCACCCTCCGACCCCCGCGCCCGCTCCGGCACCGCCGCCGCTGGCTGTCCTCCTTCTCCGCCGGCTACCGCCGCCGGGAGACCGCAGCGCTGCGGGTCAGCGTGGGCGTGCTGTACCTCTGGTTCGGCGTGCTGAAGCTCATCCCCGGCCTGAGCCCGGCCCAGGACATCGCCACCCACGCGATGAGCGTGATGACGTTCCACATGGTGCCGCCGAGCGTGTCCCAGCCTCTGCTGGCCGCCATGGAGGTCCTGATCGGGGTCGGCCTGATCACCGGACGGCTGCTGCCGCTGACGCTCGCGGTCTTCTTCGTGCACATGGCGGGAGTCTTCGCCACCCTGGCGATCCTGCCTGGCGAGGTGTGGCAGCACCCCTTCGTCCCCTCGATGGAGGGGCAGTACATCATCAAGAACCTGGTGCTGGTGGCGGCATGCCTCTCGGTCGCCACGGCTGCGGTACGGGGCGGCGCCGAACGGCCGACGGTCCACGAGCGCGCGGAGGAGCAGCGGGAGAAGGCGGGCGCCGGCGTGCGCTGAACGCTCCGCTGGAAGTCCGGTGCGATACCCGCGGGTGCGTCGTGGCTGGTCGCGCCCACGCGACGGAGCCGCACATCGATACAGCCCCGCGCCCCTTCGGAGCGCTGCCGAATCGCACCGGACGTCGCCGAGCCCGCTGAGGTCCTGTCTCTTCCCTCGTGCGGACTTCGCGCCCGACACGATCCACAGGATGCCCGGGGCCGGTCGATCGGACCGGCCCGGCACGGCCTGACCAGCCGGGCCACCCGGGCGCCTGCGCGGGATCCTTCCCCGATCCCGCGAACGGCCGCGGGCCCGCCCGGAGTCTCTTCGGCCGGTGCCGGTGGGTGTTGCGGGTGAGTTGTATGTGGCGGGTGTGCAGTTGGCTCGGGGGTA